>DATAKN010000115.1:0-45039 GCA_036261595.1 Marmoricola sp.
CGCCGGCATCGACGGCATCAAGAACAAGATCGAGCCGGCCGCCCCGGTCGACAAGGACATCTACGAGCTGCCGCCGGCCGAGATGGCCGAGATCGAGCAGGTCCCGACCTCGCTCGGCGCGGTGCTCGACAACCTCGAGCGGGACCACGACTTCCTGACCGTCGGCAACGTCTTCACGCCGGACCTGATCGACACCTGGATCGAGTACAAGCGCCAGAACGAGATCCTGCCCGTGCAGCTGCGGCCGCACCCGCACGAGTTCGAGCTCTACTACGACATCTAGTACCGAGGTCTCGCTGACCTGCGGCTGGATGCCTGAAACGGCGTCTGACCTGCGAAAACGTCTTTCAACGTCTTCCAGCGTCAGGCGCCGTTTCTCATCGTTGTGCGTACCCAATGCACCCCACGCGGCCTTGTGCGCCCCAACTGGGGGTGCCTGCCCCTCGGCGGGCGCACCGCACGCATTTGAGAATCAGAGGGTCACGAGCGGCTCGCGTGGGCGGCCGCAAGCGCGCCTACCACGCGTGTGTGCTTTCAGCTGCGCCCGGCAGGGATCCTAAAGCCGCCCATCCGAGCATCAGGGGTGTACTTCTGGTGCTCCGGGATAACACCTCGGACTCCCCCAGCCGGGTCGGCCATGTCTCCCTGGCGGCGTGGGATCAGGTGACAGTGAGCGTGACCGACGGTCTGGCCGGCGACCTCGCCGCAATTCCACCCGATGTTGAACCCTTCAGCGCCATCTGCGAGCAGCTCAGCACGGAGCTCCTTGAGGGCCTTGTGCGGACTGGCAAGGCGGTGACACACGTGCACACATGAACGAGCAGTGCCAAAGTGTGACATCCGCAAAGGGAGGCATTGATGGCGCAGCGGACCATCGTCACGTACTACTCGGATGTCAGTGGGACCGAGATCGATAAGAGCGGCGTCGGAGTTCACTTCAGCCTGGATGGCCACGCGTTCGAGATCGACCTTTCGGAGAAGGAGCACGAAGCGCTGCGCCAGGCACTCGCGCCGTTTGTGGCGGCAGCACGACGTGCGAGCGCCAACCATTCTCGGCGCCCGCCAGCAGCTGGCGGGGACGTCCCCGAGACTGAGCCCGATGCACGCACGCTTCGGCTGTGGGCACGTGAGAATGGTTTCGACGTGCCCGCCCGCGGCAGGATCCCCGAGCTCGCGCGAGAGGCGTACAAGGTCGCTAATTCGCACCGGGACGTCACCGTGATCAACCGCCTGCTCGCCCCGGTGTCGAGCCCTCGCTGACCTGCCGCCACTCGCCGAGCCGGAAGTGGCGCATAGCTCGTGGAGCGCGATCATCTTCCACAGCTGTGGTGATCCGATGAGCCGACAAGGGGCAGCCGCCGTGCGCTTGCGCCATGAATCGACTCGCCCTTCTACCACCCGCCCATGTCGCCGCGCTTTCACGCCACGAGCGTGAGGAACGCGTCAGGCTGCTCGTCCAGCAGTCCCGCAACATCCTGACTCGCGCAGTCGACTGCCACGCGAACGTCGATGGACGGGAGCTTGCTGCCACCGTGGTGTTGTTCAGCGGGGGAAGTGATTCGACGCTGCTTGCGCATCTGATGCGCGACCGCGCCACCCACGCGGCGCACGCGAACACAACAATCGGGCTGGAGGCCACTCGCGAGTTCGTTCGCCGTACCTGCAAGGACTGGCAGTTGCCCTTACTGGAGTTCACTCCCCCGAGACCGGGTGACCACTACGAGAAGCTCGTAATGGATCAGGGCTTCCCCGGGCCAGGGCACCATTTCAAGATGTATCAGCGGTTGAAGGAGCGCGCGCTCGAGGAGGTGCGTCGCCGACTTGTACAGAACCCGTACCGGCAACGCGTGATCTTCCTCGCCGGACGTCGGCGTACCGAGTCAGCCCGCCGCGCCGCGATCCCGGCTGTTGAACGTCGCGGCTCGACGATCTGGGTCTCGCCGCTCGTGAACTGGACGACGTTTGACATGACCACGTACCGACTTCTCCAGGGCGACGTCCCCGTCAACGAGGTGACCTCATTGATCCACATGTCTGGCGAATGCCTCTGCGGAGCCTTTGCCAAGGCTGGCGAGCGCGAAGAGCTGGCGTTTTGGTTCCCTGAGTTCGAGGCGCAGCTTCAGCAACTCGAAGCGCGAGTCGCCGGGGTCGCCGCGATCCCCGAACATCGGCGGCGCTGGGGATGGGGTGCGAGCATGCGCGAGCCAGACCGTCGTCGCGGCGCTGCCTCCGGACCTCTGTGCAGCTCATGCGACTCGCGATTGATGGCGCCGCAAGCCGACTAGAACGCCGCGGCATGCCGCGGTACGGTCCGCCGAACAAGTCGGCGAACCGCCGCGGTCGCTGAGCGCGCAGCCATGATGACTGCTGCGAGCATTACCTTGATCGCGTCCCAGAGCAGAACGAGAACCATAAGATTGAGCCAGCCGGGAGCACCACTGGCGATGACGACCGTGAGGCAATGACCAAGGAAAAGCAGCATCATGGCCAGGCTCGCGAGAGCTCCCGCGCGGAGCGGGCTTGGACGCGCACTGCGCACACGGGCGATCAAGATGTTCGACGGCGCCACGGCTTGAAACAGCCGATGGGCAAGCACAACCGCCGCGACCACGGGAACTGCGAGCGGGAGAAGCATCGAGACCTCCACGGATTGTCGGGTATTGCTGTCGTACGCCCCCCGTGACGCGTGTGGACCGGAGTGGACGTGCTCTGTGGAGAACAGGTCGCGGCAAGGTCCTATGGCGCCGAGATGGCTCGGAGTTCCGTCGAGCCGGGACGGCGAGATGCCCCATCTGCGGTCGCCAAGGCGGACGCCTTGCGCATCGCCCGTAGAGCACGTTGCCGCTCAGCACGCTGAGCGTCGGTCGCAGCACTCCCACCGATCGGCAGGTCCCGGTCGAGCCTGTAGCGGTCTCGGTAGGCCGCGACGGCCGATGCAGCGACCAACCAAAGCTCGCTGTCTTCGGTGCCCGACGGTTGGTGGCCCAGGCGTCGAATCCATAGTTCGCCCCTCGCCAGAGCTCGCTCGGCAAGTGCGCGCGCACGGTACTCGATCAGCGCCTTGCGCTCGTCGATCGCCCGGCGGTCTTCCTGGCTCATGACACCCAAGGGCTCGGGGATGAGGCCGGCGATCAGGCGCGGTTGTCGGCGACAGCCGCGTGGGGCAGAGGCCGCGGTCTGGTCGATGCGATATCGCAGCACGGCGGCAATGTCACCGGCGTCGCCGAGATCGTGCTGGCCGACTACCCGCGGCAGAAGTGCCTCCAAATCGTGGTGGTAGGCCTCAGCTCGCCGCAGCGCTGCAGCAAGTGGGCCGAAGGCTGTCGACTCGATGACCTCATTCTGCTGAGCAGTGGTGAGACCCGAGCGACTCAGCAGGTCTACGAACCGGTCGCGTTGGGCGTCTGCCGCAAGGGTCTCAAGTTCAGCGGCGAGGCGGTCGATGCCCCCGTGGAGCTCGTACTCGGCCTCGATCGTCTGCGTGGCCGATAGGTCGGCGCCGCTGTGCTGCAGGACGCCGTACAGAACCGTCCTGGCCGTCACGTCGTCCGCCTCCGGCGCGGAGTGGCTGTCGTCGGGCTGATTGAGGGCGACGTACGCGATGTTGGACTCGCGTCCGCGGGTCATCGAGACGTAGAGGTTCTCTCGGGTCGTGGATGCAGTGACGACGACGTGCGCCGTGTCGACGGTGACGCCCTGAGCGCGATGCGCTGTGACGGCGTAGCCGAGGTCGAGGTGCTCGGCGACGTACTCCGGCGGTAGGACCGTTCGCCGGCCGCCGCCAAGGGGCCTGACGACGACAGAACTGTCCCGCAGGATGTCGGTGATAAGCCAACGGTCACCGTTCTTCACCCACCCGCCTCGCATTGTCCGGATGCGGCGGTCGTTCTGACGGGTAATGACGACGTCTCCCACCGACGCTCGGCAGCCGTCGATCAGGGCGACCTCGCGGTGATCGACGGCGCCGTCGAGAACCAGACGCTCGGCCCGGGCACGTTCGTTGAGCGCCCGGACATCACGGGCGGACTCGGTCACGAGGATGCTTGCGCGCCCGGCGGTGCAGTCGGCGCGCCAAGCGACGTACGCGGCGTCGACCATCTCGTCGGTGAGGCCCTCACGGATCCGCTTGTGGCGAGCGTACGCCGAGATGACCTGCACGTCGCCGCGGCTCAGCGCGAGTGAGGCCGCCTTCTCCCACTCGTTGGTGAACCGGTGGATCTCATTCAGCTCCGGGGTGTCCGCACGCCGGTCGACGAGGAGTGCGAAGGCTCCGCCGGCATCGACGGCCTGGAGTTGGTGCGGGTCGCCGACAAGGAGCACCTTTGCGTGCACGGCGGCAGCGATCCCCGTAAGCCGATCCAGCGTCACCGTGTCGGCGAGAGTCGCCTCGTCGACGATCACCAACTGACCTCGGCGGAGTTCGGTGCGGCCGTGGTCGTACTCATGGAGCCACTTCGCCGTGTTCTCACACGCGACCCCGAGGTCGTCGGCCAGCGCTTGGGCTGCAGCGGCGGACGGCGCCAGACCGACGACACTCCCCCGCCCGTGCTCGCTGATCCAGGCCGCGCGGAGCGTTCTCATCGTTGTGGTCTTGCCAGCCCCGGCCGGCCCGACGAGAAGGTCGACCTGACGTGCTGAGCGACAGACGCTCTCCACTGCACGCCGCTGCTGGACGGTCAGCGAGGCCGTGCCACGGCCACCGGCTCGCCCTGCGACCCCGACCGACACCGTTGGTGCTGTCACCTTCTCGGCGCGTGCCAACAATCGCGCCTCGGCCTCGAGCACTGCGATCGAGGAGTACTTCTCGCCATGCCGCGGGCGGAAGCGGCTCGTGCCGTCCTCGCGCTGGAACCGGGCCGGGCTGAGGGCGAGCTCCGGCGGCGTCAGGACTACAGAGCGCACCTGGGCCGCGTCCACGATGAGGCCCACAACGGCATCGCGGTCCTCGGTCGTCGCGAACCTCAGATCCATCGTCTGCGTCGCCGCCTCGGCCATCAGGTTCCAGTGCGTCCACACAGCCCGCTTCACAGAGACCGCCGCGACCACCTCGGCACCGATCGCCTCGATCGCAGCGAGCGGCACGTCCTCCGCTGTCAGTAGGTCGCCCGCTCGACCGATCACCGACTGCGACCACCCGGTGGGCTCGGCCCCCAACTGCTCCGCGGCACGCTGCCGCCACTCACCTGTCAGGTCGGCAAGCGACCGGACCTCCTTCGGCGGGCGGGTGGCGAGCGTGGCTTGGGCGCGGAGCTCGACGATCGTCCTCGCCGCGGGCATTCGCCCGTGCCGTGCGACGTACTCCGCGATGAGCTCGTCCTTTTTGAGCTCGATCTCGCGGGTGCGGCTGGAGAACTCGGTGATGAGGTCATCGGTGACACCGGCGATCTCCCATCGGGGGTTCCGGTCGGGTCCGCGCTGCCGCTGCTCCCATTCGATGCCGAGGTCTCGCGACAGCCGGTCAGCGAGGAGGGCGTCGTAGTGGGCGGCCAGGCCGGTGCGTGAGGCGAAGACCGGGCGTCCGTCGAGGCTGCGCCAGCGGCCGTCCATGACGGTGAGGACCTTGTTGGCGATGACGACGTGGGTGTGGAGCTGCGGGTCACCGGCCCTCGAGTCGAAGTGGTCGTAGGCGACGGCAGCGACGCCTGCCACGTCGACCTGGACAACGGCGCCGTCGGTATCGGAGATGCCCGCACGGGTGGCGGCAACCTCTCGCTCGAAGAGCGCAACGACGTCGGCGACCGCCGCATGATGGGCGGCGACGATCCGCTCCTGGGTGACGGCGTCTGCGACACCCCAGAGCACGGAGACAGACTTCGGGACGCTGAAGGTGAGGTCGAACCCGGCCACCGCGCGCCGCATCCCAGCCGCGGTCTCCTCGGCCTCGATCCGTGTCGTCTCGGCCGCGCAGTCCTCCTGTGTCATCTCCGGGTCGAGAGCGGCCACGCGGTCCTCGATGCGGTCCGAGAGCTTCCTGTACGACGGGTACGCCCGGCCGAGTTGCACTCCCGTGATCGGGTCTCGGCCCATGCCGACGAGCAGGGCGAGCTGCTCCTCGCTCACCCCCATGCCCGGCCGGAGCTGGCCGGCGCCGAAGGCGCTGACACCGGACCCGAGCCAGCGGCCGGGCGGCGTACCGACGTCGGAGTAGTAGCGGGTGAGGGGCGTCGACAGGACGCGGTTGCCGTCGCCCGCCGCGACGCTGCGCAGCAGGTACTGGTAGCCGCTGCCCGCGGACATCCGGCGCATTGAGACCGTCACGGTCGTTTCCGTCCCACAGCGCTCAGGTGCGCGTCCTTCTCCACAGCCCCCTCGATCTGCACACCGTGTGAAGGCGAGAGGGGATGGCGTGGAGACACCGAGGACGGAGCGGGGACGAGGGGCGGGGACGGATGAAGAGGCGGGATGGGCGGGGAGTGAGTCGGTGGAGCGGCTTGGACAAGGAGAGGCACCTGAGGATGGAAGGGCCTGTGGAAGTTGGCGGGCCAGAATCACCGAATCGTGGCTACGATAAGGCGCAGACGGCGCTCGGGATCCGTTCGCAGCGGCGTCCGCCTCCTCAGTCACATGTAGGAGGAACAGGAACCGCATGATGAATCGACTCGGGTTGATCTCCTGGGCGACCGGCACAGTGATGTTGGCCGCGGTTTCCGCGTGTGGCGGCAGCGACACCGACCCGCCGCCGACCTCGGAGCCGTCGTCGACGTCGCCGAGTTCACCGACGACGAGCTCCTCGCCCAGTTCCCCTTCCGATGCGGCGAGCGCCGCGGCCACCGACGCTGTACAAAGCTACTTCGCGGTGGTCGACCAGCTCCGCAGCGATCCTGCGGTCGACCTCAAGAAGCTGAAGTCCGTCGCGACAAGCGCGCAGCTCAACGCCGTCGAGACCCTCATCACCCGACAGCGCGATGAGGGCCAGCGGCAGACCGGCACGACGGCCCTCAACGAACTGAAGGTCCAGTCGGTCAACCTCGACAACTCCGACCCGAACGCCGGCAAGGTGCCGACGGTCGTCATTGACGTCTGCTGGGACGTCACCAAGGTCGACGTGCTCGACGAGAGCGGCAAGTCGATCGTCTCCCCGGACCGCCCGGACACGGGGTGGACGCGTTACACCGTCGCGAACTACAAGTACGCCGCCGACCCGACCGGCGGCTGGCGTGTGGCGACGGGCCTGGACCTCAAGCAGACGCCATGCGCAGCATCCTGATTCGCCTCCTCCTGACCGCGCTGTCCGCCGGCGTCCTCTCCGCCATTGTCCAGGCTCCGTCATACGCGGACACCGTGTGCTCGCAAACCGACCCGGCGACGGGCGAGTGCCTTATCTGGATCGAGGTCCCGGGGACCCCCGGTACGCCGGGCGAGCCGGGCGACGACGGTCCACAGGACACCGGCAGTGGTGCCGCCTGCTACTGGGACGGCACGAGCCAGGGCATCACGAAGCCTCCGCCGGGACCTGTGCCCTGCTCCTCGCCCGCCGGCTACTGGTCGAACAACTACCACTGCTACATCAGCCCAGTTGAGCCGCAACCGCCGGCGGGCGACCCGAGCTGGCAGGGTCACGAGCCTGGCGACGGCGCGGTCTACAGCTGCTACCAGCCGCAGACAGGGCTGCTCATCACCATCTGGTCGCAGGACCCGCCGCCGAACTCCGGCACGGGGCCGACACCACGCGAAGTGGCCCAGATCGCAATCGAGCGGATGCGCCTATCGGCCATCAACATCGGTATCGCGCCCGAGCCGGGCCCGGACAGCATCGGCCTGGTCGGGATGCCGGTCTGGATGTGGGCCAAGGACCCGAACGCCCACACCGTCGGCCCCATCACTGAGAGCGCCTCCGCCGGGGGCATCTCAGTCACGGCCACCGCGAAGGTCCTCCACATCACGTGGGACATGGGCGACGGCAATGAAGTCGTCTGCGACACGGCGGGGACGCCGTACAAGCCGTCGTACGGGAGGAAGGACTCGCCCGACTGCGGCTACACCTACAAGAAGTCGAGCGCGCACGAGGCCAACGACGCCTACTCCGTCACGGCCACGTCGAGCTGGGTCATCACGTGGTCGGGCGCCGGCCAGACCGGGACGATCCGGCTCGACGGCCTCAACCGCTCGACACATATCCGGATCGGCGAGGCGCAGGTGCTCGTGAACTGACGAGCTGCGCGGGAGGTACGACGACGTGTCCACAACTGCCCGAGAGGACCGGAGGACCGGCCCGCGCCCTGCCGCGCCGGAGACCGCCGCCAGCATCACTCCCCCGCCCAAGCTCCGGAGACGCCCCGCGCTCGTCGTGGCCGCGGTCATCGTGACGGCGCTCGGCTGCCTGCTCGGCGCGTGGGCCTGGAGCGCGACGACGAACACCCAGGAGGTTCTCGCCGCCCGCGACACGATCCACCGCGGTGAGGTGATCGATGCAACGGACATCCAGCGGATCCGGATCAGCACCGACCCGGCGCTGTCGCCGCTGCCCGCGTCGGCGTTCGACGATGTCGTCGGGCAGCGAGCAGCGCTCGACATCGCGGCTGGCGGCTTGCTCACCGGCGAGTCGACGGCCGACAAGCCGCTACCTCCGCAGGGCCAGTCGATCGTCGGGATCTCCCTGACACCCGCACAGGTCCCTGGAATGCCTCTGTACGGCGGCGACAAGGTCCGCATCATCGTCACGCCGGGCGACAACGGAGAGGCACCTATTAACTCCCCGCAGTTCACCGTCGCCGAGGTTGTCGGAACCTACATGGACGAGACCACAGGCAACACAGTCGTCAATGTCTTGGTGCCGTATGCCGACGCGGGCGTCCTTGCCGCACGTGCCGCCACCGGCAACGTCGCCCTGGTGTTGGACTCGGAAGCCGAATGATGGCCGTGATCTGCTTGACCTCCGCTTCCGGATCACCCGGGGTCACCACGACGGCCGTGGGCCTGGCCTTCTGCTGGCCCCGTCCAGTGCTCCTTGTCGAGGCCGACCCGACCGGCGGCTCCGGGATCCTCGCCGGGTTCATGAAGGGCACGACGCCCTACGACATCGGGCTGGTGGAGCTCGCGCTCTCCCCACTCAGCACGCCGGATGCGCTGCGGGACGTCGTCCGCCCACTGAATCCGAACGTCTGCCTTGTTGCGGGGACCCGGACACACGCCCAGGCGTCCGCACTCCGCGACGTGTGGGAGCCGCTCGGCTCGGCCCTGCACGAACTTGAGGCGAGCGGGCAGGATGTCATCGTCGACGCGGGCAGGCTCGGGCTGACGGGATCGCCGCAGCACCTCCTGGACTCGGCTGACGCAACCCTGCTGGTCACTCGCGCCAACCTGCCGGCGATTTCGGCGGCACGCTCATGGGCCGAGACGATCCGCGAGCCTGGGTCCGGATGGAGACACCCGGGCCTGCTCCTGATCGGCGAAGGTCAGCCGTACCGCGACACCGAGGTTTCCAGGGTGCTCGGCATGCCCGTGATCGCTGACCTCCCCGACGATCCGGCGTCGGCCGCCGTCTACCACCGTGGCGCGCAGCCGCCCCGGCATTTCGAGACGGGCCCCTACGTGCGGGGGCTCCAGGCAGCGGCCCAGTCGGTCCAGGCGCACGTCGCACGTGGTCGTTTCGCTCTCGTCGAGGAGGCGGAACGGTGACCGAGGCCTCCCGCTACCTGAACGAGTACGGCGACCTTTCGCGCCTGCCGCTCTTCAGCCAGCCGACGAACGGCTCGACACCAGCAGCCGCCAGGCTCGGCACTCCAGTATCCGTTCCCCCCACGACTGGGCCCGATGTGGACTGGTCGATCGTCGCGGAGCTCCGCGCGCGAGCGTCCGAGCAGTTGAGCCAGGCCGTCGCCTCGGACCGGAGTCGACTCGATAAGCCAGCACAGCAAGAACTCGGCCGCTCGATCGTCCTGGACCTCATCGAGTCAGCGATGGCCGACGACGTCGATGCCGGCCGCGGCGCCTGGAGCCCGGCTCGCCAGCAGGCCACGGCGCAGGCTGTATTCGACTCCCTCTTCCGCCTGGGTCGTCTCCAGCCGCTGGTCGACAACGACGACATCGAGAACATCGTCATCGTCGGCCACGACAACGTCCTTCTCGAGCTGGTCGACGGCACCCTGATCGACGGCCCGCCGGTCGCTGACTCCGACCAGGAGCTCATCGATTTCCTCGTGTTCCTTGCCTCCCGCAGCGAGGTCAACGCTCGGTCCTTCTCAGAAGCCCAGCCGCGGCTCCATCTACGGCTGGACGGGGGATCCCGCCTGGCTGCCGCAGCCTGGGTCACGCCCCGCCCGTCAGTCGTGATCCGACGGCACCGACTGATGCAGGTCACCCTCGACGACCTCGTCGCCCGAGAGATGATGACGCCGACCGCGGCGTCGTTCCTACGCGCGGCCGTCCGGGCACGACGCTCGATCGTGGTCGCCGGCGCCCAGGGAGCGGGCAAGACGACTCTGGTCCGCGCCCTCTGCGCCGAGATCGACGCCATGGAGGCGATCGGGACGTTCGAGACCGAGTACGAGCTCCACCTCCATGAGCTCGGTCGCCACAAGGTCGTCCATGCCTGGGAGGCACGTCCGGGGTCCGGCGAGCGTGGGCCTGATGGCCGTCAAGCTGGCGAATTCACCCTCGATGAGGCGCTCGTCGACTCCTTCCGGTTCAACCTCTCTCGGCAGATCGTCGGCGAGGTACGAGGCAAGGAGATCTGGGCGATGATCAAGGCGATGGAATCCGGGACCGGCTCCATCTCGACCACCCACGCGGCCGACGCCGTGTCGGCCGTCCGCAAGCTCGTCACGTGCGCGATGGAAGCCGGTTCGCATGTCACCCAGGGGCTCGCGACGAGCAAGCTGGCGGCCACTGTCGACCTGATCGTCCAGCTGAGCATGGAGACCAAGACCGTCCCCGGCGGTGCGCAGCGGACGAGGAGGGTCGCTGAGATCATCGCTCTGGCCCCCGGCGAGCGGGAGGTCGGATACGCGACCACGCATGTCTTCCGTGCCGATGCGTCAGGCGTCGCCGTACCGGATGTGCTTCCTGACGAGTACCGCGCACTGGCCCAGTACGGGTTCGACCTCGCGACGTACCTATCGACCCAGCCGTACGGAGCCCAGCCGTGACACCCGTGCTTCCCGCCCTCGCAGGTGGACTGATCGCCATCGGCATCCTCGGGATCGTCCTCGGCCTACTACCGACAGCCGAACCACTCCGCCAGAAGCGCATAGCGCGAGCACGCCGCGTCACCCTGACCTCGCGCACCCGGATGCTTCTTCTTATCGGCTTCGGGCTGGGCGTCCTCTGCTGGGTCATCACTGGATGGGTACTCGCACTGGTCATTGCGCCGGTGGCCGTCGTCGGACTGCCGACTCTGCTAAGCGCTCCCCCGGCCACCACCCAGATCAACCGGCTCGAAGCGATGGAGGAATGGACGCGCTCCCTCTCCGGAGTCCTCACAGTCGGGATCGGCCTCGAGCAGGCGCTGGTCGCGACGCTTCGCTCCACGCCGGCGCCGATCAGCCCTGAAGTCAGCCGGCTCGTCGCTCGCCTACGTGCCCGGTGGGACACCGAGACGGCGCTCCGGGCCTTCGCGGACGAGCTCGACGATGCGACCGGTGACCTGATCGCCGCAAATCTCATCCTAGGAGCACGTCGCCGCGGCGCCGGGCTGGCGAGTGTTCTCGACGGTCTCGCGGAGTCGGTCGCGGCCGACGTACGGGCCCGCCGCCAAGTCGAGGCCGACCGCGCCAAGCCTCGCGCGACCGCTCGCTGGGTGACCCTCATCAGCGCCAGCGTCCTGGTCGTCCTGGCCCTGTCCGGAAAGTACGTCGAGCCGTACGCGTCCGCCATGGGCCAGGTGATCCTCGTCGTACTCCTCTCGGCGTACGTCGGCACCCTGATCTGGATGCGGCGCATGGCCACCGGCAAACCGCTCCCGCGCTTCCTCGAAACCCGGCCCGATGCGGTGGCGACGCCATGATCACGGGTCTCCAGTTGGCGCTCCTGTCCGGCGGCCTGATCGGCCTCGGACTCGCTCTTGTCGTCGCGCGGCTCCTGCCCGCCGAGCCGGACCTCGCGGACGCCTTGGAAAGGGTCTCCTCCACGCACGACCGCGCGAGCACCAATGCAGCACCGGCTCGGACTGGCAAGGAACGACTCGGGCTCTGGGGCATGCGGGTGCTGCCCCCGGGAGTGTGGGTGCGAACGCCAGCCCGCGAGCTTGCCCTGCTCCGGATCTCCGTGGCGCAGTTCTATGGCGAGAAGCTCACCTTCGCCGGCCTCGGCCTGCTCATCCCACCCGGGCTCACGCTGCTCTTCAACTCGCTCGGCCTCGGTCTTGCACTCCAGATTCCGGCGCTCGCCTCCATCGGCCTCGCGGCCGTCATGTTCTTCATCCCGAACTACAACGCGCTCGACGACGCGCGGAAGGCACGCGTCGAGTTCGCCCGCGCCCTCGGCGCCTACATCGACCTGGTCGCGCTCGAAAGGCACAACGGCATCGGGGTCCGGCAGGCCATGGAAGCAGCGGCCGAGATCGGCGACTCGTGGGTCTTCACCCGGCTCTCGGAGGAGCTGACGCGGTCGCGCTGGTCGGGCCTCCCACCTTGGGACGCGCTGCACACCTTGGCAGAGGAGCTCGGACTTCCCGAGCTCGACGACTTCGCCGACATCATGCGGCTCTCCGGCGAGGAGGGAGCAAGCGTGTACGCCACCCTGCGTGCCCGGTCCGCAGCCATGCGAGCGGCGATGCTCAACGAAGAGATCGCCCAGGCGAACGCCGTGGGCGAGCGCATGACCATCCCCGGCTCGCTGCTGGGCGTCATCTTCATGGCCCTGCTCGTGACCCCCTCATTGCTTCGCATGTTCACGGCCTCGTGACACGGAAGGACAGATCAAAGGAGGAACACATGTTGAAAGTCCTGGTCCTGCTTCAACTGGCCGCCCTGACCGGCTGCGACGACCTGCGGTCCGCCCGCCGAGACGAGCGTGGCTCGGTGACGACGGAGCACGTCCTCTGGGCGGTTGCCGTGATCGCCATCGTCGGGATTGTCGTTGCGGCCGTGACGAGCTATGTCAAGAGTCAGGCCGGCAACATCAAGTAGGCGCCGCCGGCGGCGCGACGACCGGGGCTCGGTCTCGATCGAGCTCGTCATCCTCCTGCCCGCGCTGTTCGCGGTCATGTTCCTCGGGATGCAGGCCGCGCTCTATTATCACGCGAAGACGGTCGCCATCGCGGCAGCGCAGCAGGGCGCCAGAGCCGCCGGGGCCGAGCAGGGCAGGGAGTCCGACGGTATCGGCGCCGCCAACGACTTCCTCGCCGAAGCCGGTGGCGATGACGTCATGACCGCGACCTCCACGAGCGCGCACCGGACCGCCACCACCGCCACGGTGACAGTCAGCGGCCTCTCCCTGAGCGTCATTCCGGGGTGGAAGGTCCGCATCACACAGAGCGCGAGCGTGCCGGTCGAGCAGGTGACGGCACCGTGATCCGCCGGGACGAACGCGGTTCAGCAGCGATCGAGGCGGCGATCGGCGTACCCGCCTTCGCACTCTTCGTCGGCCTGGTCATCTTCGGGGGTCGTACGGCGACCACTCATCAGGCGCTTCAGTCCGCCGCCGCCGATGCAGCTCGGTCGGCCTCACTCGCACGCAACGCGGACGTCGCCCGAGTCGATGCACGCCGGGCAGCGACATCGAGCATCACCAACCAGAAGATCGGCTGCTCGGCCATCGACGTCGCCGTTGACACGAGCGACTTCGACAAGCAGCCTGGTGTTCCTGGTTCGGTGAACGTGACCGTCTCCTGTCAACTCGACCTGTCGGATCTCGCGGTTCCCGGAGTCCCCGGATCCCGCGTCATGCGCGCAACCATGTCCAGTCCGATCGACACCTGGCGGGAACGATGAGCCGCCGGGACGAGCGTGGCTCCATCACCGTGTGGTTGGCGCTGTCCAGCTTCGTGATGATTTTCCTCGTCGGGCTGGCGGTCGACCTTGGAGGTCAGGTTCACGCCCACGAGCGAGCCCACGACATCGCTGCACAGGCCGCGCGGGCAGGTGGCGAGGAGGTCGAAGGAGCCTCCGCCATTCAGGGTCATGACCTCGCGATCTCCCCCGCCGCCGCGCGCGCTGCCGCGCAGCACGACCTCGAAGCGGCCGGAGTCACTGGGACGGTAGCGATTACCGATGGGACCACGATCACCGTGACGGTGAAGGACTCCTATGACCCGCAGTTCCTCGGTCTCATCGGCATCAACCGCCTCGACGTCACCGGCAGCGCGACCGCGCGACTCGTCCGCACCCTCGGAGGTAGCGAGCAATGAACAAGACCGACTCCAGGCTGCGCGGCCTGCTGGCCACTCTCACGCTCGTCGTGTTCATGGGCGGCGTGCCCGTCGTGCTCATCGTCATCGATGCCCTCCCCGATCCGAGCGCGTTCACGTGGTCCAGGCTGACGTCTCAGGACGACGGCACGCTCGCCCTGCAGGTCATCACCGCGGTCTGCTGGATCGCCTGGGCCGTCTTCACGTGCCAACTCCTTGCGTCGATCGTGTCGCAGGCTCGCGGTATCCGTACGCCGCGCCTCCCCGGTCTCGCTGTTCCTCAGCTCGCCGCCGACCGCCTGGTCGCGGCCGCAGCTCTGCTGTTCGTCGCCGTCCCGGCTGTCAGCGCCGCGCTGCCCCAACCCCGCGCGCATGCTGCGGTCGCCGCACCGTTGCCGAATGAGCCGCAGGTAGCGGTCACCGTGGATTCGCCAGCGGAGCCTCAAAGGGAAGACGACGTGCGGACGGTGCAGCCGGAGACCGAGCGCTACACGGTCAAGCGCGGCGACAGCCTCTGGAAGATCGCCGAAGAACGGCTCGGCGACGGCACGCGGTACGTCGAGCTCGTCGCCCTCAACACGGCCGTCCTCGACGGGCGCCCCGACTTCCTCCTGCCGGGAACCGTGCTCAAGGTCCCACTCGCGGACGACTCGTCGGGCGGCTCATACGTCGTCCAGCCGGGCGACACCCTCTCCGAGATCTCCGAAGACCAGCTGGGTGACGCCGACGCGTACCCGTCGATCTTCCAAGCATCGCGCACCACCGTTCAGCCGAACGGTGCCCACCTCTCCGACCCAGATCTCATCCTCCCCGGCTGGAAGCTCACCATCCCGGGACAGTCGGCGGCCGAGCCGCAGGAGCCGAAGCACGCTCAGGACCCACCGCTCCATGAGACGACTCCTCCCACCGATGCCCCGACTGCGCCCGACCGCGAGGTAGGTGATCCGGAACCTGAGCAGGATGCCCCCGAATCTGCCGAGGACGAGACCACCCCGAGCTGGCTGCTCCCGGGACTCGCGGGCGGCGGAGCACTCCTGGCAGGGTCGCTGTGGCTCGTGCTCCGGCAGCACCGGCGAACCCAACTGCGTTATCGCCGGCCTGGCAGGATCATCGCGCCACCGCCCGCCGAGCTACTCGCGGTCGAGAAGTCGGTGCAGGTGTCGGGATCCGTCACCGCGCACCCGATCGAGGAGCTCGATGCGGCCCTCCGGGGCCTGGATCCTGCACCTCGCCTGGTCTCCATCCAACTCTCTTCGAGCCGGATCGTGCTGACGCTCGCGGAGCCGGCTGAACTCCCCGAGCCGTGGACTCGAGAAGGCGCGGAATGGCAGCTCTCGGTCGACGCGGTCACGACTCCACCGCCAGAAGCGCTGTCGCCGTACCCGATGCTGGTCAGCGTCGGGCAGGCAGACGACCTAGCGCTCGTCCTGCTCAACCTCGAGGAGCTCCGTGCGCTGGCGCTGACCGGAGACCCCGATCGCACCGACGCACTGGCCCGCCATCTCATGGCTGAATTGGTGGTCAACCCTTGGGCCTCGCCGGTGCACATCGAAGCGCTGGGAATCGGCAGAGAGCTCGCCGCGATCAACCGCGACTACGTCCACGTCCACGACCCCGGAGACGACGCGTTCCTTGGCGCTCTCGCCGACGACCTCGCGATCGCCAGTCCGACCGGCGAGCCAGACGAGTTCCAGGCCGCGATTATCGCGGGCGGCGACAGAGGTCCGCATCTGACCCGCTTGGCCGGAGCCGTCGTAGGCTTCCCCGGACGTCCGGGTCTGGCTCTGGTCACCGTTGGAGGAGAACCGTCCCCGCCGTACGTCGCCGTACACCTGAGTACCGAGGGCCGTTTGCGGATTCCCTCCCTCCACCTCGATCTCGCTGCCTCGGGGCTCACTGCCCCCGAGGCAGAGGCGTGCGCCGCGCTGATCGAGCTCACCACGGAGGCGCAGGTGGTGCCTATGCCGCGGGCGGCCGACGAAGAGAGCGTGGCGGATTGCGCTGGTGCGCTCGTCGACGAGCTAACCGAACCGCGCCCAGAGGAACTTCCGGCGGGCTCCTCGTCACTTCTGCCGCTCGACACCCACGTGTACGCCGACCGGGCGGCCACGACCGTCGATGACGTCGAGGTTCTGGCCCCCAACGCAACCGCGGCAGCCGCTTCGGCGGTTCATGCCTCCGATCCAGACCTGGACGAGGACCTCGCCCGATGGGATTCGCCGGTTCCTGTCGCGCCGAAGGTCACCCTGCTGGGTCCGGTCACCGTCAGGACTCTGGGCGACGCCACAGCCACGGCCCACCGACGGCCCTACTACGTCGAGTTCCTCGCGTACCTGGCACTCCACCCGAAGGGAGTCACCGCCGAGAAGCTGGCCGAGGACCTCGGCATCCGTCCTCAGAAGGCGCGGTCCGACCTGAGCATCATCCGGAAGTGGCTCGGGCAGAGCCGGGCGGGCAGCCCGTACCTCCCGCGGGCGCAGCAGACACATAAGGACGGCGTACCCGCGACGTATGCCCTCGAAGGGGTGCTCTGCGACCTCGACCTGTTCCGGCGCCTGCGGGCTCGTGGCCAGAGCCGCGGCTCGGAAGGGATGGCCGATCTCGTCTCTGCGCTGCACCTCGTCAGCGGCGAACCGTTCACCGACCTCCGCAAGGACGGGTGGGGCTGGCTCCTCGAGGGTGACCGCCTCGACCACATCATGACTGCCGCGATCGTCGATGTCGGGCACATCGTCACCACGCACGCGCTCGCTGCGGGCGACCTCGACCTAGCGGACTTCGCGTCGAACGTCGCACTCGCCGCGTCGCCGTACGACGAGATCGCAAACCTCGACCGCGTCGCCGTCGACCGAGCCACGGGGGACGTTGAGGGAGCCGAAGCACGGATGCACGACAGCATCTCGAACCGCAGTGATGACGACTACGGCCCGATCCAGTTGCCCCCTCGAACCAATGAAGTCGTCGGAGGCAAGCCGCGGCAACAGACCGCGCGCCGCGGAACGGGCTGATATCGCGCTGCGACCCGCGCTCGTGCGCGAGTCTCTCGGACGTGCGGATCGCAACGTGGAACCTCGAAACTGACTCGTGCCACTTGACGGAGATTTCGGATTCGGACTTGCGTTTGTCCTGGTCGGGCGGCTGCGGGCGGGCTCATTGACACACCCTGCCGACCGGTACGGTCTGGGTTCGAGGTGTTCGTGCGAAAGTCCAGGGGCGGACGGGAGGCAGAGCATCAGCGCAGCGTGGGCGGCGGCATCATCGCGACGCCGGGCGGCCGGGCCAGTCCCAGGTCGGACGCCGGCGGAAGTCGTTCGTCAGCGGTCGGCTCCAGCCGCAGTGGTGAGGTCGTCGTTGTGAACGCTGCACGGTGGTTCGGTCCAATGAGCCAGGTGTAGTCCGGCGCGACCGTCCACAGTCGCCACGCGAGCTGACGAGCCTCGTCCTTGGCTGCGGTCATGTCAGGGGCCGCAGCGGCGTACCTGCGGTCGACGGCGCACCGCAAGGTTTCGAGCATGGCTGCGTCGCGCTTGGCCTCGCCGAGCACCACTACTCGGCCGTCGTCGTCGAGGATGGCCAGATCCAGCTGGAGTGCCGAACCGGGAAGCTCGAACAACACCCGTCCGGCCGGGTAGCCCAGGTGCACGATTGCATCAACGTAGGCGGCGATCTGCGGCAGATACTCCGCGTTGTACCAGCCTCCCTGGCGCGACCGAGACAGCAGACCCCAGTGCCCGGTTGGCGTCGGCCGGTCAAGGGTGTTGAATCGGCCGCCGCGCAGCACGGTGATTAGCCCCGCGTCCATGCCTTCATCGAAAAGGGCGACATCAGCCTCATGGATCTCGTTCGGCGTGGGGATCAGGTCCCCGCTGTCCATGAGATCGGGGTGGTCGGCATGCAGCTGCGCCGAACTGCGCTCGAGGAGCTCGAGAAACCCATCCTTACCACTCATGCGCCCATCCTGACCCAAACCTCCGACATTGACCGCCTGGCCGAGCCATGACACCTTCGACATCGAGCGAACTGACGCACCCGGTGGCACGAGTCCGATCTAAGGCGAGTGGACCCCGCGGCACCGTCGAGCTCACCGGTCTCAACATCCGCTTCGCACAAGGCGAGATGCAACCGGGCGCCGCCAGGCCACGGTCGCGTCAGTTGCGCCACTAGGGCCCCCGTGATCCACACGGAGGCACGGCCCTCGCCGAGATCGAGGGCCTCGGGTCGCATCATGCTTCGGCGGATTCGCGGACACGGCTCCATCTTGACCGATGTTCGCACGTATGTTCGACTGCTCCTGTGGCGATGACTAGTGGCGAGCAGCAATACATGGCCGGCTACAACGCCGGCCGCGCTTGCGCACTTGCGACTGGTTCGGTCGATGCCGGACGACGCTGGCTCGAGGAGCACAGCGACACCGACATCGCCTACGTGGCCGGGTACGAGTGGGCGCTGTGGGACTACGAAGATTCCAACGGCCTCAGCCATGTCAGGGCGCTCAACGAGCCGACCGGCTGACCCTGACCGCTGCGTCAACGGTTCGATGCCAGGGACTTAGAGATATCTGTTGACCTGCGCAAACGCAGGTATCCCCCTTCTGAATCCGGTCAGGTATCCCGAAATCGTGGATACCTGACGGCCCATCGTCGTGGGCATGTTCGACCCCAACAACCCGGTCCCGACGTGGTCGGTCTCGACGATGCAGCGAATCGCCGAGGAACCCACGCTTGCGGCCGCCGCACTCCGGTACGCCAACCACGGCATCCCGGTGTTCCCGTGCGCCCCGGGTGGGAAGCACCCGTTGACGCCGAAGGGCTTCCACGATGCGACCTCGGTCGCCCATGTCGTCCATGGTTGGTGGCAACGCACCCCTGACGCGAACATCGGACTGCCCACCGGCGGGCCCACCGGAGTGCTCGTGGTCGACGTCGACGTCCATTCCTCGGCCAGCGGGTTCCCTGCCTTCGAGCGAGCACGCAGCGAGGGTTTCGGCGATGCGTGGGCTTGGCTGGTGCGGACGCCGTCGGGCGGTCTGCACGCCTACTACCCGCACGTCCACGGCCAGGAGCAGCGCAGCTGGCAGGTACCCGCCGCCCACGTCGACTTCCGCGGCGACGGCGGCTACGTCATCGCTCCCCCGTCGCGGATCGCGGTCGATGGAACGACGCGGTCGTACGACGTCATCGCGGTCGCCACCCATGCCCCGAAGTCCGTCGATGCGGTCGAGCTCCGCCGATTCCTGGAGCCACCCCGATCAGCGCCGCAGCGGCCGCCCGCCGGCATGCCCGCGACCGGGTGCCGACCCGAGGCTCTGGCCAGAACCGTCGCACTGACTCCGGAGGGCGGCCGCAACCACGCCCTGTTCTGGGCGTCTTGCCGCATGGCCGAGAACGGGCTCACCCACGCCGACGCTATGAGCTGGCTCATGCCGGCCGCGCAGTACGCCGGGCTTCCTGACCGCGAGATCGAGACGACTGTCAACTCCGCGTTCCGCATCGCCACCCGGCTCGGCCCCGGGAGCCGTCCGGGCCCTACCCCAGCGAGTGAAGGGATCCACCTGTGAACACGCACGCCGAATACCGCCGCCACAGCTACCGGCCGCCGGAGCGCCCGACCCCTGCCGAGGGTGTCCAGCCCAGCGCCAGCGAACTCGCACTGCATCGCGATCCTTCACTCCGGTCCGACCAGCCGGCTCGCGAGCAAGCGCAGAAGCGGGTCGCCTGGGTACGCCCCACCGAGCTGGGTTCGTACCTCGGCCCGATGGTCGGCCGCGGGATCGACCTCCAGGCCGAGCTCGTACGACGAGCGCGCCGTACGCCGACCACGACGACCCGTACCCTCCGCCACCCCGGACCGAACCGATCGGCAACGCCCACCGCGTGCCAGGAAGGACTGGGACTGTGACCGCCTCATTCGCCACCCCCGAAGGACTGCGGAGCCTCCTGCAACGCCTGCACGACCGCGACAGCGTCGGCTACTGGGCATGGCGGCACGACCGCGAGGCGGAGCGCCTGATGGAGTTCACGATCCGCAAGTACCGATCCCTCGCGCGCACTCACGATTGCGAGCCGGAGGACTCGGCGTACGCCGCCTTCGAGGCCATGCGCACGCGTGCAGTCAGGTGCGCAGACGACCCGTGGGCGGTCGTCACCCGTGCCGTCCAGGTCAGCCTGATCGCAGAGGAACGCGCAGCGGGCCTGCTCTGCTCGACGGCCCAGGCACGCAGGCGGGAGGTCATGCGTCATCACAACGCCCGCCGCTTCGGCGATGACGAGACGGGGTTCCTCGAGCTTCTCGCAGAGAGCCGGGGCCCGTCGCCGGTGGACCCGGCGCTGTCGGCGCCGCCGGTGAGGGCCGGGGAGACTGCGCCGACGGCAGCGTTCGAGGCGCTCAACCTCGTCATCAGCATGTTCGTCGCCCTCGGCTGGCCGAGCAGCAGCGCGACGTGCACGCTCGACTACATCGCCACACGGCTGATGGAAGCCGGAGACCGCCACATCGCGCACGCCTACCTCCGGCGAGATCTGGCCGGCCGGGTAGCGCTCGACCTGGACCGAGACTCGTGGGCCACCGTGCTGCGAATCGTGCTGGGCAACCCCGACAAGGCCGCAGCTGCGACCCGAGCCGGTGTCGGCGTACTCGCGATGCTCGTGTGCGACTGGAACGTCGTCGACCTGCTCGCCGACGACGGGCTCGTCGTGGAGATCCGCGACTCCGCGCCGAAGGTCGCCAGGAGGATCGATGTCTGACAAAGGCCACATCGAGCTTGAGCGCCAGATCGATTCGATCACCGTCGGCGTACGCCATCGCAAGGACCCCGGCGACCTGAACGCGCTGATGAAGTCGATCGAGGAGGTCGGTCTGCTCCAGCCTGTCACCATCACCCCCGACGGCGTCCTGATCTGCGGCTGGCGACGACTCGAAGCGCTGCGTCGGCTCGGGCGGCGCACCTTGAACGTGTGGGTCCGCTCAGGCATCTCCGATCAGCTCTCGCACCTGCTCGCCCAGCAGGACGAGAACGAGCAGCGCAAGCCGCTCTCCCCGGTGGAGACCGCCCGGCTCTATGCCGAGATCAAGATGCTCGAGCATGAGGATGCGCAGCGCCGCATGGCCGCTACGCAGTTCGGCGGAGCAGGACGCGATGGCGGAGCCTCCGGCTCCGGGGATTCCCCGGAGCCGCGTGGCGACTCCCGAACCCGCGCCGCGCAACGGCTGACGGGCAAGGACGGCTGGCAACGACTGGAACAGACCAACTGGATCGAATCGATCGCCAAGGACGAGTCGCTCGGCGAATCAGTCCGCGGGTTCGCTGCCAACATGCTGAGTGAGATCGATGGTGGTGCCCCGGTGTCACCGGCGTACAAGCGAGTGAAGGCCGCAGTCGAACTGGCCAGCAAGCCGGTTCCCCCCTCCCAGGACGAGCAGGACGAGGTCGAACGGCTCGCCGCCGAAGCGCTGAAGCGGGTCCAAGACGAAGAGAACGCCAAGCACCTCCGCGCCCTGCGAAGCAAGGCCAGGCGAGCACCGAAGCACCACAGCCCGCGATCTTTCGTACTGATGTGGTCCGAGCTCGAGGGGTGGACCGCGCTGTACGACGTCCTAGAGCTTGCGGCTGCTCTCAAGGACGACGACTGGGCGCGCTTCGAGCGCGTCGTCACCGAGACGATCGAGCTGCGTGACCGGCTCCGCGAGGCACGTACGGCGGCCGCGTCGGCTTGATCGGCGTACCTCCCGAGTGTCCGTCACTCGACCTCGGAGCCACGATGCCCAACCTCACCTGGCGCCAGATCGCCGTCATCCTCGGCTGTGTCTTCGCCCTTGCCACGCTTGTAATCGGAATCTACGGGTTGGCGCGCGGCCCGGACACCACCGAGCCCAAGTCGGCCCACGGACAGTCCGGGGAGATCCGAGCAATCCCTGAAGAGGCGACTTCGGTGGTCACGCTCGACGATCGCGCACTCCCCCACACCACCGACCCGGTCGCCTACACACGCGCCGTGGCGACTTCTCTATTCGACTGGGACACCAGCCTCGGCTTCCTACCGACTGACTACACCGCCGCTGTCCTGGCCGACGCCGATCCGTCCGGCGAAGAGACGCCCGGCCTGATCGCCGATGTCGCCACCTACCTGCCGACCGTCGACCAGTGGCTCGAGCTCGGCGCAATGGAAGTACGGCAGACGATCGAGATCGACGACGCGTACGTCCCCGAGTCCTGGGCATCTGCGGTCCAGCAAGCCCACGGCCACCTCCGACCGGGCACGACGGCCGTGACCGTCAGCGGCACTCGGCACCGGAGCGGCGTGTGGAACGGCGAGAGCGCCGAGTCGTCGCACCCGGTCGCATTCACCGTCTTCGTCGCGTGTGAGCCTTCGTTCGACCGCTGCCACGTCCTGCGGCTCTCGCAACTCGACAACCCACTCAAGTGACGCGGCCATGGGCATCAAGGTCCTCGCTGTCGGTGCCGCAGCCGCCGTACTTCTCGCGCCTGGCGCCGCCGTCCTCGGAGTGGCGACGCTGATCAGCCCCGCCGCCGCGGGATCGGGCAGTTGCATGTGGGACAGCCAGGCGACCGAAAGCCTCGGCGTCACCGGCCCGGTACCGGAGAGCCTCAGCGCGACCAACACCAACGGCGAGACCGTCACCCTCAACCAGCAGCAGCTCAGCCGTGCCGCCGCGATCATCGCTACTGGCAAGAGCGAGAACATCCCGGCTCGCGGCCAAATGATCGCGATCATGACCGCGCTGACGGAGTCAACGCTGCGGGTCCTCTCCAACATCGGCGCCTATCCCGAGTCAGCCGACATCTCGAACGACGGCAACGGCAGCGACCACGACTCCGTCGGCCTCTTCCAGCAGCGCCCCGCCGCGGGTTGGGGCAGCGTCGAGAACCTGATGGACCCCGTCTGGTCATCCCGAGCCTTCTACGGCGGACCCAGCGGCCCGAACCACGGCTCGCCCGGGGGCCTGCTCGACATCGACGGATGGGCATCGATGGATCCCGGCGCCGCGGCCCAGGCTGTGCAGGTCTCGGCCTATCCCGACCGGTACGCCGTCAACCAGCCGATCGCGGAGAAGGTCTTAGCGACGCTGAGCGGCGTATCGCTCTCGAGCGAGCTCGCGTGTGCTCAGCGGGCGGGCGATGTGCCGCCGAACCTGCCACCGGGGTTCGCCGGCGACTTCATCAAGGCCGCGGCATCGCAGGCCGGTAAGCCCTACGTCTGGGGCGGCGGCAACTTCGAGGGGCCGACGGGCGGCGGCTTCGACTGCTCCGGTCTCGTGCTGTACGCCGCGTATCAAGCCTCCGGCGGACGCATCCGGCTCCCTCACTACTCCGGCGACCAGATCCACGCCGGCCAAGGCATCGCCTGGTCCGACAAGCAGCCCGGGGATCTCATCTTCTTCAGTTACCCCGGAGCAGGCGGCCCGCACCACGTCGCGATCTACGTCGGCGGTGACCGGATCCTCCATGCGCCTCGGACCGGTGACGTCGTGCGCTACGGGACGCTCGGCGAGTTCTCAGGCGAGGTCATGACCATCCGCCGTCTGGGTTGACTACGAGCTCGGCTCGTCGGCACCGCCTTTGAGCAGGAACTCGTTGATGTCCTGCGAGCCGAGGTTCGCACCCTCCGGCGGCAGGAGCCCGCGCGCACGCAGCCACTCATACGCGGTGCGGTTTCGCTCGTAGAAGCGCCGCTCAACCTCGGCATCCTTCACCGCGTCACCCGTCACCTGATGCATCGAGGCGGGGGTCTCCAGCTGCTCTGAGGTCCCGTCTGCGTGGAACCGCTGGGCGCTCATACCAGCCATGCGGTGCTCGGAGAGGAAGTCGAGGAACCAGCCCCGGCGAGCGTCGGCCCAGGCCCACCCGACGTGCATGCCACGGTGGAAGGAGTGACCGTTGTCGACGGCAGCAACGATCTCTGGCGTGACGGCTAGGTACTCGCCCGGAACCGTACGGAGAGCGGCCTCCGCGCAGCGCTGCTTGTCAGGATTCATGCCCTGACCGTACGGCGGACCCGCGACAGAACGACATCAGTTCTTGTTGTGGCCAAGCGAGCGAGCGTGAAGGACCTCCTTTCAATACGACTCGCGCTCCAAGACGTGATCGTCGTCGGTACGCATCGACCAGAACTCGAGGAGAGCGAACTTCATGTTGGCAACGAAGTAGTCCACACCCTTTTCGTCCAAGAGCTCCTTGAGACCCACGTTGTTTCCGTGGAGAGTCGCGGCGTAGGTGCTCCAGCGGTGCCAGATCCCAGTATCATCGTAGGCCGATCCGACGTACCGAGCGCCAGTCGTCTGGTCGTGGATGACATAGACACCCTTCATGTGCTCGAGGGCGATCCGCCAATCAGGTCGCTGGTGGCTCACGATGACCTGGAGGTCGGCGAGCGCGTGGTTGATGCGATCGTGACCTGGGAAAGGGTCGCCGACGAAGGCCTCTTCGAGGATGGACGACACGGTCATCTCATCGAGGCACGACTCCATGGTCCGGCGACGCTGGCGTCCGGCCAGGTGGAGCCGCACGTAGAGACGACGTATGAACGGGCCCATGAGGTCGTCGCGGAGGACGACGTCATAGGAGTACGTCCGTGGCTCGGGGCGCCGCGCGGTCACCTCCCATATCCCACCAAAGAGCCAGAGCGTCGGATCGTGCCGGTCCTGAGCAAGCGAGAAGATGAACTGCCGGTTGAAGGCGTTCGTCTCAGGACGCCAGGAGTTCCAGCGCTGCCACTCCTCGGGGTCGTTCGCGAGGACGTCGATCGGGTAGTGCTGGCCGTTGAAGACGGCACAGTGCACCTTGCAGCTCGTCGGATCGAAGTTCGCGGGGAGAAGCGACGCGAGCGAGATGGGCGGCTGCATAGGCGGAGCCTATTCGCACGGTTCGACGTTGCGGCCCTGGCGAATGTGAGCCTAGGCGTACCTGAAGACCATGAGCACACCCCTGCTGACTGGTACCGACGTGGGACCGAACTTCGGCGCGGTCGGTGGTTCGGGAGACCTCCGGGCCATCGTCGGCGCCCTGCTGACCTACGGCCTAATCGTCGCCGTACTCATGCTCGTGGTCTCCGTAACGACCTGGGCGATCGCTTCGAGCTCGGGCAGCTGGCACACGGCTCAGAAAGCGAAGCTCGGCTGCTTCGTCGCAATCGGCGGAGCGGCGCTCACAGGAGCCGCCCTCACGTGGGCCAACTGGCTGCTGGATATCGGTCCGCACCTCTAAGACGTCCGCCTGTCAGACATCAGGAGCCCTCCGATGGACCTTCTCACAGCAGCACTCCTGCTACCCCTCGACATCGAGATCGATCCCAACGCCAATGGCCTGCCCGGGATCGGTCAGCTCAAGAAGATCGTCGGAGCCTCCATGACGGTCGGACTGGTCCTCGCCGTACTCGCGTTGATCATCTCGGCCATCGTGTGGGCACTGGGAGCAAACTCGTCCAACCCGCACCTCGCGGGTCGCGGCAAGCTCGGCGTCCTCGTCGCTCTCGGTGCCGCAATTGTCTGTGGCGCGTCGGTGACGCTGGTGAACTTCTTCTGGAACGTCGGCCAGCAGGTCTGAGGAATCGGTCATGGGTGTCTGCGACGTGCCGGTGATCCACGAGGTCTGCAATGCCGCCGGCGACGCGGCCGGGGCGGTCGTCACCGCGCCGTTCGATTGGCTCGCTCAGGGCATGGGCGGCGCGGCCGAGTGGATGTTCACCTCCGTCTGGAAAGTCATCGACACCACGACGTATGTCGACGTGACCAGCGGCGACTACACGACGGTCTACAACATCATGTTCGGCGTCGGCGTCTTAGTGATGCTCGGCTTCTTCATGCTCCAGATCATCGGCGGTATGATCCGCCGCGAACCAGCCGCGCTCTCCAGAGCTGCACTCGGACTCGCCAAGTCGATCCTCGGATCCTTCGTGGCCCTCGCCCTGCTCGCGACCGCGCTCGAGATCACCGACCAGCTCTGCATCGGCATCGTCAACGCCGCCGGCACCAACATGAACGAAATGGGCGACAAGGTCGCCGTACTCGCCGCGGGACTCGGCGCCATCAACCTCAGCGCCCCCGGCGCAGGTGCGATACTGACGATCTTCCTCGCGAGCCTCGCCATCATAGGCGCGATGGTGGTGTGGATCAGCCTTCTCATTCGCAAGGCACTCCTGCTGATCGCGATCGTCTTCGCACCGATCGCACTCGCGGGATCGAGCTGGGACCACACCCGATCCTGGGTCGCACGGTGGGCAACCTTCGTGATCGCGATGATCCTGTCGAAGGTGGTCCTCGTGGTGATCTTCCTGCTCGCCACCGCCCAGTTGTCGGCGCCGATCGATGCCGACCTGGAGTCCGTCAGCCAGCCGATGGCGGGCGTCGTACTGATGCTGATGGCCGGCTTCGCGCCGTACCTGACCTACAAGGCCATCGCCTTCATGGGCTTCGACATGTATCACGCAATGTCGGCCGAGCAGGAGGCCAAGGCCTCGCTCAACCGGCCCATGCCGATCCCGCTCTCCCGGCGGACCGGCAGTGAGCCGGCCAAGGTCTTGAGCGACAGCGGCGGCGGCGGTACGACGTCCGGCAAGTCGCCCGCAGCCACGGGTCCGTCCACCGGCGGACCATCGAGTGGAACTGGCGGCGGCGGCGGCGCTAGATCGGGTGGTGCCTCTGGAGGAGCGGCGGCGGGCGGCGCAGTTGCCGCCGGAGTCGTGGTAGCGAAGGAGGCGGCAGCGGCCGGTCCTCGGCTCGGCAGCTTCGTCGCCGCCCAGGCAACCGGACAGGCACAGGCGCCTGAGTCCGCCGCTCCTGCGAGCGCCCCACCGCCAGTCGCGAACTCGACGCTGGTCGACACCGCTGGGAAGAAGTGATCGGTCGTGGCCACGACGACCGGCGAACCGGAACTGACCCCGATCAAGTTCTCGCGCCTGACCCGGCGCGGCATACTGCTCGGACTGTCCGGACCTCAACTCGTGATGGCCAGCCTGGCGTCGGGCACGTTGATCATCGGTCTGTACGTCGGCGCCGTGGTGATGACCTTCCCGATCATCCTGTTCTTCGTGGCGCTGGCATTCGTCGGCATCGGCGGACGCAAGCTCATCGAGTGGGCGCCGATCGGCGCACGATGGCTGTGGCGATCAGCGGGCGGGCAACTGCTGTATCGCCGTCGAGTCGTGAAGCCGCGTCCCGCGGGAACGCTGGCGCTGCCCGGCGATGCGGCACGCTTGCGTCAATGGGTCGACCCCGAGACGGACGCCGTCATGGTTCACGACCCGCACGCTGCGACCCTGACCGCGATCATCGGTGTCTCCCACCCCGCGTTCGTGCTGCTCGACCCAACTGAGCAGGAGCGCCGGGTAGTCGCGTGGGGCCGCGTCCTCGCGACGGCATGCCGATCCGGGCGAATCGCCTCTGTCCAGGTGATGGAGCGGACGCTGCCCGACTCCGGCAAGGGCCTGGCGGACTGGTGGGAACTGCACGGCAGCCACTCAGGCTCGTGGGCGTCGACGACGTACGGCGAACTGGTCGACCGCGCCGGACCGGCGGGCGAGCGCCATGCGTCCACCGTCTCCATCTCACTCGACATGAAGGTGGCCGGGCGAGCCATCCGGGCTGCCGGCGGAGGCAAGCGAGGGGCGGCCGCCGTACTCCGGCAGGAGATGGCGACCATGCTCGCTGCCCTCCGGTCCGCCGACCTCTCCCCCGGCGAGTGGCTCGCCCCCGGCGACCTCGCGCTGATCCTCCGGTCGGCATACGACCCCGCCGTCGCGGGCGCCCTCGAGCGGCAGGGCGACATCGGCCGGGACCTCGCCACCGCGGGCCCCGTCGCGGTCACCGAATCGTGGGGCTCCCTGCGAAGCGACTCCGCGCACCACTGCGTCCTATGGATCAGCGAGTGGCCCCGATCCCTCGTGTACCCCGGCTTTCTCGCGCCGCTGCTGCTGTCTTCGGGGATCCGGCGGACCTTCACGCTGCTCTACACGCCGATGCGTACCGACCGCGCTGCTCGCGACATCCGAAAGAAGAAGACCGAGTACATCTCGGATGCCGCCCAGCGACAGAAGATCGGGCAGATCGAGGACGCCCAGCAGGCGGCCGAATACCAGGACGTCCTCCAGCAAGAAGCCGACCTCACCGCCGGTCACGGCGTCTTGCGAGCCACCGGGTTTGTCGCCGTCAGCGCCACTGACTCGGACGAGCTCGAGCGCGCTGTAGCGGCGATCGAGCAGGCCGCGATTCAAGCGTCGTGCGAGACCCGGCGGCTCTGGGGTCAGCAGGCACAGGGTTTCGCGACCGCGACGCTACCGCTCTGCAGACCGGTCTAGGTGGCGAGGGCCGGGTTGGGGGCGCGCGCCGGGACCTGAAGGTCCCGGATTCAGCGACTTCTGTCGGCCAGTTTCCATAGGCTCACGATCGTGGCCAGCGTCCAACTCATCGACGACGAGCATTCTGCAAGCGCCCTCGCGGACTTGCTCAACGGCAACGCTCGCCGACGGCCGGTCGCCGTGGTCACCATTCCGGCCGGACGAACGAAGCCCTGGATCGACGTCGAGGAGATCGCACGTGAGGCCGGGACCCTTGCCGACGTCTATCTGATGCCCACCGGGCCGTTCACCTGGGACTTCTCCAATCGGATGGCGGAGGGAACCCAGGTCTTCGGTGGCGCGGGCCGGGTATATCCCGTCGGACATGAGTGGGCCACTGACCTCTCGAAGTCTCCGCTCCGCTTCGCCTTCAACGAGGACGACGGCCAGCGCGCCACCCAGAGGCTCATCTCCGACATGCTCAGGATGGCCGCAGCGGCGGGGCTCCTCCAGTCAGTCCCGACCCGTGAGCTGCGCAAGGTCGACACCACGGTGAAGATGGTCGTCGCTGGCCGAGCACTGGTGGACGTTGGCAATCTGTTCCCCGCCGCGATCGCAGAAGAGCTCACGGTCGAGGACGTCCCTATCGATCGCATCGTGACGGCCGGCCTAAGGTCGAGGGCTGGTACGACGCCGAGAGCAATCGGGTCGACATCAGACAGAGCCTCCGGCCGAGTGGTGAGGCCCTCGGGTCGTACGCCGTCGGTGACGTCGTCCTCAGCAAGGTCGCGAAGGTGCGCACGGGGAAGGCGGAACTGGTCCTCTATCCCCAGACCACCACACCGCCGATTGTCGTCACGGTCCTTCGTGTTGACGTCACCGCGAACCCTGCGGACGACCTCCGCACGCTCATGACCGTCGGCGAGGTCATTCCCGCCCGGATAACGGCGGCGGGACCGGATTGGGCACTCACCCTCCATGATGTCGACGACGACGAGCCGGTCGTGTCGGCTCCCTCGTTGCTACCGGGCGGGCCGCCGTGGCTCCGCGAAGAGCCGGAGCACTCCGAGGTCGACGAGGGTGAGGCTGCTACCTCCTTGCCGATGCCGCCGCCGGCTCCGATGCCCGTGCAGGTGATCGAGACGCCGGCGCCGGCGCAGTCCCCGGCAGCCGCGACGCCGCCGAGCCCGGCCATGCTCGATAGGAGCCGCCCCGGACCGAACCCGCGGTCGGCATCGACGCCCCCTGCCGCTCACCGGCCGACCGAATCGACCCGAGGCCTGCTGCTCAAGGTCGACGGGCTGACGGCCGAGATTGCCGGGCTCAAGCGCGATGTCGTCAACCTCAAGACCCAAATGCTCGCGGGGGCCGACGAGCGTGAGCAGCTCCGATTCCTGCTGGACCAGGCCGAGCGGCGGGCGAACAAGGCGGAGAACGACCTGAAGTCCGCGCGTGCGCGGCTCCGGAGGGCAACCAGCACCAGCAAGTCAGAGAGCCCGGCTGGAAACGGCCCTCGGTTCGCCGACCCCGAGCAGGGGTTCCAGTACCTCGTCCTCACCCAGTGGGCCACACGGACCCTTCCCAGCGAACAGCGAGACCGCCCGCTCGCCGACTTCCTCATTGGCCCACGGTTCCTCGAATCGCTCGAACGACTCGAGGGAATCAAGGCAGAGAAGGTGGCCGACGTCGCCTTCGAGATCGTCACCGGATTGGCACTTCAGCTCCCCAGCCGCGAGGTCCACCAACTACGCACGGGTTCGGGCGGCGACGACCCGGTGCGAGTTCGGGATGACGGCGCCACCGCTTGGCGGGCAAGCCTGCAGGTCAGCACTCCCTCCGCCCGACGCATCCACTACTGGGTGCTCCCATCCGGGCAGATCGAGCTCGCCCGGGTTGCAGCACACGACGACTTCGATATCTAGGGCGAGACGTGCTCGAGCCGGCAGGGATGGGTCCGAACGTGGAGATTTCGGGTTCCCGCGACAAAGCCGACCGGCGTGCAAGATGATTCTGCCCAGACCCCGCAGGTGACCCGAGACGCCTGCGGGGTCTTCTGTTCCCCGGAACTGTCGGGCGTCCGGCGTAGCCTTCTGGCCATGGCTGAGATCCCGCACCAACCCCGCCCTCCGTGGCGGGTGTTGTTCACGGATCGGAGTCGTCACCATGGCGCACTCGCCTCATCGGCAGCACAAGGGCTGCCAGCTCTGTAAGCCTCACAAGAACCGCCGCAACGGACGCGCAGTGCGCGAGCCTTGGCCGGTGCTTCGCAAGACCGGCAAGCGCCGCCGTCTCCGCCGCTGGGACATCGGCGATGCCGCCGACGAGTAGACCGACTCAGTTGCAGGGGGGACCCTCGCAGTAGGGCCGGATGTAACCGCAGCCGTCGCAGCGCTCGTGAGAGGTCTCCCAGCGCATCAAGGTGTCGCAGTTCGGGCAACGCTCCGTCAGGTCGGCCACGACGACAGGGTAGGTCGGTCGCCTGGCCCTCCTCACGGCGACGCGGCGGATCGCCACGTGCACCTCATCGATGAGAAGCCATCGACCGAGGAGCCACCGATGCCTACCTTCAATGACCCGGTCGCCGATGCCGACGAACTCCGGGAAGCAGTCCGCGGCCTCGCTCACGCGACGCGCACGATCGACGATCCGACCGCGATCTACGCCGTTCTGGGTTCCGTCTGCTCCGCCCTGGCGTCGCTGAGCCAGTCGCTCCACCAGCTCGGCGAGTTCCACGACGGGCCGACTCGCAAGCAGGCGTGGATGAACGGCGATGCCAATGCAGGGCGCGCGGCGTCGTACAGGGAGTCCTGGGAGCTTCATCGCGCGGCCGAGATGGTCCATCAGGTCGCCGAATGCGTGGATCGGGCGCACGAGATCGAGGCGACGATCGCCTACGACATCCGCGACCACCCGTCATTGGCACCGGTTCAGCGCTCGACACGCCAACCAGGGATATCGCTGTGACCGGCTGGCAGGACGGGCGCCTCCACTCAGCCGTCCTCGTCTCACCGGGACGAGAGCGGCGGCGTGACCGCAAGCTCCGCAATGCGGCCGCGCGAGAACTCCTGGCCGCCGACCGCGAAGCCCGGCGAACCGAAGCCAAGCGCAAGGCCGAGGAACTGTCTGCGGAGAAGCGGGCGACCGTGACGCTCCCGCGCGCCGGCGAACCCGGCCCCGCCACACTCCGGACGCCCGGACGATTCCGCGTGCCACGCCACCAGGACACCTCGGCGACCTTGGCGGGTGCGTATCCCTTCCTCGCCGAAGGCGGCCTCGGCAGCGAAGGCGTATTCGTCGGCCAGGACCTCTACTCCGGGAGCTCCTTCGTCTACGAGCCCTGGATCCTCTACGCCCGCGGCCTCATCACCGCACCGAACCTCGTGCTCGCCGGAATCGTGGGCTCCGGCAAGTCCTGCCTCGCGAAGAGCCTCTACACGAGGTCGATCCCTTTCGGCCGCCGCGTCTACGTCCCCGGCGACCCCAAGGGCGAGCACACGGCCGTCGCGGAGGCGGTCGGTGGGCGGGCAATTGCGTTGGGGCATGGCATGGCCAACCGTCTGAACCCGCTCGACGAGGGGCATCGTCCGTCCGGGTACGACGATGTCCAGTGGGCGATCCAGGTCGCATCCCGGCGTCGCGATCTGGTCGGCGCTCTCGCTGAGACCGTGCTCGAACGGCGGCTCACCCCGCTCGAGCACACGGCGGTCGACATCGCCATCGACCGCACCGTGCGCGGGGTCGACGTCCCGGTCCTCCCGATGGTCGTGGACCGGCTCCTCGCACCGGATCCGGCCGACGATCCCGACGGCCGGCTCACTGAGGACGGACGACTGGTTGGTCACGCTCTACGGCGCCTCGTCGCTGGCGACCTCGCCGGCCTCTTCGACGGCCCCTCGACGGTGGCGTTCGACCCGAGCCTGCCGATGATCTCCCTCGACCTGTCCCGCGTCACCGAGAACGCCACCCTCATCTCCGTCCTGATGACCTGCGCGTCGGCGTGGATGGAATCGGCGCTGCTCGACCCGAACGGCGGCCAGCGCTGGGTCGTGTACGACGAGGCCTGGCGCCTGATGTCCCACCCCGCACTGCTGCGCCGGATGGACGCCCACTGGCGCCTCGCGCGTCACTACGGCATCGCGAACATGCTGATCTTCCACAAGCTCACCGACCTCGACAACGTCGGAGACTCCGGCTCCGCCATGCGCGCTCTCGCCTCGTCGCTCCTCGCGAACGCCGAGACCCGCATCGTCTACCGCCAGGAAGCCGACCAGCTCGGTGCTACCTCGGCAGCACTCGGCCTCACCGGCACCGAGCAGTCGCTGATCCCGACCCTCGGCACCGGCCAGGGACTGTGGCGGATCAAGAACCGCTCCTTCGTCGTCCAGCACCAGATGCACCCGGCCGAGCTCGAACTGTTCGACACCACCGGACGCATGACAGGAGCGGCGTCATGACCACTCAGGTTCGAGGACGAGCGGCCCGCGAAGCGAAGCTCGAGGCGCTCCAGGAGCAGTTGTCCGAGTCCGTCGCGGCGCTGGTGACCGGTGAGGACTGGAAGCGCGCCCTGACCTTCGCCGCACGGTTCCGCGGGCGCAGCTTCGGGAACTCGATGCTGATCGCCACGCAGCACTTCGCGGCGTACAAGGAAGGCAGGGTGCCCGAGCCGACGCCGACGTACGTCGCCGGCTTCCACCAGTGGCTCTCGCTCGGCCGCAGCGTCTCGAAGGGCCAGCACGGCTACGGCATCCTCGCCCCCGTCACCGGCCGATTCGCCTCGTTCACGCCCGACGACCTGAACTCCTGGCGACGCTTGGCGCGCAACGAGAAGCCGATGTCTGGCGAGTACGCCCGCACCCGCATGATCGGCGTCAAGCCCACCTACGTCTGGGACATCTCCCAGACCACAGGCGACCCCGTGCCCGAACTCCCCCGCCCCTCCCTGCTGCAAGGCCAAGCGCCAGCCGGACTCTGGGACGGACTGGCCGACCAAATCACGGCCGCCGGCTTCGAGCTCCGTCTCGTCTCCTCCGCTGCGGCCATCGGCGGCGCCAACGGCCTGACCGACTTCCTCTCCCGCGAGGTCTCGATCCGCATGGACATGGACGAAGCGGCCCAGGTGAAGACGCTCGGGCACGAACTCGGCCATGTCCTTCTCCACGCGCCACCCGAAACCGCCCTGTCGACCGAGTCCGCCGCAGACGCGACCTTGCACCGTGGGATCGCCGAGGTGGAAGCCGAATCAGTCGCGCTCATGGTCGGCGCCGCACACGGGCTCGATACCTCGTCCTACACGGTGCCGTACGTGTCGACCTGGGCAGCGAGCGTCCCCGGCAAGAGTCCTGTCGAGGTCGTCCAGTCAACCGCCGAACGCGTCCGCGCGACCGCGCTCGGCATCCTCGACCAGCTCGACACCCAGCAGGTCGGCGACGGCAACCCGCCCGGGCTCGACCGAGAAGCCCTCAGCCACCGGACCGGAACGGCTCCCGTCGTCACCGATGCGCGCCGCGATGGGGCGGTGCTCGGGCTATGAAGATCCCCGTCGTCCTCAGCGTCGTCCACGTTGCCATCGACGCCGACGGCGTGATGGCCGTCAACGTCGACGGTGCCCCGCGCGAGTCTGAGCAGAACAGAACCCGCGGTGAACTTCGCGCGGTCATCGACGAGATCACATCCGACCTCGGCGCGCCCGTTCGCGTCGAGGTACACGAGGCCGACGGCTCGACATACGCCGACATCGCGACTCCCTCGGGGTCCTCGGCACCACCGGAGGCGGAGCCGTCACCCACCGCGCCAAGTCCTGCGCTCGCTGGTGCCGGGTTCCAGCCGGGGGAGGAGGTCGCGCTTGCCTACGTCGTCGTACGCCAGAACGCCGATGCCGAAGGCAACGCCTCACTCAACCTACCGCCCGCGCTGATCGCCGCAACGCGCGGCGGGCTCGTGCTCCTGGGGATGAGTTCGCGAACAGTCAGCCCGTTCGAGGCGCCGGCATGAACCCCGCTGCACGCGGCGCCAACGACGAGCTCGTGAACCTGGCACTCATCGGGATGGTGGCGGCGTTCGCCCTGGCGCTCGTTCTCCGCGTCGCAGCAACGACCGCCGCGGTCGCAACGGGCACGACCACCCCCGAGAGCGGGATCGCGAGCGGACTGCGTGTCCTCACCGATCCCGGCCGACCGGCGCGAGCGTTCGAGGCGCCCGGGTTGTCGGCGATCGCGTACTGGAGCGTGGTGTCGCTGTTCGTCGGCGTCCTCGCAGTGGTCGCTTGGTGCGTGTGGAGGCTGGTCGCTCGCCTCCGGCACCGGACTGCTCGAGATCCCCATCGCATCCAAGGCACGGCAACCGCGCGGGACATCGATGCGACCGCGTCGAAGAAAGCCCTGGTACGACGCGCCGCCACTCTCCGCCCTTCGATCCGCCACCCCCGTGCGAACGACGTCGGCTACCTGATCGGGCGCAGCTGTGGCCGCGAGATCTGGGCATCGGTCGAGGACTCGATACTCGTGATCGGTCCGCCGCGATCCGGCAAGGGACTCCACCTCGTCATCAACGCCATCCTCGACGCGCCTGGCGCGGTCGTCACGACCTCCACACGGCCGGACAACATCGCCGCCACGATCGCCGCGCGTAAGGAACGCGGGCCGGTCGCCGTGTTCGACCCACAGCACCTCACCGCGGGACTCCCCGCAGTCGTCGGCTGCGACGTTCGATGGTCGCCGATCCGCGGCTGTGAACAGCCCCTGACGGCGATGATCCGCGCTTCAGGGCTGGCATCGTCGACCGGACTCTCCTCCGGCAGCACTGAGTCCGGCGGCTTCTGGGAAGGCAAGGCCCGTTCCGCGCTCCAAGCGCTCCTCCATGCAGCCGCGCTCGAGAATCTGCCGACCCGGGCCCTCTTCGAGTGGTCGCTGTCCGCCTCAGCAGCAACCGACGCCGTCGGCATCCTCGCCAGCCACCCCCGCGCCGCTGCGGGCTGGTCGGACTCGCTCGAAGGCATGATCAGCTCCGATCCCCGCACCCGCGACTCCATCTGGATGGCAGTCGCCCAGGCCCTCTCCTGCCTCGCCGACCCCGCCGTCCTCGACGCCGTCAGCCCGGAGGCCGGCGAGGAGTTCGACCCTCGCGACTTCCTCACCCAGAACGGCACGCTCTACCTGCTCGCCACGGGTGCAGGCGCGGGAGCCTCCTGGCCGCTCGTCGCCGCGTTCATGGAAGACCTCACCGAAGTCGCACGTCACCTCGCTGCCGCGTCACCGGGCTCGCGCCTGGACCCTCCCGTCTTCATGGCGCTCGACGAGATCGGCAACCTCGCACCGCTCCCATCGCTTCCGGTCCTGATGGCCGAGGGAGGCGGCACGGGCATCACGACGATGCCCGTCCTCCAGTCGCTGGCTCAGGCGCGCAATAGGTGGGGCGAACATGCGGCGAGTACCATCTGGGACGCCTCGATCGTCAAGGTCATCCTCGGCGGGGCCTCAGCCTCGAAGGATCTCCAAGACCTCTCCGTTCTCATTGGCGAGCGAAACGAGCGCTCGGACACGGTGACGATCAGCGACTACGGCGCCCGTTCGCTGCAACGCTCAACCCGCCGCGTAGCCGTGATGCCACCCGAGCGCATCCGTACACTGCCTTTCGGGACAGGCCTCGTGCTTCTTCGTAGCGCCCCACCCGTGGTGACGACCCTTCAACCATGGACACGACGTTAGTCGCGCCACTGGGATATACGAGGACCTTGTCACCGGCCGGGTGACGCTGCCACCCGTTGAGGCTAGTCAGCCAACCCACTGGACGAACATCAACCCGTTCGGTCCACAAATCGGCAGTTGCACGCGCACCACGGCTCGGTCGCCGGCGACGTGACGACCGCGGCCCTCAGCAGCGGTCCGTAGGAACTGCCCGCTGAAGTCATCGACGACGAACGCGAGCACCGTCGCGTTGGATTGACCACGCGCGTGAGCCGCGTCGCCAAACGCTTGACGCGATGGCCGACTGGGAACGGAGCCGTCAGCCTTGCTCGAACCACCGATCAGAGGTGGCCACGCTAAGGATTGCCGGGAGGCGTCGGATCTTGGCCGACTCCACCTGGATAGCCTTCGCCACGATTTCCAGCGGCCACTCTTCGGGGTGTTGCAGCACGTCAGTTGCGGCTGCCGCTCGTAGCGAACCAAGCTTCACCGCGCCAGTCCAGCCGCCGGGACCAAGGTTGGCCCGGCTCCCCCTCAGCTCGTCGACCTTGGTCGTCTTCTTGTTGCCGAGCAATCGCAGCACGGGCCGGCGGTCCCCCATGCCCGGTCGCAGGAGGTCGGCATAGCCAACTGCGAGCTTCTTCTCAATCTGCTCATAGCTGCCGTCAGTGGCGACGATGCGCAGCAACCACAATGAGCGAGCGGAGAAGCTCACCTGGGCTCGTCGAAGTGGCTCGTGCAGCGGTAGCTCTCTGGCATTCGACGAGCTCTTGAATGCCGCGAGACCAGTTTCCATCGCTCGGTAGTGGCGAGGCGCCAAGGCAGCACTCGCCGCGTCGATTTCGGCAGCGCATTCGAGGACAACGCCGAGGTGTGCCGTGGTGAGGATGGAAAACAGCCACATGCGACGGTCCAATTGGCTCGTCACGACTTGCGCTTCCGAGCGCCACCACGATGCGTCTGATCGATGCGCGCGGACGTGCTCCTCGCGCTGGATCACGGCCGCGATCGCTGGCTGGCCCGCAGCTGATTGAGTGATGGCTCCCATGTCGAGGGATCCCGGCACAAGCGCCGTCGCCTGGCGGCTTACCCAGCTGTCGCCCCAGATATCGCCGATCGTGACGAGGCGTTTGGCCCACCGCGAGGCGTCAGCATCGTGCGACGGTCGAGTGCGCAGATGTTCGGAGGCACTGACGACGTTAGCGACCAACTCATGCTCGGCGGACGTGCGGAACCGGGTCCGACCTTGATCGCTGGAGCCCTTGTGGGCCGGGCGTCCTACGGCGCTGGTGGCTGCTGCGGCGAGTCTGCCGAGTGGCGTCGAAGGGCCGAGTTCTAGAACATCGAATGCGCCATCGCCGACATCGTCCTTGCATAGCGTCAGGATCGCGTCAGCACTCCCGGCGTAGCCGCCACGGGCCAGGACCTCGACGGACCACTCCTCGTCGGAACCGGCCTTTGTCGCGGCCGCGGCCAGGTTCGCCTCCTGCTCATTGCCAGAGGCACTGACGGCCCCGAGGTCGGCGGCAGTCAGAATCCAGTCGGCGGTCGTTTCGAACTTGCTCCACCACCACCGGGTGAGTTCGGCGGGTTCGACGTGTCGTCGCAGCATATGAGCTGCCGCACGGCGGCTAACTGGATCGATGCCAGCGGCGACGAGTCGTCCTTGGAGGTGGTGGACCGCTTGGCCTCGGCCCGCGTCCTCGGCGAACGTTAGGGGCTGACCGGATTCGTCGAGGAAGCCATCCTCGGCGAGGATCACGCCCGGTCCGTCGAGGATGAAGTCGACCACCTTGCAGATGGTGTCGCTGGGTTGGCCTTGGTACGCCCGGTCGTCGAGGATGCGACCGGCAGCCAGTCTGATGTGCGGATGATAAGCCAGCTCCGGCTTGGCCTGAAGTTCGCGCAGGCTTCGTTCGATTCCGCGTACTTCGATCTTGGTGAACATGCCGACGAAGAAGCGGCACGTGTTCAGCCAGTACGGGCGAGCCAGTAGCGCGTCAAAGCAGTCGACCCGGGAGTTCCCGACACCCCGCGGGTCTGCGTACTGGTTGACGTACGCGGCGGCGAAGTACTCGCGCAGCGACTGAACCTCGAACTGGAAGTAGCCCGGCTGGCGCTCGATGAGGCACAGGACTCGACCTTCCATGGCCGCGAACAGTTGCTTAGCCAGTTCCTTGCCCTTGTCCCGCCCAGCCAGGTGCCGGTCGAGCAGCTGCTTCAGTTCGGTGCGGGAGATCTGTCCGGCACCGTCAGCACATTCGGCCTGTTGCTGTAGATGCCAGCCGAGGAAGGCGTGGATGTCCTCGATGACGTCACGATCCGATGAGAGAAGGGGCTCCTTCTCCTCAGTCTGCTCGCGATCGAGGAACGTCTGGACGTACTCGGAGTAGAGCTCGGTGCGCTGTTGCGGCAACAGACCACGGCGGTGGAGCAGGTGCAGCAGAATCGCCAGCTGCATCGGATACGACGCCAGGTCGCGAATGTGCGGAAGGTTCTCGTGCTCGAGAAACGTGCGCTGCAACTTCTCGGCTGACTCTTCGCCGAGTTCGGCCACGCGACTCCATCGCTGGAGGTACTGCAGCCGGAGGCCCGCGGTCAGCTTTTGCAGGTAGAAGACCGGGAAGGCACTTGAGGACCACAGCGGCGAGGTCGTCATTCCTGGTCGCGTCGCCACGATGATGACGAGGTTGTGGGCGTCCGCATGGAGTCGAGCGCCGGCCCGGGCGATTTCGTTCGCGACCAGGTCGCGGTGCTCCAGGTTGGCGACCTCGTCGAGTCCGTCGAGAGCCAGGAGAACCGGCTCGGTGGCGAGCAACGTCGATAGGTCGTCGACCTTAAAGCGGCGACCGCCACTGTGCTTGCCCACTTGGTCGGCGATGAAGCGCTCGACCGGGGGCCAGCCGTCGCCGGGGGTCCGACGTACGGGACCGCTGCGGCCCTGCTTGGTGGGCTTGGCCTCCTTGGCTCGCGCCGCCGCCGCCTTCGAGCTGGCCCAGCGAGCGAAGTCGCGCAGGTCGATCCGGATGGGGACGCGCACCACGTCGGTGAGCGCTTTAAGGCCTTGAGCTTGCCCCGAGTAGTCGGCCGCTTGCTGAAAGCGGGCGCGGTGGAACTGGCAGACGAACTGCAGAAGCGTGGACTTGCCTTGGCCGGGGCCGCCGACGATGAGGGCATTGCCGGTCCACTGTGGGTGCAGTAGCGCTTGGGCGGCGCCTGTGACGACGAAGCCTTCCTCGGCTACCGCATCTCCGGGGGCATCGGCCGCGATCTGAGTGAGGCGCGCAGCCGCTTCGGTGGCACCGCGTGAGGCGAACGGGACGTCCACAAACATCGAGTCGACGCGAGGCCCTTCGAGCTTGACCTGACGGAAGAGCACCTTGTCGTCGGCTTCGTACTGATCGGCCACGTAGGCGCGGATCGTGCCGAATATCCGCTCGCGCCGCTCCTCCTGCTGCTCGTGGCGGCGCTTCATCGTGATGAGAGTGTCCGGGGTGTACGCGCGGCCCTTCTCGGAGTCGATGAACGTGTGGTGGATGCTGCAAAGCAGGATCCGGTTCGCGTAGGTCTCCAACTTGCCGGTCGGATACTTGGCGTCGTAGCGCGGTCCATCAGGCGACGGTGAGTAGATGTGGGCTTCTTCGCCGACGATCGTCTGGAAGGTCTCCCCTGTCTTGGCGTCCACTTGGTCCGCGGTTAGTTGGCGGCGGCACTGCGGGAAGGCGCACAGATGCCGGGATCGACCCCACAGGGTCTTCCGATCCTTCGGTGACAGGCCCACAGTTCCTCGCTGGCGGTGATTCGATGCGACGACCTCATCCTCCCAAAGGAGTCCGACAGCCGAGGTCCGCAACGCGCATGGTCGAAAACCCATTGGTCACTGTCCCGCCGGCTTGCGAGGTGTCGGGGTGGACGGCGCACCTGACTGCTGACGCGACCTCACCGAGGGGCCGCCCGCTTAAGGGAGTCAAGTGTGTCTATCCCCACCCAGATGAGCCTGGCCGGCTTCATCGCCTCAGCATCCGAATTGCACTTCACCAAGGCCGGCGCCGAGTGCTGCCGTATGCGCGTTGGCATCGAGCAGTGGCGCAAGGAAGTCGACGGCAGCTTCACGAAGCTCGACCCGACCTTCCACGACATGGTCGCCTTCGAGAGCACGGCCCGCGAGACCTACGCCCGCTTCCGCAAGGGCGACTCCTTCGTGGCCAGTGGCTACGTTCACGAGTACGAGGTCGATGGCCGCGAAGGCAGCGTCATCAAGGAAGAGTTCGTCGCTCGCAAGATCGGCCACAACGCCAACAAGACCGACTACGTCGTCCAGCGCGGCCGTCACGCCGCCGACCGACCGCTGACCGCTGTACCGCAGCCACCCGCCGTCGGCCTTTGACCGGACGCTGCGATGACTCCGTTCCCGGACGAGCCCTACGACAGTGAGGCCTGGCGCAGTGTGACCGACCTGCTCGAACGCCCACCGGCCCCGATCAACTGGAACCTCCTCGACGCCGAGCAGGCCGAGATCGAGTGGCATGACCTCGACCACTGGGTGAAGTGGCTCAGGAGCACGTTCGGCCTGCCACCCAACATCGTGCCGCCGTACTGGCACCGCCACGACGAGCTCGTCTGGGAGCTCTCCGCGCTCCACTGCCATTGGTTGAGCTGCTACCACGAGTCATCGTCACCGTCGGCCCCCATCGGATGGATGCGGGACTTCTCCGATGCTCGCTACCGGCTCCGGGACTGGGTCTCGATCTGCGGCACGCGGCTCGATCGCGACCGCCCGACACGGCAGACGAGGTGGCCTGGCGAGTCGGCACCCGAGGCAGGCAATGAGACAGAGATCCGGAATCGGGACGCAGACTTCGCGGAGTTCGTCCGCGAAGACGTCCTCCGTAGGCGCCGGATCGCGGCCATCGCCAACCAGCAGCTCATCGGCTGATTCCAGGAGCACGCCATGGCCACCTCGGGCGCCAGCTCATCCACAGAAGTCCGAGCAGCGAAGGCCAGGCGACGACTGCCCGCTCAAGGTCGTTATCAGCCCCACTGAAGGAGGGACGATGCTTCTCCCCCACGCTCAGACGCTCGCGCATGCCAGGTCCTACGTCGCCGCCCTCGCCGACCACGCCCTGACAATCGAGGCGTCGTCTGCGTATGAGCGGGTGCTGCTGGAACTCGACCGCGTACACGGCGACGACTGCCCCGCACTCAACACCGACGACCTCACAGACGACCGCGACATCCTGCTCGCCGTCGCCAGCAGCGACATAGGGGACCTCGAGAACTACGGAGTCGACCCCCTGTCGGTCGAGCTGATCCTGGCGATGCTGGTCGACGCGCAAGGTCTGGACATTGGCTGATGTACGGCGAGAACGGTGCCCAGATGCGGACGGAGTTGGCAGCGCTCCTGCGTCAGCACCGGGTGATGCACCGTCTCGCCGCAGACTCGCCGACTGAGCGGGCTGAGGTCGGGCAAGAGATCCTTCGCTACCGGCGCACGCTCCTCACCTGGTGCGCGCAAGCCATCCGCGTCGCACAGCCGCTGACGTTCCCGAACATCCCGCAGAAACCGGCGGATCCCTTCCGCGCGACGAGCGATCATGGCGCAGCAATGAGCGAACTGGTCCGAGCCCTCGAACTCGCTCGCGATCAGGCAACGACGACGGCCGCGTCCAGTACGGCGCTCGCGACGCCGAGCTTGAACGACGTTGTCGAGCACTGGCGCCTGGCTGCACGGGCCGCAGCCCTCGCCGAGCACGACACCGCGCCTGACCTGGCGGTTCACCTCACCGCATCCCAAGCGCGAACCATCGCAGGCGACGTCGCGGCGATAAGCCAGGCACTGGTCGTGCTCGATCGTCGGTACCGGAACACTCCCGGCTGGGAGTCGCTCGCCGGCTGCGATCGGCTCGGGTGGGCGGCGCTAGCCACGGCACTCGACGTCAGTCTCGGGCAGCCCGATTTCAGCGTCGACCAGACCGGTTGGCGCCCGCGGACCAAGCCGATCCGAGGACCGGCCAAGCCGGGAGTCCTTGGAGTGCTCCAGGCGGAGCACAACCTCCTGGTCCGACTGAAGTCGATCCCGAACGCCATGAACCTGCGCCTGATCGTCGACTCTCAGCGCCTGCTCACCTCACAGCTCGTTCCATACGCGGAGCGCGTCGACCTTGACCTGGCCGAGCAGTGGCGAGCCCGCGCCGCGACGTACTCGCGGATCCAGCGCGAGCTCCGCAACGTCGGAGGAAGGCTCGGCAATGGGGCCGGCGCCACCGCAGAGGCTTCGAACGCGGTCAGCCGAATGAAGGCCTTGCCAGCCGGCGCGGTGATCGAGCCGCGCATGCTCGGTGGCTTCCAGACGCTCTTCCGCCGCATCGACGAACGCATCAGCGATGTCCTCGAGGCCGGTGTCGAGCGTGGGGCATTCGTTCAGCGCGTGACCGTCCCTCGGCTGGTGAGCGGCGAGGGACGGCTCGTCCAGCCGGTTCGCGAGCGCTTCGTGCCAGTCACCCGCCCCGCCGACCTCGAGGTCATCAGAACCGCCCGTAAGCATCTGCGGCCCCGGGCGGAGCCAGCGGTGGCGTCGCCCGGCGCGAGCCGGGTCGACCTCCATGCCGCCCTGATCCACCGCCCGCCCGAGAAGGGAGCGCAGTCCGATGTCCCAGGTCTCTAGTGCGAAGGCGACCGTTCCCCGCTCAAGGCTGAACATGGAACGTCTGCTCTCCGCGGACGAGGTAGCCGAGTTCCTCGGCATTCCCGTGGCCACGCTCTACCAGTGGCGCCACAAGGGCTGCGGCCCTGAGGCGTACCGCGTTGGCAGGCACCTCCGCTACGCCCCCTCGACCGTACGAGCCTGGCTCGACGAACACCTGGAGCGTCGCCGTGGCATGGGTTGAGCGGCGCGAGCGTACGACGACCGACGGCAGGCGGACCATCACCTACCGCGTCCGCTGGCGCGAGTCAGACGGACGCGCTCGCGCCAAGACCTTTCGCCGCAAGGTGGAAGCCGACAGATTCGCCGCCATTATCTCCGCCGACATTGTTCGCGGGCACTACGTCGATCCTGACGCCGGGAAGGTGCGATTCGACGAGTACGCCACTGAATGGCTTGCAGCTCAGACCTTCGACGAAGGCACGGTGGAGCAGGTGGAACTCCGGTTCCGCCTTCACGTGATGCCTCACCTCGGATCGCGCAACCTCTCCGACGTCCAGCCGTCCACGATCCAAGGGTGGCTCCGGACGCTCACCGGCCTGGCCGGCAGCTACCAAAAGGTCATCTACGCCAACGTCTCCTCGGTGTTCACCGCGGCAGTCGACGACGGCCTGATCCCGAAGAATCCTTGCAAGGCGCCGTCAGTACGACGTCCCAAGTCAGACCCGCGCAAGCTACGGCCGTGGACACGGGAGCAGGTGATGGCCGTCAAGGACCAATTGCCAGACAAGTTCAAACTTGTTGTTGACCTCGGGGTGGGCCTCGGGCTGAGACAGGGCGAGATCTTCGGACTGTCCCTCGACGACATCGACCTCAACACCGGCGAGGTCGAGGTCAGGCGCCAGGTGAAACTACTCGGCAGCAACCGGCAGCTGTTCGGGCTCCCCAAGGGCCGCAAAATTCGCACCGTCCCGCTCCCCGACCGAGTCCTCGAGCTCATCAATGACCACGTGACGCGATACCCGCCGCGCGCTGTGACGCTGCCCTGGGACAAGAGCGACGGTCCGGACCGGACGTTCGAGTTGATCCTCTTCTCACGCGAGTCCTGCGCTCTCAACCGCAACTACTTCAACTCCAAGATCTGGCGCCCCGCCCTAGTGGCCGCCGGCGTTGAGCCAAAGCGCGAGAACGGCTGTCACGCGCTCCGCCACTTCTACGCCAGTACGCTGTTGGATGCAGGCGAGTCAATCCTGGCCTTGAGCGAGTACCTCGGGCACGCGGACCCGGGGTTCACCCTCAGGACCTACACACATCTGATGCCGTCGTCGACCGAGCGGACGAAGGCCGCGATCGACGCGATGCTGAGCGTACCGAGTGCACCCCATGAGCCCTCATGAGCGGTGTTTCCGCAGGTCAGCGCGCTGGGGTAGTGACTACTACGACCTGTCATGGGGGTAGAGCTCGAACTCAGAGTCCAACCACGAGGGCCCCGGCTTGCCGGGGCCCTCGTCATGCTCACGGATGACGCTGTTTCCACGGTTTCGAAAGCCGAGACGGGTCTGACCTGCGTCCCGCGGTCAGAGCCGGTTTCGTTGTCGGGCTGACAGGCTGTGAACCTGCGACCCCTTGTCCTCGCCCGTCGCGTTCGGATGCTTGTCGAAGTTTGCGCACATGGGCTTTGACCTGCAGAAACAGTCCGCAGCTCCTATCCCCCCACTGGCGCTCACTGGACAGGATTTGCGGGTCTTCGCTCGAATACTTCCGGAATAAGTGGGGCACGGTTCGAATCCGACAAACGCCCACAGAAGTGCCGCCGCGGGCGAACTCGTGTCCTGTGACGGGATCTGCTTACCCTGGTCAGGGAATCGAAGCACAGCGCCGGGCATGGACTTCGACGACCGCACCCATCGGGCAGCGCGGGTTCACCGATGTGCAACGCCAACACAGCCCCGGGGACGCTCCAAGCTCAGTCGAGGTCGGCGCACGCACCCGGGCCGCCCCGCTCGAAGTGGGCTATGTCCACCTCGAGGAACAGCGCCGAGGCAAAGGCGACCAGTGGTCTGCCCGCTTGACCGATCTCGGCCTCCACGAACAGTTTGCGGCCCTCCTCGCGCACCACCCGCGCGGCAAGCTCGTAGC
>DATAKN010000118.1:0-73890 GCA_036261595.1 Marmoricola sp.
TGGCTCTGGAAGATCCGCCGCATGATGTTGATCGAGGCGTCGTGCCCGTCGAAGAGGGCCGAGGCCGTCACGAGGCGCACCGGGTGCGTGGGGCGGTGGAGGTCGGTCACGGGAAGGCTCCGCTCGGCTCGTGGGACGTCCCCACAAATACTAGGACGTCCAACTAAATTCCCGAAATTGGCGACCCCGTCACTCCGCGGCGACGACCACCCCGTTGTTGTCCTTCTCCAGCGAGCGGCTGATCACCATGCGCTGGATCTGGTTGGTGCCCTCGAAGATCTGCATCACCTTCGCCTCGCGCATGAAGCGCTCGACCGGGAAGTCCCGGGTGTAGCCGTAGCCGCCGAGCACCTGCACGGCGTCCGTGGTCACCTTCATCGCGTTGTCGGTGGCGACCAGCTTGGCGATCGACGCCTCCCGGCTGAACGGCAGGCCGCGGTCCTTGAGCCGGGCCGCGTGCAGGGTCATCGCGCGGGCGGTCTGCACGGCCGCCTCCATGTCGGCGAGCACGAACGCCAGGCCCTGGTGGTCGATGATCGGACGCCCGAACGTCTCGCGGTCCTTGGCGTAGGCGACCGCGTGGTCCAGCGCCCCCTGGGCCAGGCCGGTCGCGACCGCGGCGATGCCGAGCCGGCCGGAGTCGAGCCCGGCCAGCGCGATCTTCAACCCCTCACCCTCGGCGCCGAGCCGCCGGTCGGCCGAGACCCGCACGTTGTCGAAGACCATCGTCGCGGTCGTCGACCCGGTCAGGCCCATCTTCTGCTCCGGCGGGTCCGCGGTCAGACCGGGCGTGTCCGCCGGCACCAGGAAGCAGCTGATCCCGTTGCGGTCCTCGCTGGTACGGGCCATCACCTTGTAGAAGTCGGCCTGCCCGCCGTGCGTGGTCCAGGCCTTCGCGCCGTTGAGCACGTACTCGTCGCCGTCGCGCTTCGCGGTCGTGCGCATCGCGGCCGGGTCGGAGCCCGCGTGCGGCTCGGACAGGCAGTACGCGCCGAGCAGCTCACCGCCGAGCATGTCCGGCAGCCACGTCTGCTTCTGCTCCTCGGTGCCCGCGGTGACCAGGCCGAAGCAGGACAGCGCGTGCACCGAGACGCCCACGCCGACGCTGGACCAGACGGAGCCGATCTCCTCGAGCACCTGGAGGTACACCTCGTACGGCAGCCCGCCGCCGCCGTACTCCTCGGGGTAGGGCAGGCCGAGCAGGCCCGCACGGCCCAGCGTCCGGAAGACGTCGCGAGGAAACGCCTCTTCGCGCTCGGCCTCCGCCGCCCGTGGCAGCAGCTCGCGGGTCACCAGCTCCCGGACCAGCTTGACCAGGTCCACGGCCTCCGTCGAGGGAAGCAGTCGTCGGGCCGTCATCGGAAGTCCTGCCGGAGTCTCGCCATGGGACCACAGTAGGTTCCCCGGTTCAGGCGTCGTGCGGGACCTGCCCGGTCCCTTCCTCGGAGGCGCGGGTCGCGGCCAGCGCGCCCAGCAACGCCAGCGCCTCGGCGCTCCGGGACCCCGCCTCGGCGTGGTAGACGATCAGCTCCTGGTCGGGCGCCGATCGCACCTCGAAGGCGTTGATCATCAACGTGAGCGGACCCACCTCCGGGTGGTGGAAGCGCTTGCTGGACAAGCGCTTTCCCCGCGCCTCGTGCCGGCTCCACATCTCGACGAACTCCGGGCTGCGCTCGCTGAGGATCCGGCCCGAGGAGGTCGCGGAGGCGATCGCGTTCCTGGCCTCTCCGGCGTCGTCGTTCGTCACCGGCGCGCTGCTCGCCGTGGACGGCGGGTGGACGGCTCAGTAGGCGACCGGTCAGCCCTTGAGCAGGCGCTGCTCCTGCAGCCAGTCGAGGATCTGCTTCAGCGTCCAGTCCGGCACCTCGAGCTGGGGGACGTGGCCGACGTCGTGGGCGACCTCGAATCGCCACCCCGGGAAGGTCTTCGCGGCCCGGCGTGCCGCGGCGATCGGGACCAGCCGGTCCTTGTCGCCGTGCAGCAACAGCACCGGCGCCTTGATCCGGCGAAGCATCCGGTAGTACTCGCCGTTGCGGCCGATCACCCACAGCAGCGACCGGGCCGCGCGGATCAGCTCAGCGTCGATGTCGGGGTACTCCTTCTGCTCGTGCACCAGCTCGGCATGCAGCGCGACCACGTCCTCCGGCACCCGGGAGACGTCGACGGTGCACAGCCGCAGCACCTCCATCGCGGCCTCCTCGGCGGACTGCTGGCCACGCCGGCGCTCCATGATCAGCCGGCCGGCTGCCGGGATGGCCATCGTCGCGAACATCGCCACGACCGCCGGGTGCGGACGGGCGGTGATCCCCACGGGCATGGCCGGGTCCACCAGGACCAAGCCCTTCACCAGCTCCGGATGCCGCCCGGCGACCATCAGGGAGATCAGGCCGCCCATGGAGTTGCCGACGAGGACCACGGGCCCACCCTCCAGCACCTCCTCGATGAAGCGCCGCAGCAGCTTGGCGTTGTGGGTCACGCTGGTCGACCGGCCGCTGCTCCTGGTCCGCCCGAAGCCGGCCAGGTCCGGGGCGACCACGCGGCAGCGCTTCGCGAGCGCCGGCGCCACCGCCGCCCAATTCACCGCGGAGCCGCCGAGCCCGTGCACCAGCACGAGCTGCGGCCCCGTCCTGGGCCCGCCGTAGTCGAGGTAGTGCACGTCGCCGTCGAGGTCCACCCAGCGGGAGACCTCGGTCAGCTCCGGATGCTGCCGGCGTACGCGCGACTTGCCGGGCATGGCCACTCCTTCCGGTCCTCCCCTCCCACGATGGGCAGCCGGTACCCGACGCGGCAAGGGACGAACGACCCGGCACGATGGGGGCATGGACCTCCGCATCTTCACCGAGCCCCAGCAGGGCGCGACGTACGACGACCTGCTCGCCGTCGCCCGCACCGCCGAGGAGCTCGGCTTCTCGGCCTTCTTCCGCTCCGACCATTACCTGGGCATGGGCACCGAAGGGCTGCCAGGCCCGACCGACGCGTGGACCACGCTCGCCGGGCTGGCGCGCGACACGACCACGATCCGACTCGGCACGCTGATGACCTCGGCGACGTTCCGGCTGCCGGGCCCGCTGGCGATCACGGCCGCGGGCGTCGACCAGATGAGCGACGGTCGCGTCGAGATCGGCCTCGGCGCAGGCTGGTTCGAGGCCGAGCACACGGCGTACGGGATCCCGTTCCCGTCGACCGGCGAGCGGTTCGACCGGTTCGAGGAGCAGCTCGCGATCCTCACCGGGTTGTGGTCCACGCCGTCGGGTGAGCGGTTCTCCTTCGAGGGCGAGCACTACCGCGTGACCGACTCGCCGGCGCTGCCCAAGCCGGTGCAGCGGCCCGGTCCGCCGGTGATCGTCGGTGGCCTCGGCAAGAAGCGGACCCCTGCGCTGGCGGCCCGGTACGCCGACGAGTTCAACCTGCCCTTCGTGTCGGTCGACACCACCCGCGAGCAGTTCGCGCGGGTCCGGTCCGCGTGCGAGGAGGCTGGCCGCGACCCGGCCTCGCTCACGTGGTCGAACGCGCTGGTCGTCTGCGTGGGCCAGGACGAGGCGGAGTTCCGCAGGCGCGCCGAGGCGATCGGCCGAGAGCCGGACGAGCTGAGGGAGAACGGTGTCGCCGGTACGGCGGCCGAGGCGGTGGAGACGCTGGGCCGGTTCGCCGAGGCCGGCAGCGAGCGGGTCTACCTGCAGGTCCTGGACCTGGCCGACCTCGACCACCTCCGGCTGGTCGACGCCGAGGTCGCCCCGCATGTGAGGGGCCGGTAGCCTGCTCGCCATGCCCGAGGACCTGACGCCCGAGGACGATGTCGATCCGGCTGCGGACACGCAGACCTTCCAGGCCTTCGTGGACCGGCGCGAGGCCGACGAGCGGGAAGCCGCAGCCGCCCAGCGAGCCAGCACCGGCAGGGTGGTGCTGGCCGTCCTGGTCGCACTGCTGGTCCTGGCCGGCCTGGTCTGGTTGATCCTCGGCCGCTGAGCGTCGCCGGCCAGTACCGTCGGAGACATGGCGCAGGTCCACAAGTCCGCCGAGCAGCGCCGGCGCGACCTGGTCGAGGCGGCGATCTCCGTCATGCAGCGCAAGGGCATGGGCGAGGCCACCAGCCGCGACGTGACCCAGGCGGCCGGCGTGAGCGCCGGCCTGATGCACCACTACTTCGAGAGCTTCGACCACCTGCTCGCCACCGCGTTCGAGCAGGTGGCGTTCGCCGACCTGGACCGGGTCCGGGACGCCCTGGTCGACATCAGCGACCCGGAGGCCCGACTCGACCACCTGATCGAGGTGTTCGCACCGGTCGGCGACGACTGGCAGTACCAGGTCTGGCTCGACGTCTGGAGCGTCTCGGCCCGGCACCCGACCTTGCTCCACGCTGCCCAGCGGGCCAACGCGGAGTGGCAGCAGCTGATGGCCGACCTCTTCCGCGACGGCATCGCCCAGGGCGTCTTCCACTGCCCCGACGCAGAGGCGGCGGCCTGGCGGGTGCTCGCTCTCCTGGACGGGATGGCCATCCAGACCGTGGCAGAGCAGACCACCATGCCCCGAGCGCTCCTCCACCAGTGGGTGCGCGACGCGGCTCGTGCGGAGGCCGGGCTGACCGACTGAGCGCGCCGGCTCAGTCGGGGCGATGTCTGTTGGATCACTCTTCCACCGAACTTGAGCGCTCGCTCAAGTTCGGTGTCACGCTGGGTTCATGGACCGACCGCTGCAGCACTTCATCGACACCCAGGACCTCACGCCGGAGACGCTTCGCCGCCAGCTCGACCTGATCGCAGCGCTGAAGGCCGCGGACCGGCAGAACGCCTGCCCGCGGCTCCTCGACGGCGCCTCGCTCGGGATGATCTTCGAGGAGGCCTCGACCCGGACCCGCGTGTCCTTCGAGGTCGCCATGACGAAGATGGGCGGGCACGCGCTCTACCTGAAGCCGGGCGAGATCCACCTCGGCGAGAAGGAGAACATCAAGGACACCGCCGAGGTCCTCTCCCGGATGGTCGACGCCGTCGAGATCCGTGCGTTCAAGCACGACACCGTCACGGAGTTCGCCGCGCACGCCCGCGTGCCGGTGCTCAACGGCCTGACCGACTACAACCACCCCACCCAGGCGGTCTGCGACGTCTTCACGATGACCGAGCACAAGCTGCCGGAGAAGTCGTTCAGTGACCTCACGGTGGTGTTCGTCGGCGACGCGACCAACGTGTGCACTTCGACAGCGATGATCGTCACGATGCTCGGCGGCACCTTCATCCACGCCCGGCCCGAGCAGTACGGGATCAAGGCCCAGTGGCCGACCGTGCTGGACGAGGTCGCCCGCAACGAGGAGCGGTACGGCGGCCACTACCTCGACACCGAGGACGTCGAGGACGCCGTGGCACAGGCCGACTTCGTCTACACCGACCTGTGGTGGTGGTTCGGGCAGGAGGCCGAGATCCCCGACCGGGTCAAGGCGTTCAAGCCGCGCTACCAGGTCACCAGCGAGCTCATGGCCCGCGCCCCGGCGTACGCGAAGTTCATGCACTGCCTGCCCGCGTCGCGCGGCGTCGAGGCGACCGACGAGGTCATGGACTCGCCGCAGTCGATCATCTACGACCAGAGCGAGAACCGGCTGCACACCGAGAAGGGCCTGCTCGCCTGGTACGTCTACCCGCGCATCACCCATCCCACCGAGGCCCTGCGCCGGTTCCACGAAGGACGCATCGAGGCGTCCCTCGAGAGCCTGCGCTGAGCACCCATCACCGTCGAGAAGGACGACCGTCATGAGCCTCAACACCCCGACCACCACCCATCGCTCACTCGGGGCGCTTCGGATGTTCGACATGGTCCTGTTCAGCGTCTGCGCGATCCTGCTGCTCAGCCAGGTCACGCTCACCGCCCAGATCGGACCCTCCGCGATCGTGTGGACGGTCGCGATCATCGCGCTGTTCTTCCTGCCCTACGGCCTGATCACCGCCGAGCTGGGATCCACCTACCCCGACACCGGCGGCCTCTACTCGTGGGTCGTGCGCGCCTTCGGCAGCCGCTGGGGCACGCGGACGTCGTGGTGGTACTGGGTGAACGTCGCGCTCTGGGTGCCATCGGTCTACCTGATGTTCGCCGCGGTGCTCAAGTCGATGTTCTTCCCGCACCTCGGCTTCTGGCCGCAGGTCCTGATCGCGGTCGGGTTGATCGGCGCCAACTGGGCGGTCAACCTGCTCGCCCTCGACACCGGCAAGTGGGTCTCCAACCTCGGCGCGATCCTGACCGCGGGCGTGATCCTGCTGCTCGGCGTCGGCGCTGTGAAGGTCCTCGCCGGCGGGGCGGACTCCGCGACGACGTTCTCGTGGAGCACCGACTCGATGATCCCCACGTGGTCGACGGTGGCGCTGGCCGTGTCGATCGTGATCTACAACTTCCTCGGCTTCGAGCTGATGTCGAGCGCGAGCCAGGAGATGCACAACCCCCGGCGCGACGTACCGCGCACGGTGCTGATCGCCGGAGTCCTCATCGGCATCTTCTACCTCGTCGCCACGTTCGGCATCCTGACGATCCTGCCGGTCGACGACATCTCGGCGACCTCCGGCCTGATGGACGCGCTGCAAGAGGCGTTCGGCTCCAACCTGTTCACCAACCTGCTCGGCATCGGCATCCTCTACACCTTCTTCGCCGCCCTCATCCCGTGGACGATCGGCGCGAACCGTGCCGCCGCAGAGGCCGCCAGCCGCGGTGACCTGCCGCGGGTGTTCGCCAGGACCAGCCCGACGCGCGGCACCCCGGTCGGGGCCGCCCACCTGACCGCGTCCGTGAGCACCGTGTTCACCCTCGTGTACGGCGTGCTGTTCTGGGCCACCGACGGCAGCATCGACGAGCTGTTCTGGAGCATCTTCGCCTTCAGCTCGATCATCTTCCTGCTGCCGTACGTCGTGATGGCCCTGGCCTTCCTGAAGCTGCGGACGTCCGATCCCGACGCGCACCGGCCCTACCAGGTGCCGTTCGGCCGGGCCGGTGCCTGGACGGCAGCCGGGCTGTGCGTGGTCTGGCTGGCGCTCGCCACCGTCTTCTTCGTGGTCGACCCGTTCGACCTGTCCACGTTCGACGCCCAGACGTTCTGGCTGATCATCGGCGGCCTCGCGGTCACCTTCGCGGTCCAGGAGGTCTTCGTCGCCCGCTCGCCGCGCTGGCAGCAGGCGCGAGCCGCCGAGGCCGTCCCGCCGGTCGAGCACCCCGAGCTCCTCGGCCACGTGGAGCTGGAGGGAACTGCCCCGGACGACGCCTCGTCGCTCACCACACCCGTCCACGACGCGGAGCTGGACCAGGCCCCGGTCGAGGACCCACACCACCTGAGGAGCTAGTCCCATGTCGGACGACGTCGCCACCACGCGCAGCCACGCACTCGGGTCCACCCCGCTCGCCGACGGGTTCCGCATGCCCGCCGAGTGGGAGGACCACGCCGGCTGCTACCTGATCTGGCCCGAGCGACCGGACAACTGGCGGTACGGCGCCAAGCCGGCCCAGACCGCCTTCGCCGCGGTGGCCGAGGCAATCGCGACCACGGAGCCGGTCACCGTGCTGGTGTCCGCCGGGCAGTACACCAATGCCCGCGAGCGACTCCCGCTGCAGGTGCGGGTCGTCGAGATGAGCAACGACGACTCCTGGGTGCGCGACAGCGGACCGACGTTCGTGGTGAACGACGCCGGCGAGCTGCGCGGGGTGTCCTGGGAGTTCAACGCCTGGGGCGGTCTCGAGGGCGGCCTCTACTTCCCTTGGTACGCCGACAACCTGGTGGGCCCGAAGATCCTGGACCTCGAGCGGTGCCAGCGGTACCTGCCCGACTACGTCCTCGAGGGCGGGTCGATCGACGTCGACGGCGAGGGCACCCTGCTGGTCACCGAGGAGTGCCTGCTGAACTCCAACCGCAACCCCGGCATGTCCCGGGAGCAGATCGAGGAGACACTGCGCCAGCACCTCGGTGTCAGCACGATCATCTGGCTGCCGCGAGGCGTCTACCTCGACGAGACCGACGGCCACGTCGACAACTTCTGCCGGTTCGTCGCGCCCGGACACGTCATGCTGACCTGGACCGACGATCCCGACGATCCGCAGTGGGAGATCTCGCACGAGGCGCTGGCGATCCTGGAGCGGGCGGTCGACGCGAAGGGCCGCCCCCTGGAGATCACGCGGATCCACCAGCCGGGGCCGATCACGATCACGGCCGAGGAGGCCGCCGGCGTCGACCGGATCCCCGGCGTGCAGCCGCGGGTCGAGGGCGAGCGCCTGGCCGGGTCCTACGTCAACTCCTACATCGGCAACGGGATCGTGGTGCTGCCGGTCTTCGAGGACGTGCACGACGAGGAGGCCGTCACGACCTACAAGCGGCTGTTCCCGGACCGGGAGATCCTCACCGTGCCGGGACGGGAGATCCTCCTCGGCGGGGGCAACGTGCACTGCATCACCCAGCAGGTGCCGGCCGGCACGCCCGGCATCGCCGGCACTACCTGGACCGCGGCGTCGCCGGTGCGGATGGGCTGACATGCGCGTCGTGGTGGCCCTCGGGGGCAACGCCTTGCAGCGCCGCGGCGAGCCGATGACCGTCGAGAACCAGCGGGCGAACGTGCGCAGGGCGTGCGAGGCGCTCGCCCCGCTGGCGATGGAGCACGAGCTCGTCATCTCCCACGGCAACGGCCCGCAGGTGGGGTTGCTGTCGCTGCAGGCCTCGGCGTACGACGAGCAGTCGGCCTACCCGTTCGACGTGCTGGGCGCGCAGACCGAAGGGATGATCGGCTACCTGATCGAGCAGGAGCTGGGGAACCTGCTGCCGTTCGAGAAGGAGATCGCCACGGTCCTCACCATGACCGAGGTCGACCCCACCGACCCGGCGATGGCGAACCCGACCAAGTTCGTCGGACCCGTGTACACCGCGGAGGAGGCCCACCGGATCGCAGCGGAGCGCGGCTGGACGGTCAGGCCGGACGGCCGGCACTGGCGGCGCGTCGTACCGTCACCGCTGCCGCGGAGCATCTTCGAGATCAAGCCGATCCGGTACCTGCTCGAGGGGGGCGTGGTCGTGATCTGCACCGGGGGCGGGGGCATCCCGACGGTCTACCTGCCCGGGGAGCACCCGGTCGGACCCGGCCACTTCAACCCCAGGGCCCTCGTCGGCGTCGAGGCGGTCATCGACAAGGACCGCTCCTCGGCGGTGCTCGCCGAAGGTCTCGGCGCGGACCTGCTGGTGATCGCGACCGATGCCGACGCGGTCCATCTCGACTGGGACACGCCGGAGGCCCGCGCGATCGCGACGGTGTCACCCGATGCCCTGAAGGCCTTCGAGTTCCCGGCCGGCTCGATGGGCCCGAAGGTCGAGGCGGCCTGTGCCTTCGCCCGCTCCGAACCGGGCCGCGTGACGGCCATCGGCGCACTCGAGGACCTGCCGGAGATCCTCGCCGGCACGCGCGGCACGCGGATCAGCACCGAGTACGGCGAGCCCGTCTTCCGGGAACGGTCCGGTCACGCAGCGGCGCACGGGGCGTGACGCGTCACCCTCGAGCGACAGCATCGGCGGCGAAGCTCACCCGCCCAGCCGAGATGACGGTCCGGTCGCCGACCTTCGCCTCGAACAAGCTGGTGCTCCCGGGCGCGATCTGCACGGCGAGCTGCTCACCGGGGAACACCGGTGCGGCGAAGCGACCCGCCAGCGACCGGAGGTCGGCCGGGTGGGCACCGGTGTACCGGGCGACCTCGAGCGTGATCGCCGCCAACGTGCACAGGCCGTGCAGGAAGGGCCTCGGCTGGCCGGCAGCGCGAGCGGCGTCGGGGTCGACGTGCATGGCGTGGCGGTCGCCGAGCAGGCGGTACGTCGCCGCCTGCGTGGCGTAGGTCGGCACCCGCAGCTCCGTCGCTCCGGCGAGGTCGTCGCACGGACCCGAGGGTCCGCGCTCGCCGCCGAACCCTCCGCAGCCGGGGGCGAAGATCGACCAGGTCGCCACGACGTGGTCGCTCTCCGCCTCGACCTCGAAGACCGCGGCCGAGCCTTTGTCCCACACGGCGCCGACGCGAGCCTGCAGGTGCAGCTCACCCGAGCGCGACAGCGGACGGAGCACCTCGAGCCGCTGCGCGCCGTGCACCGCCGTGCGCGTGTCGAAGGCGCCGGCCGAGCCCAGCGCGTCCGGCGCCCACTGCGCCAGGGTGAGGGCGAAGGAGGGAAGCACCCGAAGCCGATCCTCGTGGATCAGGTCGAGGTCCTCGGACCGGGCGCCGAGGGCGAGGGCGTAGAGGATCGCGTCGCGCTCGTCGTACCGGACCCGGCGCTCGCCCAGCCACCTCCCGGCCCACTGGCCTGCATTCACCGCGACACCCTCCTCCGTGGCCGGGACGACTCAGGCCAGGAAGCGGGTGCGGCCCGCGGCCTCGAACTCCGCCTCCAGCGCCGCCCGGTCGGCCTCGGTGAAGGGGCGGTACGTCGGCAGGCCGCGGCCGCTCCACCGGAAGACCTGGTCGCCCCCGGTACGCCGCCAGCCGCCGAGCTGGATCTCCTTCTTGGCCAGCTTGTTCGAGCCCGTGGTGGGCAGCCGGTGGGAGAACCGCACGAAGCGCGGTGCTCCCTTCGTCCCGAGGTCGTCCTGCCTCGCCAGGAAGGCACCGAGGTCCAGGTCCTCGAAGCCGGTGGGCTCTGCGACCTCGACGGCGACCATCACCTGGTCACCGGAGCGCGGGTCGGGCACGGCGAAGGCGGCCGCGGCCACGATGCGTGGGTGCCGGCGCAGCACGCGCTCGATGTGCAGCGCCGAGACGTTCTCGCCGTCGACGCGGATCCAGTCGCCGGACCGGCCGGCGAAGTAGAACCGCCCGTGCTCGTCGAGGTAGCCGAGGTCACCGGTCCAGTACCACCCGTGTCGCACCCGCTCGGCGTCCGCCTCCGGGTTGTTCCAGTAGCCCTCGAAGCGAGCCGCGCCGTCGACGTCGACGATCTCGCCGACCGCCTCCTCGGCGTTCAGCACCCGACCGTGCTCGTCGGTGCGGGCCGGCGGGCACGTCTCCCGGGTCACCGGGTCGACGATCCGGACGCCCGGTCGTGCCGGCGCGCCGAGCGCCCCGGCCGGCAGGCCGTCGACCCGCTTCAGCAGTCCACCGCCCTCGCTGGAGCCGTAGCCCTCGTGCAGTCGGGCGCCGAAGCGGCGCCGGAACTCGGCCTGGTCCTCCGGTGACGCCTCCGTGCCGAAGCCGTGGGTGAGCGGGTTGTCATGGTCGTCGGGGCGCTCGGGCTGGGCGAGCACGTAGCCGATCGCTTTGCCCACGTAGGTGAAGTACGTCGCGCCGTACCGGCGGACGTCATCGAGGAAGGCGGACGCGGAGAACTTCGGGGTGAGCGCGACACACGCGCCGGTGAGGACGGCCGGCGCCCAGAGCATCATCAGCGCGTTGCCGTGGAAGAGCGGCATGCAGCAGTAGCAGACGTCGTCGCGGGTCACGTCGTACTTCTGCGCGGCCATCCGGCCGAGCTCGGCGAGCCGGCCCTGGGAGCAGATCGCGGCCTTCGAGGCACCGGTCGTGCCCGAGGTGAAGATCAGCAGCAGACGGGTCGCGGGGGTGAGGGTCGGGTCCGCCGAGGGCTCCACCCGGTGCCGGTCGATCTCGGCGAGGTAGCCGGAGCCGTCGACACGGACGACACGGTCCACGGGTACGCCGATGTCGAGGCCCTCGAGGATCGCCGCGCCGGCGGCGTCGGTCACCAGCAGCTGGCACTCGGTGTGCCGCACCTCCTGCTCCAGGTAGGCACCTCGCCGGGTGGAGTTGACGCCCACGACGGTCGCGCCGGCGAGCGCTGCCGCACCCAGCCAGAGGACGTACTCGGGCACGTTGTCGAGCAGGACCCCGACGTGGAAGGGACCCGCCGTGCGGCGCCGTTGCAGGAGCTCGGCCCGCGCAGCGCTCTCCCGTACGACGGCGTCCCAGCTCCACTCCCGGTCGTCGGCTCGCAGCCCCGGGCGGTCGTCACCGAGTCGCGCGAGCAGCGCTGCGGCGATGGTCTCGTCCCGACCCCCGGCAGCGGTCACCCGACGTAGCCCTCCGGCTTGCCCCAGTCGGCGCTGCGCGTGGTGGTCCGGTCGACCAGCACGCAGCGGGTGCCGGTGAAGTTCGTGGGCATGCACTTGTTGCAGTGGATGCACAGTGACGGGGTGGCCGGGTCGTGCGCGATCCGGTTGACCAGGTCCGGCTCCCGCAGGAGCGCACGGCCCATCGCGACGTACTGGAAGCCCTCGCGCATGGCGAGGTCCATCGAGGCGCGGTCGGTGATGCCGCCCAGCAGCACCATCGGCAGGTCGACGGCGGCCCTGATCTGGCGGGCGTCCTCGAGCAGGAACGCGTCGCGGTAGGGGTACTCGCGGATCAGGCGACGGCCGACGGTCTTGACCCCCAGCCGGATCGGCTGCGGCATGACCGCGGCGAACTCCTCGATCGGCGCCGCGCCCTTGAAGAGGTACATCGGGTTCATCAACGATGATCCTGCCGTCATCTCGAGCGCGTCGCACGTGCCGTCGGCCTCCAGCCACTGCGCGACCGGGATCGCCTCGTCCAGCCAGAAGCCGCCGGGCACGCCGTCGTCCATGTTCATCTTCACGATGACCGCGATCCGGTCGCCGACCGCATCACGGACCGCGCGCATGGTCTCGCGCGCGAACCGGGCCCGGTTCTCCAGCGACCCGCCGTACTCGTCGGTGCGGTGGTTGATGCGGGGGCTGAGGAACGAGCTGATCAGGTAGTTGTGCCCGAGGTGGACCTCGACGGCGTCGAAGCCGCAGGCGATCGCCCGGCGTGCCGCCTCGGCATGCGCCTCGGTCACCCGCGCGATCCCCGCTTGGTCGATCTCCTGGGCGAAGCTCATCGAGGTCTTGTGGAAGTGCCGGCTCGGCGCGAGCGCCGGAAGACCATTGCCCTTGGGGTTGGCGACCGGCCCACCGTGGCCGATCTGTGCCGAGACCGCGGCACCCTCGGCATGGACAGCGTCGGTCAGCGCCCGCAGGCCGGGCAGCGCCTCGTCGGTCCAGTGGATCTGGTGCCGGTCGGTCCGCCCCTCCTTGGCCACGGCGCAGTAGGCGACGGTGGTCATCCCGACGCCGCCCTTGGCGTAGCCGACGTGGAAGTCGACGAGATCCTGGGTCACCCGCGCCCGGTGGCTGAGCCCCTCGTACGTCGCCGCCTTGATCACGCGGTTGCGCAGGGTCAGCGGTCCCAGCTTCGCCGGGGACAGCGGGTCCGGAACCGTTCGGGTCATGGGTGTCGAGGTCACGTCGCCACGGTAGGAACCGGCGTCACCACGGGCCGGCAGCGATCTCGCTGACCGGGAATCACCGGGACTGACGGACCGGAGCAGGACCTCCCGGTGAGTGGGACCGGCCCGACACACCCGGACGCGGCCCCCGCACTGTGACGGCCAACACAAGGCATGCGTGGTCCGAGCCCGAGGGCCCGATGCCCTTCCACGTTGGAGGAGCAGCAGTGAAGACACCCATCTCGCGTCGCTCATGGTTCGCGGCGGCGCTCCTGGTGGGCGCCTTGGCCACGGCCGGGTGCTCGAACTCGTCGTCCGGAGGCGGCGCCGTCACCAAGGACTCGTCGGCCGGCGGTCTGAGCAAGTCGCAGATCTACACCACCGGCCTGGTCGGCAAGGACAAGGCCGGTGACCCGAAGCAGGGCGGCACGCTCACCGTCGCCGACTTCGGCGAGCCGCGGGTCCTCAACCCGGCCCAGACCTACGCCAACGGTGCGACCGGCGGCAGCGCGATGGCCGCCATCTACGACACCCTCGTCCGGTACGACTTCACGTCCAGCTCGTTCAAGCCCCAGCTCGCCGAGTCGCTCACCAGCACCGACGACGTCACCTGGACGCTCAAGCTGCGGGACGGGGTGAAATTCACCGACGGCACCCCGCTGAACGCCGACGCCGTGCTCGGCAGCCTGAAGTACTACGAGGCCAACTACGCCTACCAGTCGCTGCTGCTGATGGCGAACGTCGCCGAGATGAAGAAGACCGACGATCTCACCGTCGTGTTCACGCTGCGGTCGCCCTGGGCCACCTTCCCGAACATGCTGGCGCAGGGACCGGGCATGATCATGGCGCCGGCGGCGTACCGGGACCCCAAGGCGTTCAAGCCGATCGGCGCGGGCCCGTTCGTCTTCGAGAAGTACTCCCCCGGCGAGGAGCTGGTCCTCAAGGCCAACCCGGACTACTGGAACGGCGCACCGCACCTCGACGCGCTCCGCTTCATCTGGCTCGGTGGGGCCGACGACCAGCCGAAGCTGGACGCCCTGAAGAGCGGCGCAGCGGACACCGCGTTCCTCCGGGATCCGGCGGTGGTCGAGAAGGCCCGTGACGAGAGCCTGCCGGGCATGATGTTCGCGACCGGCCTGGGCGACAACCTCTGGATCAACGTGCGCGCCGGTCACCCCGGTGCGGACCCCCGGGTCCGCCAGGCGATCAACTACGCGTTCGACCCGAAGGCGTACGTCGCCCGCACCCTCGACGGGGCCGGCCTGCCGACCAAGAGCCTCTTCGCGGAGACCTCGCCGTGGTTCACCGGCGTCACGCCGCCGGCTGCGGACCTCGCGAAGGCCAAGGAGCTGCTCAAGCAGGCCGAGGCGGACGGCTACGACGGCAAGATCAGCTACTCCCACGCCGCCGACCCGAGCTCGCAGGCCGGGGCCGTGGCGCTCAAGGCGATGCTCGAGGCGGCCGGCTTCAAGGTCACCCTCGACCCGGTCCGCAGCATCGCGGACCAGGTGAAGAAGATGTACGTCGACCACTCCTACGACCTCGCCGTGGGCGCGACCACCATCCCCGACGAGGACCCGTACTCCCGCCTGGCCGGCGTGCTCGGCAGCAAGTCGCCCTCGAACCCGAGCGGCTACGCCAACCCGGAGATGGACGGTCTCCTCGCCCAGCTCCAGACCGCCGACTCGCCCGACAAGGGCAAGGCGACGATGACGAAGATCGAGCAACTCTGGGACCAGGACGTGCCGGGCATCTCGATCGCGGCGGGCGGCACCTTCGAGCCGTGGAACAGCAACGTCCACGGCATCCAGCCCACCACCGAGACGATGTTCCTCTACGACAAGGCGTGGAAGAGCTGAACCACCGCATCTGAACGCGACCGTGCCCCGGGCCTCATCGGCGCGGGGCATGGTCGCTCCCAGGTCCGTTCCGGCATCGTGAGCACCACGGCCGCAACCCCAGGAGGCTTCGCCATGCACCCCCACCAGGACGTCGACCGAACCGTGGCCCCCCACCTCTCCGCGTCCGAGGTCATCGAGCAACGGATCACGTTCGCCGACGTCCTGCTGCGACGTGCCGAGGACGACCACGACGGTCTGCTGTTCGAGGACTCCCACTGGTCCTGGCGCGAGGTCGTCGACGAGTGCCGGCGGCGGGCCGCCCTGCTCCTTGACCTGCGCCGGGAGGGCGAGCCGTTCCACGTCGGGGTGCTGCTCGAGAACGTCCCCGACTACATCTTCATGATCGGTGCCGCGGCGCTGTCGGGCGCGACGGTCGTCGGCATCAACCCCACGCGCCGGGGGGCCGAGCTCGCGAGCGACATCCGTGGTGTCGACTGCAGCGTGATCGTCACCGATGCCGCGGGAAGCGCCCTGCTCGAGGGCCTGGACACCGGCGTCGAGAGCAGCCGCGTGCTCCGCGTCGACGTAACGGAGTGGGAGGACCGGTTGGCGACGTACCCGATCGAGTCGTTCGTGCTGCCACCGGCCGCGGAGGACCCCTCGACCTGCCTCCTCCTGACCTTCACCTCAGGTTCGACGGGCGCGCCGAAGGCGGTCATCTGCTCGTCCGGGCGACTGGCCGTGATCGCCTGCACGAACGTCCTCGACCTCGTGCCCGACGACGTCAGCTACAACGCGATGCCGCTGTTCCACGGCAACGCGATCATGGCGTGCTGGGCGCCCTCGGTGTTCGTGGGCGCGACGTTCACCATGCGACGGAAGTTCTCGGTCTCGGGCTTCCTGCCGGACGTGCTCCGCTTCGGCGTCACGTTCTTCAACTACGTCGGCCGCTCACTGGCCTACCTGCTGTCCGCACCCGAGTCGCCCGACGAGGCACGCACGCGGCTCCGCGTCGTCTTCGGGACGGAGGCGGCGCCGCTGGACCGCGCGGAGTTCGCGCGCCGGTTCGGGGTGCACCCCACCGAGAGCTACGGGTCCAGCGAGGGAGCGGTGGTCATCAGCGTCACGCCGGACACTCCTCCGGGCGCCCTGGGCCGGCCACCGGAGACGATGCCGCAGGTCGAGGTCCTCGGCCCCGACGGGGCGCCGTGCCCACGGGCCCGCTTCGACGAGCACGGGCAGCTGCTCAACCCGCACGAGGCGATCGGGGAGATCGTCAACCTCGCCGGGGCGATGATGTTCGAGGGCTACTACAACAACCCCGCTGCGACGGCCGAGCGCGTGGACGGACCGGTCTTCCGCACCGGTGACCTGGGCTACCGCGACGAAGCCGGCTTCTTCTACTTCGCCGGCCGCTCGGCGGACCGCCTGCGCGTGGACAGCGAGAACTTCGCCGCCGCGCCGGTCGAGCGCATCCTCGCCCGTTTCCCGGCCGTAGCGCTGGTCGCGGTCTACCCGGTGCCCGATCCACGCACGGGCGACCAGGTGATGGCGGCGGTGCAGCTCCGCGACGGTGCCCGCTTCGACGCCAAGGAGTTCGGCGCGTTCCTGGAGGCGCAACCCGACCTCGGCACCAAGTGGGCGCCGCGGTTCGTCCGGATCGTCGGCGAGATGCCGGTCACCGCGACGCGGAAGGTCGACAAGCCGTCCCTGGTTGCGGCCTCGTGGCTCACGGACGATCCGCTGTTCGTCTCGCTCGACGGGTCTCTTCACTACGTGCCCGCGACCGCGGAGCACCGCGGCCAGCTGCTCGCCGAGTACGAGAGGTACGGCCGCGCGCCGGCGATCGCGCGGGGGTGACGGCTCGGCTCAGGCGATCCCGCTGAGGAGGAGCATGACCGCGCTCGCCGCGAGCGCGAGCGCGACCACGCGATCGAAGCGCTTCGCCGGGATCCGGGCGAAGACGCGGTCGCCGGCCCACCACCCGCCGCGCGAGGCGAGCACGCCGACGGCGATGTAGGCGAGCAGGGAGCCGACGTCGAGGCCGATCACCACGAACCCGACGACGGCGACCAGGTCCTGGACGGCGAGCACCGCCTGCAGGGTGCCCCGGAAGGCCCGCGGCTCGGGTCGTCCCGCGAGCACGCCCAGTACCAAGGGCGGCCCGTTCATCCCGGTGGAGGTCAGGAGCGCGCCGCTCAGCACCCCGGCGCCCGCGCCGGCCACGCGCCCCGGGGGCAGCCTGACCCGGGAGAGGACGAGGGCCAGCGCACCCAGCACGGTGACCGCCATCAGCACCTGCAGGACCCCGTCGCCGGCGTACCGGAGCAGCAGCAGCCCCAGTGGCAGGCCGAGCATGCCGGCGACCACCAGTCGCGACGCCACCGGTAGGTCGACGTGCGCGCGCTCGCGCACCGCGCTCCACCCCGAGAGCACCAGGCTGACCACCGTCATCGCGACCACCGCGTGCGCGGGGCCCATGACGATCGCGAGGATCGGGATCGCGACCAGGGCCGACCCGAAGCCGGTGATCGACTGGACGAAGCCGGCGAGCCCGAAGGCCACGACCGCCGCGAGGAGCGCGGTCAGGGCACCGGCCGCCAGGGTGCGGCGTGCTCGACCTGGGTCGCGAGCGAGATCAGCAGCGCCTCCTGCCCGAGGTCGGCCGCGAACTGCACGCCGAGCGGCAGTCCGGTCGCATCGGCGCCCAGCGGCAGCGAGATCGCCGGCATCCCGGTGACGTTGAAGACGCTGGTCCAGGCCGAGTAGGTGCTGCCGTGCTCGTACATCGTCTCCGGACGGGTGGTGTCGAGCAACCCCAGCGGCGGGGTCGGCTGGGCCAGCGTCGGAGTCAGCAGCACGTCGTACGTCGTGAACGCGGTCCCCACCTCCCAGCCGATCTCCTGGGCGCGGCGCAGTGCGCGGTGCACGTCGGAACCGCTCAGCGTCCGGTAGTGGTCGAGGAGGACATGGGTGAAGGGTTCCACATCATCGGGCCGAAGGCCGCGACCCAGCGCTGCCAGACGGTCGTCGACGGTCACGACGAGGTCCGCGCCCATGAGGACGCCCGAGGTCGCGCCGACATCGACCGGGTCGAAGGCGGGCGTCATCTCCTCGACGTGGTGGCCGAGCTCCTCGCAGAGCTTCGCGGTCGCGAGCACCGCGTCCAGGCAGGCCGGGTCGACGTCGACGCCGTTGCGTGCCCGGGTGGCGAGGCCGATCCGCAACCGGCCCGGCTCGCGCCGGGTGGCGTCGAGGAAGCTTCCGGCCGGGGCGGGTGCGGCGTACGCCTCGCCGGGAAGCGGACCCGCGATCACGTCGAGCAGCAGGGCGCTGTCGCGCACCGTCGTGGTGACCGCGTGCGGAACCGACACCGGCGCCGCGAGCGTGCCCGGGTCCGGCGAGCCCGTGGTGCGACCCCGGCTCGGCTTCAGGCCGACCAGCCCGCACATCGAGGCCGGGATGCGGATCGACCCGCCGCCGTCGGTCGCGTGCGCGGCGGGCACCATCCCGCTCGCCACCGCCGCAGCGGAGCCGCCGCTGGAGCCACCGGTGGACCGCGCGTGGTCGTGCGGGTTGCGGGCGGGACCGTGCAGCTGGGACTCGGTGCTCGCGTTCAGCCCCAACTCAGGGGTGTTCGTGGTGCCGAGCACCACGAGGCCCGCCTGCTGGTAGCGCCGGACCAGCTCGCTGTCGCGGGTCGGTACGACGTCCGCGAACAACCGGCTCCCCCCGGTCGCGGGAAGCCCGGCCACCTCAGTGCCCAGGTCCTTGACGAGGAACGGCACGCCGGTGAGCGGGCCGACCGGCAGTCCGGCGTCGACCTCGGCGAGGGCGGCCTCGAACCGGCGACCGACCACGGCGTTCAGCGCACCGTCGAGCGCTTCGATGCGCCCGATCGCCTCCTCGACGACCTCGCGTGCACTGAGCTCGCCGGCGCGGATCGCGGCGGCGGTGGCGACGGCGTCACGGACGGTCTCAGGTCGAGTCACGATGGCTGCTCCAGAGGCTGGGTCGGGACGTGGTGGCAGGCGACGAAGTGTTCGGGCCCGACCTCGCGCAGTTCCGGCTCCTCCCGGGCGCAGCGCTCCGTGGCCAGGGGGCACCGGGTGCGGAACCGGCACCCGCTCGGTGGATCCAGGGGCGACGGCAGCTCGCTCGCGCCGAGCGCCACCTCCGCGCTGCGGGCGAGGGTGTCCTCGCGGCCGGGCACCGAGGCCAGCAGGGCCTGGGTGTAGGGGTGCTTCGCCTCGGTGTCGATCGCCCGGGATGGGACCACCTCGCAGGTCTTGCCCAGGTAGAGCACCATGATCCGGTCGCTGATGCTCTTGACGACCGACACGTCGTGGGCGATGAACACCATGCTGAGCCCGTAGCGCGCCTTGGTGCGTTCGAGCAGGTTGAGGATCTGGGCCTGCACCGAGACGTCGAGGCTCGACACCGGCTCGTCGCAGATCAGCACCTCCGGCTCCAGCAGCAGGGCACGGGCGATGCACACCCGCTGGCACTGGCCGCCGGAGAGCTCGTGCGGGCGACGGTCCCACACGACGTCGGGGTCGAGTCCGACGGCGGCGAGGGTCTCGCGCAGCAGCGCCTCGCGGTCCGGACCGTCGTATCCCCACACCGCGAGGCCCTCGGCGACCAGGTCCTTGACCTTGCGCCGTGGGTTCAGCGAGGAGATCGGGTCCTGGAGGATCATCTGCATCTTCGCCCGCTTCGACCGCACGTCGCGCGGGCGCAGCGTGGTCAGCTCGACGTCGCCGAGGCGGACCGAGCCCGACGTGGGCGGGGGCAACTGCATGACCGCACGTCCGGCGCTCGACTTCCCGCAGCCGGACTCGCCGAGGATGCCCAGCGTCTCGCCCTCGAGGACGTCGATGCTCAACCCGGACACCGCGTGCACCCGCGCACCCCGGCCGACCGGGAACTCCACGACGAGGTCGCGCACGCTCAGGACGGGCGAGGACGCGGGGCGCAGGTGCGCGTGACCGGTGCCAGCCATCAGACCGTCTCCTCCGAGAGCACAGGTGCTTCTGCGGCCTCGGGGGCGAGGCCGACGGGCAGGTGGCAGGCGACGGCACGCGCCGCGCCCAGCTCGACGAGCGCGGGGTCCTCGCGCAGGCACCGCTCCACGCTGCGCGGGCACCGCGGGGCGAACCGGCAGCCCTCCGGCGGGTTCGCCAGGTCGGGCGGCTGCCCCTCGATCGTGCGCAGCAGGGTGTGCGGTGCCGCGGCGAGCTCCGGCACGGAGGCGATCAGGGCCTCGGCGTACGGGTGGTGGGGCGCCTCGAACAGCGCAACCGTCCCCGCCCGCTCGACCACCCGGCCGGCGTACATCACCGCGACCCGGTCGGTCCGGCCCTCGATCGCGCCCAGGTCGTGACTGATCAGGATCGTCGCCATCTGCCGCTCGGCGGCCAGCTCGGCGAGCAGGTCGAGGATCTGCTTCTGCACGGTGACGTCCAGCGCCGTGGTGGGCTCGTCGGCGATCAGGATCGCCGGGTCGCAGCTGAGCGCCACGGCGATCATCACCCGCTGCCGCATGCCGCCCGACAGCTCGTGGGGATACTGGCCGAGCCGGCGGCGCGGGTCGGGGATGCCGACCCGGTCGAGCAGCGTGATCGCCCGGTCCGCGGCCGCCCGGCGTCCGAGTCCGAGGTGCAGCCGGAGCGGGTCGGTGAGGTGGGCACCGATGGTGCGGACCGGGTTGAGCGAGGTCATCGGGTCCTGGAAGACCATCGCGATCCGCGCACCCCAGAGCGCCCGGCGGCGCCGGGGAGACAGTTCGTGGACGTCGAGCCCGTCGATCCGGACCTCCCCGGTGACGCTGGTCATCCCACCGCTGGTGACCAGGCCCATGAGCGTGCGGCCCAGCACCGACTTGCCCGAGCCCGACTCGCCGACCAGGCCGAGGGTCTCCCCCGCGACCAGGTCCAGGCTCACGCCGTCGACGGCTCGGACCGGGCCACGCGCGGTCTGGAAGACGGTGCGCAGGTCGCGGACCTCGAGGACCGGGGCGCTCACAGCTTGGCTCCCCTCGGGTCCCAGCGCTTCTGGGCGCGCTCGCCGAGCAGGTTGAACGAGAACACCGTGAGGAACAGGAAGGTCCCCGGCACGAGCAGGATGAACGGGTGCTGCGACATCGTGTTGTTGGCCTCGGCCTCCGCGATCATGTTGCCCCAGGTGGGTGAGGGTGGCTGGATGCCGAGCCCCAGGAAGCTCAACGACGCCTCGGCCACGATCAGCCCCGAGATCACGACGACCGCCATCGAGAGCATCGGCGGTACGACGTTCGGCAACAGCTCCCGCAGCATGATCCGGCCGCGGGTCGCCCCGATCGCTCGCGCGGCCAGGACGAACTCTCGCTGGCTGTAGGCGATCGTGTTCGCGCGGGCGAGGCGGACCATCGTCGGGATGGTCAGCAGGGCCAGCGCCAGGGCCATGTTGCGGATCTTCGGCTGCAGGGCCGTGGCGAGCACGATCAGCAGGATCAGCGGCGGTACGGCGAGCAGGGCGTTGGTGAACACCCCGATCACGGCGTCCACACCCCGGCGGTAGAAGCCCGCCACGATGCCGATGCTGCCGCCGACGACCAGCCCGATGGAGACCGCCAGCAGCGAGATCGTCATCGACGCCCTGGCTCCGTAGACGACGCGGGCCAGCATGTCGAGGCCGTAGCCGTTGGTCCCGAGGGGATGGTCGGCGTACGCGAACGGCGACAGGTACGTCGGGTCGGCCATCGTCGCGGCGACGTTCTCGTGCTCGCCGAGTGGCAGCAGCGGGGCCAGCGTCGCGACGGCGCCGAGTCCGACCACCCAGACCGCGCAGAGGACGAGCAGGAGGTCGGCGCGCCGTCGGCGGGCAGCCCAGACCAGGCGGTCGACGCCGACGACGGCCAGCACCGCCCCGGCGACGGCCAGCCCGACCGACGGGAGCGCCGGGAGCAGACCGACGAAGGCAGGCACGAGCACGACCACGCCGGTGGCCAGGAAGGCGCTGCCGCGGAGGGCCAGCCGGCCCCGGGTGAGGGTGGTGCCGCGCACGGCGCGGGGGTCAGACATGTACACGACGGGTCCTCGGGTCCAGGTAGCCGTAGGCCAGGTCGATCGCGGTGTTGATCAGCACGTAGATGGCGGCGATCACCAGCGCAGCGCCCTGCACCATCGGGAAGTCGCCCTGGCTGGCCGCGGAGATCACCAGCGTGCCCATGCCGGGGAGGCTGAAGAGGTACTCGACGATCACGGTGCTGCCGATCAGCGTGCCGAGGCTGATGCCGAGCACGGTGACCAGGGAGAACGAGGACGGGCGGAGGGCTTCGTTGAGCATGACGTGACGAGGTGGCATGCCCTTCGCCCGGGCCGCGAGCACGAAGTCCTCACGCAGCGTGCGCACCAGGTCGTTGCGCAGGATGCGGGTGAACAGTGCCGCCTCGGGCAGCGCGATCACCACCGCCGGCAGGATCGCGTGCTGCAGGTTGCCGCCGAGGTCGGCGGTGAGCCGGACCCATTGCGACCGCGGGAGCAGGCCCAGCTGGTCGACCAGCAGCATGTTCAGCAGCAGCCCGAGCAGGAACGACGGGATCGACAGCACCCCGAAGACGACGGCGCTCACGACCCGGTCGACCACGCCGTCCTCGTGGTAGGCAGAGACCAGCGCGAGCGGGATCGCGAGCAGGAGGGCGACCAGGATGCCCAGGGTGGCGAGCTCGAGGCTCACCGGCAGGGCGCTGCCGATCCGGCCGTACACGGAGGCGTGCGGCGGCACGATGGACTGGCCGAGGTCGCCGGTGAGCGCGTGACCCAGCCACGCGGCGTACCGCTGCAGGAGCGGCTCGTCCAGCCGCAGCTCGGACCGGAGTGCGGCGTAGTCCTGCGGTGGGTGGCCGGGCCCGAGGATCGCGACGGCCGGGTCACCCGGCAGCAGCGCGACGAGCAGGAAGACACCGAAGCTGACCAGGGCCAGCACGGCGACCAGCTGCCCGGGGCGACGCAGCAGTGCTCGCACGGTGATCCTCCCTGCTCCGGGGAACCGGCCGGAGCGCGCTCAGGCTAGGTCGGGTGACGTCGGCCACATCGGGGCCCGTCCCGCTGACCGGGAGGGCCGACCAGCGGCCTCAGCCGAAGTAGGCCTGGCCGCCGTCGAGCGGCACGGTGGCGCCGGTCAGGTAGCGCATGTCGGGACCGATCAGGGCGACGACCGCCCGCCCGATGTCCTGCTCGCAGTCGCCGATCCGGCGCATCGGGATCGCGGCGACGAACTCCTCGGCCTCCTCGGGGTTGTTCTCGGTCCACCACTGCAGCCCCGGCGAGAGCGCGTGCGGCGCGATCGCGTTCACCCGGATCCCGTCCGGGGCCCACTCCACCGCGGCCGTCCGGCTGAGCGAGCGCAGCGCCTGCTTCGCCGCCGCGTACGCGCCGTACGTCGTCGGGTCCCAGCGCACCATCGCTGAGGTGACGAGGTTGACGATCGACCCGTCTCCGCTGGCCTTGAGGTGCGGGTGGGCGGCCTTCATGAACGCGAACGTCGCGAACGGGCCGGTGCGGAAGCCCTTCTGGAAGGCCCGGTCGCTGAGCTCGAGCAACGGCCCGTAGGCACCGGCCCAGGCGTTGTTGACGAGGATGTCGAGACGGCCGAAGTGGGCGACGACGGCCTCGACGACCTGTGGGACCGCGTCGGTGTCGGCGACGTCGCACTCGAACGGCTCCGCCTCCACACCGCGCTCGCGCACCAGGCGGCAGGTCTCCTCGAGCTTCGCGCCGGTGCGGCCCAGGACCGCCACGGAGACGCCCTCGGTCGCGAGGGCGAGCGCGATGCCCTGGCCCACCCCCTGGCCTGCGCCGGTCACCAGGGCCACTCGCCCGGCCAGTCGTCCGGTCTCCGTCATGGTTCTCCTCCTCGTCAGAGGTGTGATCATCGGCGCCGGGCCCCGTCGGTCGGCCCGCCATCCCGCTCACCGGTATGCCGGCGGCCGACCTCCCCGAGGGACGATGAGACTGACGCCACACCCGTGAGCGAAGGAGCAACCATGACGACCACCAGCGACCCGCAGGCCGCCGCTGCCCAGGTGCTCGGGGCGCTGGTCGGACCCGGTGGCCCCTTCGAGATGATCGAGGAGGACGTGCTCGGCACTCGACTCCCGGTGTTCGTGCACCGCCGTCGCGCTCTCCACGAGCTGCTCGCCGAGTCGGTCGAGCACGGCGACCGCACCTACATCGCGACCGCCGACCGCCGGATCACCTTCGCCGACCACGCCGCGCAGGTGGCCTCGCTGGCCCGCGCCCTGCGCGAGGAGTACGGCGTGACGCCGGGCGACCGGGTCGCGATCAACGCGGCGAACAGCCCCGAGTGGATCACGACCTTCTGGGCCACGGTCTCGATCGGTGCGATCGCAGTCGCGTTCAACGCGTGGTGGTCACCCCGCGAGGTCGAGTACGGCCTCGAGCACTCCACGCCCAAGCTCGTGGTGGCCGACCGACGCCGGGTCGAGGCCCTGGCCGGAACGCCGGTCCCCGTGCTCACGATCGAGGAGGACGTGCCGCGCCTGGCGTCGGCGTACGCCGGGGCCGAGCTGCCGACCGCGGGCGTCGCCGAGGACGATCCGGCCGCGATCGTCTACACGTCCGGGACGTCCGGGCGACCCAAGGGTGCCGTGCACAGCCACCGCAACCTGCTGGCCGTCGTGGAGTACCACCGGATGAACGACGCCCTGATGGCCGCGTTCGGCGATCCCACCGACCCGCGCGACCGCAGCTACCTGCTGGTGCTGCCGCTGTTCCACATCGCCAGCCTGCACAACCTCGCCGTCCCGCGCCTGGCGACCGGCAGCAAGGTCGTGCTGCACGAGGGCGCCTTCGACGTCGACCAGGTGCTTTCGCTGGTCGAGCGCGAGCGGGTGACGAACTGGGGGGCGGTCCCGACGATGGCCCGGCGCCTGCTCGAGCACGGGGACCTGTCGCGCTACGACACCAGCTCGCTGCGTGCCTTCTCGCTCGCGTCGGCACCGTCGACTCCTGAGTTCCACCAGAAGCTGCGCGCCGGGCTGCCGTTCGCGAGCTCGCTGGTGAACAGCTACGGCCTCACCGAGTCCTGCACCGGCATTTCCGCGGCGACCCCGATGGACCTCGCCGAGCGACCCGACTCGTTGGGTCGACCGATCATCGGAGTCGAGGTCGAGATCCGCGGCGCGGACGGCCGGGCCGTGGAGACGGGCGTCGAGGGCGAGATCTGCGTGCGCAGCGTCTACAACATGGTCGGCTACTGGAACGACCCCGACGCCACCGCCCGCTCGATCCGCGCCGACCGCTGGCTGCACACCGGTGACATCGGCAGCCTCGACGAGCAGGGCAGACTCTCGCTCAGCAGCCGTCGGACCGACCTGATCATCCGGGGCGGGGAGAACGTCTACCCCGCCGAGATCGAGGGTGTGCTGATCGAGCACCCGGCGGTCGCCGAGGCGATGGTGCTGGGCATCCCGCACGAGGACCTCGGCCAGGAGGTCGCCGCGGTCGTCGTGCCGCGGGAGGGTGAGGACGTCACCGAGGACCAGCTGCGCGCGTACGTCGGCGAGCGGCTGGCCTACTTCAAGGTGCCGACCCACTGGCGCTTCACCCACACGCCGCTGCCGCGCAACGCCACGGGCAAGATCAAGCGGGCCGAGGTCCAGGCGTAACGAGTCGAGTCAGCCGCGGGGGCGCTCGACGAACTTCGCCACGAAGACGGCGTCCGCGGACACGCAGACCTCGCCGCCGGCAGTGATCGTGCCGGAGGTGTGGATCTTCCGGCCGTCGGCCGACGTCTGCCGTGCGGTCACGACCAGCTCCTCGAACAGCGGCGTCGTGCGGTGGTAGCGCAGCGTCAGCGTGCCGGTCATGCCGCTCGGACCGGGGCCCCAGTGGTTGGCGACGCCGAGCGCGTGGTCGAGCAGCAGCGCCGAGATCCCGCCGTGCACGCAGCCGGGTGGGCCCTGGTAGGGCATGCCGAGCGTGACGCGTCCCCTGACGGAGCCGTCCTCGAGACCGTGGAGCCGCAGCGGCGGCGCCATCGCGTTCTCCGGACCGGTCACCGGGTCGTGGCGCGTGACGCCCTCGCCGGCCCACATGTCCACCAGTCGCTCGTGCCTACCGGGGGCGTGCTCGTCGAGGTGGTCCGCGACCTCGTCGAGCCGCCGGGCGACGTCGGTCATCTCCGCGGCACTGTTGCCGCCGGTGTGCAGCAGGGACGCGATCACCCGGCGGGCCGCTGCGACCGCGGCGTCGACGCCGTCGTTGCCCGGCGTGGCGGTGAGCTCCGGCTCGACCAGCACGTCCTCACCGCCCGGGTTCGGGGTCGCGCGGCAGCCCCAGCAGCCGCTCACCGATGATGTTGAGCTGGATCTCGGTGGTGCCGCCGGCGATCGTCAGGTTGCGACTGTTGAGGAACCACCAGGTCGAGTCGCCGCGCTCGATCTCCCCGTACGCCGCCGTGACGCCGCGCCACTCGGTCAGCAGCTCCCACACCTCCTGGATGTGGGCGGTGCCGATCACCTTGGCGACGCTCGACTCCGCACCCGGCTGGAGCCCGGAGACGGCGCGCAGCACGCTGCGGAGGCCGAACAGGCCGCCCGACTGCGCATCGGCGACGACCCGGCCCAGGACCGTACGCCGGTGCGCGTCCGGGGCGTCCCCGGCGAGGGCCACCAGCTGCTCGCCGGCCTGCCCGAGCGCGGAGCTGGTCGACATGGAGACCCGCTCGTTGGCCAGCGTCGTACGGGCGAGACGCCAGCCGTCACCGGGCGCGGCGACCAGCATGTCGTCGGGCACGAACACACCGTCGAGGAAGACCTCGTTGAACATGTGCTCACCGGTCAGCTCGCGCAGCGGGCGGATGTCGATGCCTGGGGAGCGCATGTCCAGCACGAAGTAGGACAGGCCCCGGTGCTTGGCGACCGTCGGGTCGGTGCGGGCCAGCAGGATGCCGAAGTCGGACTCGGTCGCTCCCGACGTCCACACCTTCTGGCCGGTGATCCGCCAGCCGCCTTCGACCTTCTCGGCGCGGGTGGTGAGGCTGGCCAGGTCGGACCCGGCACCCGGCTCGCTGAACAGCTGGCACCACACGAGGTCACCACGCAGGGACGGCGGGACGAACCGCTCCTGCTGATCCGGCGACCCGTGCTCGAGCAGGGTCGGCAGGACCCAGTTTCCGATCACCATGTCGTGCGGGGTCAGACCGGCGTGGCGCAGCTCCTCGGCGATCACCAGCTGGGTGACGGCATCCGCGCCCTTGCCCCACGGCTCGGGGTAGTGCGGCGCGGTGTAGCCGTGCTCGGCCAGGTAGCGCACCCGGTCCTTGCCGTCGAGCGCCACGGCCGGCGCAAGCTCGGCCCGCACCGACTGGCGCACCTGCTCGGCCTCCGGAGGCAGCTCGGCGCTGAGCTCACGGCGTACGCCGGCCAGGGTGAGGTCGGCGACCCGCCGCTGCCAGCTGTCGGGGCCACCGATCAGAAGCCGGGTGCTGTGCGCGCGCCGGAGGTAGAGGCCGGCGTCGTGCTCCCAGGTGAAGCCGATGCCGCCGAGGACCTGGATGCAGTCCTTCGCGTCCGCGAGCGCTGACTGCGGGGCGACGGCGGCGGCGACGGCCACGGCGAGCGAGGCTTGATCACGTCCGATCCGGCCGACGCGCTCGTCGTCGAGAGCACGCACGGCGTCCCAGGCGCAGACCCGCGCCTGCTCGGCCCGCGCGAGCATCCGGGCGCAGCGATGCTTCACGCCCTGGAACTGACCGATCGGGCGGCCGAACTGCTCGCGGACCGCGGCGTACTCCGCGGCTGTTGCGGTGGTCCAGTCGGCCACACCGGACGCCTCGGCTGCCAGCAGAGCGGCGGCCAGGTCGCGCGGCAGCTGCTCGTCGACGGCGAGCACCACGTCGCCGGACAGCGACCGGTCGACCGAGACCGCACCCAGCCGACGGGTCAGGTCCAACCCGCCGGGGTCCTCGACGGTGAGGACGGCACGGTCGAGGACCACCCAGGCAGCGGCACCGTCGATCTCGACCGGCAGCACGACCACGTCGGCGAGCGGCCCGCCGAGCGCGGGTCCACTCGTGCCGGTGAGGTGCACCTCGCCGTCCGCGGTGCGGCGCCCCGTCAGGTCGCCGCGCTCGAGCGCGATGGCGCCGACGAGGTCGCCGGCAGCAAGCCCCGGCAGGTGCTCGCTGCGGGAGGCGGCGGACAGCACGGCACTGACCAGCACGGTGGGAAGGAACGGGCCCGGCGCAACGGCCCGGCCGAGCTCCTCGGCGACGACGGCCGCCTCGACGAGCCCGTAGCCGGCACCGCCGTACTCCTCGGCCAGGTGCAGGCCCAGGAGGCCCTGGGCGGCGAGCTCGCCCCAGAATGGCGGCAGCTCGGAGGTCTTGGCGTCCACCGCAGCCCGGACGACCGCGGGCGGGACGTGCCGGCGCGCGAGCTCGCGCACGGAGTCGCGCAGTGCGTGGTGCTCCTCGGAGAGCCCGAGGCAGCCGGACCCGAGGGTGCCGGCCACCTCAGATCCGCTCGATGATCGTGCCGGTCGCGTGCGCACCGCCGGCGCACATCGTGACCAGCGCGGTCGACCCGTCGGTGCGCTCGAGCTCGTGGAGTGCCTGCGTGATCAGCCGCGCCCCGGTCGAGCCGACGGCGTGGCCGAGGGCGATCGCACCACCGTTGACGTTGACCTTGTCGGGGTCCGCGTCGAGCGTGCGGATCCAGGACAGCACGACGGAGGCGAACGCCTCGTTGATCTCGACCAGGTCGAGGTCGCCCAGCTTCATGCCGGCCCGGTCCAGGACGTGGCGGGTCGCGTCGATCGGGCCGTCGAGGTGGAAGTACGGGTCGGAGCCGACCATCCCGGCGGCCAAGATCCTGGCCCTCGGCCGCAGTCCTTCGGCCTCCGCCCGTTCGCGGCTCATCAGCAGCACCGCCGCGGCGCCGTCGCTGATCTGCGAGGAGTTGCCGGCGGTGTGCACGCCGTCCGGTACGACGGGCTGCAGGCCGGCGAGCGCCTCGGCGGTCGTCTCGCGGAGCCCCTGGTCGCGGGTCACCACTCGGGTCTCGCCGGTCGCTCCGTCCTGGCCGAGCACCGGAGCCGTGACGGGGACGACCTGGCCGGCGAACCGGTCCTCGGCCCACGCGACGGCGGCGCGCTGCTGCGAGCGCAGGCCCCAGGCGTCGACGTCGGCGCGGGTGATGCCACGGTGGCGGGCGATCCGCTCTGCCGCGGTGAACTGGTCCGGCAGGTCGATCGACCAGCTGGCCGGCGTGGGATATCCACCACCAGGCGTGATCGCGGCGCCCAGGAACACCCGGCTCATCGCCTCCACGCCGCAGCCGATCCCGGCATCGATCGCACCCGAGGCGATCAGGCCGGCCACCAGGTGCACGGCCTGCTGGGAGGAGCCGCAGGCGCAGTCCACGGTGGTGCAAGCCGTCGTGTAGGGCAGTCCGGCGTGCAGCCAGGCGTTGCGGGTCACGTTGTTGGACTGCTCGTTCGCCTGCGTGACGCAGCCGCCGACCACCTGGCCGATGCGCGCCGGCTCGACGCCGGTGCGCTCCAGGATGGCGTTCTGGGCGACCCCGAGCAGCTCGGCGGGGTGCAGCCCGGCGAGGTCGCCGTTGCGGCGGCCCACCGGGGTGCGGACGGCGTCGACGATGACGACCTCGGTGGCCGCGGAGCGTGCAGAGGTGTTCATGGACGCACCCTGCCCTGCTTCGCCCCGACGGCGCCGGCACGGTCCCACTGAGCGGGGCCGAACCGGCCGCGGAACCACCTGGCTGTCTAGCGTGCGGCCAACGCCATCGACACCGAGGGAGCCTTCATGAGCAGGACCAGCCTGGTGGGTCGTACCGCCGTCGTCACCGGAGCCGGCGCCGGTCTCGGTCGGGCGGAGGCGCTGGCGCTCGCAGCGGCCGGCGCCCGGGTGGTGGTCAACGACGTGGGGCCTGCGGCCGACGACGTCGCGGCCGAGATCCGCGCAGCCGGTCGCGAGGCTGTCGGCGTCACGGGGGACGTCGGCGACTGGTCGCTCGGCGACCGGCTGGTGGAGGCCGCCCTGGACACGTTCGGTTCGCTGGACATCGTCCTCAACAACGCCGGCGTGCTGCGCGACAGCATGATCTTCAACCTGACCGAGCAGGCCTGGGACGACGTGATCCGCGTGCACCTCAAGGGCCATGCGTCGGTCTCGCGCGCTGCCGCCGCGCACTGGCGGGCGGCGAGCAAGGCCGCCGGCGGACCGGTCTACGGCCGGCTGATCAACACCTCCTCCGAGGCGTTCCTGTTCGGCGCGGCCGGACAGCCGAACTACTCCGCGGCCAAGGCCGGCATCACGGCGCTCACCCTGTCGGCCGCCCAGGGGCTGTCGCGGTACGGCGTCACCGCCAACGCGATCTGCCCGCGGGCGCGGACGGCGATGACCGCGCACGTGTTCAGCGAGGACCCGGCCGGCCGCGAGCTCGACATCCTCGCGCCCGAGCGGGTGGGCACGTTCGTGGCCTACCTCGCCTCACCCGGAGCCGCCGGGATCAACGGGCAGGTGTTCGTGGTCTACGGCGACATGGTCGCGTTGCTGGCGGCCCCGACCGTGGAGAGGAAGTTCGTCGCCCAGGACGGCACCTTCAGCGTCGACGAGCTCGACCAGCAGCTGACCCCGCACTTCGAGGGTCGTTCGCCGTGGCAGACCTACGCGGCCTACAGCGTCGCCGAGCTGGACACCACCGGCGTGCAGAACCTCACGCACGCCTGACGCGGTCGACCGCGGCAGGGAGCCGCCAGTCCCGACAACTCCGTGCGGAGGCGTACGCGGCGTGCGAGGCTACTGTCGGTTTGTCCACGTGGCACGGGTCGACGCGTGCCTTGACCGGGGTGGACGCCTGCGGGTTGGAGGGGGCCGTGGATGACCGAGTTCCGGCACCAGGCCTCTGCGCCTTCGGACTTGTGGCGGCGCTGGCGGGCCGATCGCGGATCGCGAGCCGTCATCGGGATCGCCGTTCTCCTGGCGGTCTACCTGGCGTGGCAGATCTTCGGTTGGGGCGGCCCCACCCATCGAGAGACGATCGGTGACGCCGCCTTCTGGCCGGTGAACGTCACGTCCCTGGTGCTGGCGCTCCGGGTCGCCCGGGCGAAGCCGTTCAGGCCGGAGGTACGCCGGGCGTGGCTGTTCATCGGTCTCGGCCTGCTGGCCTACCTGGTCGGCAGCATCATGCAGTTCTACTACGAGGCGGTGCTGCACACCCGGCCGTACCCGACGTACGCGGATGTGTCCTACCTGGCGTTCTACCCGCTCCTTCTCGTCGGCATCTGGCAGCTGCCACGTGCGCGGTTCCAGGGCTTCGCGATCATTCGTGTCGTTCTCGACGCGGCCGCGATGGTGGTCGCCGGTGCCGCGGCGGTGTGGTACGTCACCCTGGCCTCGGCCACGGAATCAGGCGGCACCCTGCTCGCGCTCGTGGTCTCCGTCGCCTATCCGTGCGGAGACCTCATCCTGGTCATGGCGCTGACCGCCCTGGCCGTGCGCACTCGCCGGCTCCTCGGCTCCTGGGCGCTGACGCTGGTCAAGGCCAGCCTGGTGCTCTACATCCTCTCCGACATCATCTATGGCCGCATGGCCCTGGAAGGCACCTACGCCGGTGGTTCGTGGCTGGACACCGGGTACATCTTCGCGCTCGCGATGCTGGGTGCCGCGGCGAACGAGCAGTTCCGCGTCGCGACCTCGGGCCTGTCCCCCGGTGAGGCGCGTCACTCCGAGGGTGGGTTCTTCTTCCTTCCCTTCGTGGCCACGACGGTGACGTTCGGGTTCGCGGTGGTCTCGTCCAGGAGCGACGGACGACTCGAGTTCGGGAGCCTGGCACTGCTGGGTGCCGCACTCGTGATCGCGCTGGCACGGCTGCACTGGTCCACGCTGGACAGCCGACGCAATTACCAGGCCGCCGAACGAACCCGGTCGGAGTTCTTCGCCACGGTCTCCCACGAGCTGCGGACGCCGCTGACCTCCATCCGTGGCTTCTGCGAGCTCCTCGCCGAGTCCGACGACGTGACAGGCGAAGCTCGGGACTTCGTCCGGATCGTCCAACGCAATGCGATGCGAGAAGAGCGGATCGTCGCCGACCTGCTCTTCCTGAGCTCCACCGATTTCCTGCAACACATGGAGACGACGGAGACCGACCTCGTCCAGATCGTCGGTGACGCGGTCGGATCGAACGCGCCCATCGCCGACGAGGCGGAGATCGCTCTCCACTGGGAGCCACCCGACCACGGGGTGCTCGTACACGTCGACCCGCAACGCATGGGCCAGGTCATCGACAACCTGCTCACGAACGCCATCAAGTTCTCCGACCGGGGCGCGCCGGTCCGGGTGAGCCTCGAGGTCACCTCCACGACGGCATCGGTGAGAGTGCGGGACCGCGGGCCGGGCGTCCCGGAGGAAGAGAGGGAGCGCATCTTCGATCGGCTCTATCGCGGACAGTTCGCCCACGAGAACGTGATCCCCGGCGCTGGGCTGGGACTCCCGATCGCTCGCGAGATCGTCGAGGCGTTCCACGGCTCCATCGCCCTGGAATCCCACGACGGACCCGGCGCCGTGTTCCGGATCGACCTCCCCGTTGTGGGCGTTCGTCCGGCGGCGCCACCGCCCGACTCGCCCGCGACCGCGGTCGACTCGTCCGCCAGATGAGCAGGCGTTGAGTCCCGGACCTCAGTACTGGGCGGCCGGCCGCAGGCTGGCCTCGGCACCACCGTCGACGTAGAGCACCTGGCCGGTCACGTGTGTCGTGCCGGCGTCGACCAGGAACGCCAGCACCCGCGCGACATCGGCCGCCTCGGCGTACCCGTGCAGCGGCATCGGCACGGCCCGGTCCATGACCTCCTTCATCCGAGGGTCCTCGAAGAGCCCGGCGGACATGGGGGTCCGCACGACGCCCGGGGCCACCACGTTGACCGCGATGCCGGCATCGGCCCACCCCGGGGCGACGCTCGTACGACGCGCCCACTGGGCGATCGCCGACTTCGACGACGGGTAGAGCTGGTGGGTCCGGCCGCCGGCGACCGCGACGCGTGCTGCCTCGAGCGCGCCGGCCTCGTCACCACGCAGGCACGCCGCCACGACCTCCTCGTCGGCCGGCTGGGTGCCGGAGATCGAGCCGACGAGCACCACTCGTGGGGCGCTCGATCGCGCGAGCAGCGGTCGCAGGCCGTCGACGACGGCTGTGGTCCCGAAGACGTTGACGGTCACCATGGCCTCGCCCGGCACCGACGTACCGGCGCACGTCACCACCCCGTCGACCACGCCGTCGGCGAGCCCGTCCACGGCCCGGACGGCGGCGGACCGGCCGGCGGCGGTCGAGAGGTCTGCGTCGACCTCCGCACCGGCCAGGTCCACACCGATGACGCGGTGGCCCTCGGCGAGGAGCAGCGAGCACAACGCGGCTCCGATTCCGGAGCTTGCTCCGGTGACGACGACGGTGCGGGACATGGCAGCCTCCTCGGCTCGGGTTCTCAGATGTGCGAGCCGCCGTCGACGCGCACTTCCGCGCCGGTCAGGTACGACGCGTCGCGCGACGCGGCGAACGCAATGACCCCGGCGATCTGCTCGGGGTCGGCCGGTCCCATCAGCGAGCGGATCCGGCCGAAGTAGCTCGGGTCGAGCCCGTCGGGAAGCCCACCCGCGACCAGCGGCGTCGTGACCTGCCCCGGCGACACCGGAACCACGCGGATGCCACGCCCGACCAGCTCGGCCGCCAGGCTGAGCGAGAACGACAGCACGGCGCCCTTCGACGCGGAGTAGGCCGTCATGTAGGGATTCCCGTGGGCCGCGGAGCTGGAGGCGACGTTGACGATCACGCCACTGCCGTCGGGGAGGTGGCGCAGCGCCTCGCGGCACACGACCGCGGTGCCGACGCAGTTGACCTCGAACAGCTCACGCAGGTCCTCCACCGCGAGCTGCTCGATGGGCGTGGTGCGATGGGCGCCCGCCACGTTGACGAGGACGTCGATGCCGCCGAGAGTCTCAGCCGCGACGGCCACGGCGGACTCGACCGCCGGATGGTCGGTGATGTCCACGGTCGCCGTCAGCACCCGGCCGGGACCGCCGGTCGCGGACCACACGAGCTCGTCGAGGCCCTCGGCGTCGCGGTCGAGCGCGAAGAGCGCCGCTCCCTCGCGAAGCAGTCGGGCGGCAGTGGCGCGACCGATCCCGGAGGCCGCACCCGTCAGGAGGACGTTCGTGCCGCTGAACCGGAGCATGCCGGCGACTGTAGGAACAGCGACCGCGGCCGGCTGGAGCGCGTCCCGGTCACCGGGAGGTCGCTGCGTCCCGGCCGAGCTCGGCGAGCAGCAACCGGCAGGCGAGCAGCGTGTCCTCCTCGGCCTCGGCCGCACTGATGTGGCCGTTGAGCTCGGAGATCAGGCTGCCGTACCAGGTCTGCTCGATGATCCGCAGCAGCCGGCGGTCATGGGGCGTGGGCGAGTCGATGCCGGCGACCCGCAGCATCAGGTCCGCGAAGGCGCCGGTCACCGCCAGCGCCGGCGAGTCCCCGGCCACCGTGGCGTTGTTGGACTGCAGCATCGCCTGGGCCAACAGCGGCCGCTCGAGCAGGCGTCGGCCGGCCTCGACCAGCATCTGCCCGACCGCGTCCGCCGGCTCCTGGCCCGGCTGACGCTTGGGGACGGTGCGGTCGAGTCCCTCGACCTGGCTGTGCAGGAGCGCGGTGAACAGCACGGTCTTGGAGGGGAAGTACCGGTAGAGCGTCGCGATCGCCACGTCGGCGTCCTTGGCGACGTCGAGGATCTGGATCCGGTCGAGCCCGTAGCGGGCCCCGTGGTCGGCTGCGGCACGGAGGATCCGCCGGTAGCGCTCCTTCTGGCTCGGCGAGCTCGGCTGGGCGGGCGCCCGGCCGTCGGAGACTCTCGGCACCTCTCACCCCCTGCGACGACGTCGTGTCATGGTCACCATCCCACGCCGCGTCCGACCGCAGCGCCACCTGGCCTGTGTGATCAGACGAGGTCGTCCTCGACCGGCAGCCCGAACGCCGAACGGCCGTAGAGCGCCAGCGCCCGCTCGACGTCGTTGGCGACGTGGACGCTGCCTGCGTGGGCGTCGCGCCAGGCTCTCTCGATCGGGTTGCCGCGCTTGAGCGAGTTGCCGCCGGCGGTCTTGAACAGCAGGTCGATCGCCTCGAGCGACCGCTCGGTGGCTCGCACCTGGTCGCGCCGGGCACGCAGGCGCAGCTCCCACGGGATGTCGCGTCCCGCGGTCGCGCAGGCATGGAGCTCGCGGATGTTGCGGTCCAGCTGCAGGATCGCGGCATCGATCTCCGAGGCGGCCCGCGCGACGGCGACCTGCGCGAACTGGTCCTCGGCGAACCGGCCGCCGCCGAGGCTGAGCCGCACTCGGTCCCGCATCGCGGTGATGTAGGCGTCCAGGCAGCCGGCGACCGCGCCCACCACGGGTGCCGTGATCGCGGTGGTGAAGATCGCGCCGAACGGCAGCCGGTACAGCGGACCAGCGTTGACGGCCTGGCCGGGGCCGCGGAGCCTGGAGTGCTCGAAGTTGCGGAACGTGCGGTGTGCGGGGACGAACACGTCCGCCACGATGATGTCGTTGCTGCCGGTGCCACGCAGCCCGACGGGGTCCCACACGTCGGCGACCTCGTAGTCGGTGCGCGGCACCAGCACGGTCATGAAGTCGACCGGCTTGCCCTCGGCGCCGAGGAGCATCGCGCCCAGCAGCGCCCACCGCGCGTGGTTGCATCCCGACGAGAAGCTCCACCGTCCGCTCATCCGGAAGCCGTCCTCCTCCGGCACGAGTCGCCCCATGGGCGCGTACGCCGAGGAGATCAGCACGTCGGCGTCGTCGCCCCAGACCTCGTCCTGCGCCTCGCCGGAGAACAAGCTGAGCTGCCAGGGGTGCACGCCGAGCACGGACGCGACCCAGCCGGTCGACCCGCACACGCCCGAGATCGCGCGGACCACCTCGTAGAAGTCGGCCGGGTCGCCCTCGAGGCCGCCGTACCGACGGGGCTGGAGCATCCGGAACACTCCTGCCTCGCGCAGCTCTGCCACGGTCTCCTCGGAGATCCGGCACGCCTCGTCGGCGCGGGTCGCGCGCTCGGCGATCGCCGGCAACAGCCCGCGGACGGCTTCGAGAACCTCGTGCATGCCCCCACGATGCGCCGGATCAGGGCTGCGGTCCGGACGCCTTACCGGTCAGTGGGACTCGAACGGTCGCTGCCATGCCCCGCGGCGCAGACTCGCGGGCACCACCCGGGAGCCGGGACGCAGCAGACGAGGAGGTCCGATGAGCGCTCAGCAGGACGAGGTCCGCACGATCGAGGCCGAGGCGGCTCCGACCCGCTTCGCGCGGGGCTGGCACTGCCTGGGCCTGGTGCGCGACTTCGCCGACGGCAAGCCGCACCAGGTGCTCGCCTTCGGCCAGAAGCTCGTCGTCTTCGCCGGCTCCGACGGCGCCCTCAACGTCCTGGACGCCTACTGCCGGCACATGGGCGGCGACCTCTCGCAGGGCACGGTGAAGGGCAACGAGATCGCCTGCCCCTTCCACGACTGGCGCTGGGGCGGCGATGGCCGGTGCAAGGAGATCCCGTACGCGCGGCGCGTCCCCCTCCGCGCCCGCACCGCGTCCTGGCCCACGCTGGTCCAGGACGGCATGCTCTTCGTCTGGAACGACCCCGAGGGTCACCAGCCGCCCGAGGACGTGACCATTCCGCTGATCGAGGGCGCCAGCCGCGACGACTGGACCGACTGGGTCTGGTACACCACCGTGATCGAGGGCTCGAACTGCCGCGAGATCGTCGACAACGTCGTGGACATGGCCCACTTCTTCTACGTGCACTACTCGTTCCCGACGTACTTCAAGAACGTCTTCGAGGGACACGTCGCGACGCAGTACCAGAAGGGGCTGGGCCGCGAGGACGTGCGGCCCGCGCAGAGCACGAGCGGAGCGCCGGCCCTCCTCGGCAACACGTCCGTGGCGTCGTACCACGGGCCGTCGTTCATGATCGACGACCTCACCTACCACTACGAGGACGGCGACGTGAACAGCGTCCTCATCAACTGCCACTACCCGATCACCGAGACCTCGTTCGTGCTGCAGTACGGGATCATCGTGGAGAAGGCGGCCCACCTGGACGACCCGGAGTCGATGGCCCGCAAGATGGGCGACTACATCAAGTTCGGCTTCGAGCAGGACGTGCAGATCTGGCGCAACAAGGCCCGCATCGACAACCCGCTGCTGTGCGAGGAGGACGGGCCCGTCTACCAGCTGCGGCGCTGGTACGAGCAGTTCTACGTCGACGTCGCGGACGTCACCGATGAGATGACCGAGCGCTTCGAGTTCGAGATCGACACCACCAAGCCCAACGAGGCGTGGCGCCGCGAGGTGGAGGAGAACCTCGCGAAGCGCGCGGCTGCGGCTCAGGGTGCGCCGGCCTGATGGCGGTCCGACCCGACGTCCGGCTCGAGAACGGCCCGATGACGCCGGTCACGTGCACGACGTGCGGGACCGGCGTCGAGGCTCGCAAGAGCAGCTGGGACCAGACCAGCATCCAGTGGACCGCCGAGGCGATGGCGACCTGCGTGGAGCGGCGGGCGAGCTGCCCGCGTCCGGGCCCGAACGGCGCGACGTTCCTCGGCTGCGCCGCGCTGGACCAGTCCCTGCGCGAGGCCGCCGTCCGTGGTGACCTGCCGGTGCAGGACACCGACGAGCTCCTGACGAACCCCGCTGCCCGGGAGGTGCACGCCGGATGACCGACGTCGATCGCTACGGTCCCTGGGCGGTCGTCCTGGGCGGCTCGGAGGGTGTCGGGGCCTCCTTCGCCCAGCAGCTCGCCGAGGACGGGTTCGACCTGGTGCTGGTGGCGCGCAAGCCCGACGCACTGGAGGCGACCGCGGATCGCGCACGGAGCAGGGGCGCGCAGGTGCGCACGCTCTCCCTCGACCTGACCGCTCCGGAGTCCGTCGACGCGCTGATCGAGGCGACCTCGGACGTCGAGGTCGGTCTGCTGATCTGCAACGCCGGTGCCAACAGCTACGGGCACCGGTTCCTCGACGGCGACCTCGACGGGTTCCGCGGCGTCATCGACCTGAACATCACCACGCCTCTGGCGCTCGCCCACCACTTCGGTCGGAGGATGCGCGACCGCGGTCGTGGCGGCATCGTCTTCGTGGGCTCTCTGGCCGGCTACCTCGGCTCGGCCCGGGAGAGCGTGTACGGCGCGGCCAAGGCCTTCGGCCGGATCTTCGCCGAGGGCCTCTGGCTCGAGCTGCGTGAGGAGGGCGTCGACGTCCTCGAGCTCGTGCTCGGCGTGACCCGCACTCCCGCCATGGAGCGGGCCGGCCTGAACTTCGACCTCCCCGGCCTCAACGTCGGCGAGCCCGACGACATCGCCCGCGAGGGCCTCGCCCACCTCGCCGACGGACCGGTCCGGATCGCCGGTGGCAACGACAAGATCGTGGAGATCCGCAGCCGTCCCGACCGGGCGGCACTGGCCCTCGCCTCGCAGGAGGCGATGCGCCGGCTGCTGCCCCAGGAGTAGCCGCACCCGCGTCACACCAGGAGAAGTACTCCTGCCAGGGACACCCCGGCCACGACGAGCGTGGAGGCGGAGGCCAGCACGAGGGCACGGCCGCTGCTGCGGACCAGGGAGCGCAGGTGCACGCCGGTGCCCATGGCGAAGAGGGCCGCGCCGAGCACCAGCGTCTGCGCCGTGCCCACGGCGGAGAGCACCGACCCAGGCAGCACGCCCGTGCTGCGCAGGGCCACGCACGCCAGGAAGCCGACCACGAAGAGCGGGACGAGCGGCGGCTGGGACCCCGCCAGGTCCGAGGACGTCGCCCGCCGTCGGCGCAGGAGACCGACACCCGCGACGACGGGCGCCAGCAGCAGCACCCGGGTGAGCTTCACCACGACGGCGACGCCCACCGCCGCCGCGCCCGCTGGCCCGGCCGCCGCGACCACCTGGCCCACCTCGTGCACGCTCGCGCCGGCCCATGCGCCGTACTGGGCATCGCTCAGGCCCAGCGGTCCCTGGAGGAGCGGGAGGACCACCATCGCGACCGTGCCGCAGATGGTCACCATCGCGATCGCCACCGCGATGTCGTCGTCCTCGGCCTCGGCGTTGTCACCCATCGCTGCCACGGCCGAGGCACCGCAGATCGCGAAACCGGTGGCGATCAGCAGGCTGCGCGCTGGGCCCAGACCCAGGCGCAACCCCAGCCAGTTCGTGACGAGCAGCGTGGTGAACAAGGTGACCACGACCAGGACGACCATCGGTACGCCGAGCCGGGCGATCGCCACCACCGACAGCGAGCAGCCGAGCAGCACGACACCGAGCCGCAGCAGTTTCCGGGTCGCCACCGCGAGCCCTGGCCGCGCCGTCTCGGGAAGCATGCCGGCGTTGGCCGCCGCGGCACCGAGCAGGACGGCCCAGGTCAAGGTGCCCACGGCGCCCACGAGCTGATGGGCGAGCACGGATGCCAGGACGCCGGCGATCGCGACGGCCACACCGGGGCCGTGGCGTCGTACGGGTCCGGTGACAGGCTGGGTGGCGGGAGCGGCGCGGGTGGCAGAGATCGGCACGCGCTCATGCTCGTGGGCGTCGAGCGACACCAGTAGACGTCGCTTCCGCATGGAGTCATACGCTTCGTGCATGACCACGTCGACCTCTGATCTCGGCGACCTGGCGCTGCTGGTGCGCGTCGCTCAGCTCGGCAGCCTCGGCCGGGTCGCCGAGGAGGCCGGTCTGAGCCAGCCGAGCCTCAGCCGTCGGATGGCGCGGCTGGAACGGGCGCTGCGGCTCTCGCTGCTCGAGAGAGGGCCCCGCGGCACGACGCTGACGCCGGCCGGGCGCGTGGTCGTGGACTGGGCCGAAGAGCTGCTCGGGGCCGCACGCCGGTTCGACGAGTCGGTGGCGGCGCTGCGCGCCCATCGCACCAGCACGCTGCGCGTCGCCGCCAGCATGACCATCGCCGAGCACCTCGCACCCAGCTGGCTGAGCAAGCTGCGCGACCTCCAGCCCGACACGGTGGTGGCGATGTCGGTGCACAACTCGGCCGACGTCGTCGGCGCCGTCGAGCACGGGCGCGCTGACGTCGGCTTCGTCGAGTCCCCCAAGGTGCGACGGGGACTCCGCCGCCGTCGGCTGGTCTGGGACACCTTGGTCGTCGTGGTCGCGGAGTCACATCCGTGGGCGCGGCGGACCCGCCCGGTCACCGCGACCGAGCTCGCCGCCGAGCCGCTGCTCGTGCGGGAGCCGGGCTCGGGCACCCGCGAGACCATCGACGAGGCCCTGCTGGCGCGGGGCCTGGAGCTGACGACGTTGCAGGTGCTCGCGTCCAACGCTGCCCTGAAGAGCTCGGCCCTCGTCGGCATCGGCCCCGCGGTGCTGTCCTCGCTCGCCGTCGTGGACGAGATCGGCTCCGGCCGGCTCGTCGCCGTCCGTCTGCGCGACCTCGACCTGCAGCGGCCGCTGTCCGTGGTGTGGCGCGAGGGCGCGCAGCTCCCGCCGGCCGCGGACGTCCTCGTGCGCCTGGCCGCGGGCCGGAGCCGTTGACGTCCTCGGTCACCCGCCGGGCGCTCAGCCGCGGGCAGCCGCCACGCCGACCCTCCGCCCGAAGAACGTGCCGTCGCCGAGCGACGTGCCACTGACGTAGCCCTCGCCGTGCATGCCGGAGCTGGCGCGGCCGGCGGCGTACAGGCCCGGAACCGGGATGCCGTCCACGGCGAGCACCTCGCCGTCGACGGTCGTGTGCAGCCCACCGAGGGTGAAGCCGGAGAAGCCGGTCCCCGACGGGCTCGAGCCGGTGGCTCCGAACCCGAGCCGTGGGTCCACCGCAGCGAACGGCCCGGCCAGCGGCCGCACCCAGCGTTTCGCCTTGTGGAAGTAGGGATCCTCGCCGTCTGCCGCGTGCCGGTTGTACGCCGCGACCGTGTCCTCGAGCGATCCGGCCGGAAGACCGAGGTCGCCCTCGAGCTCGGCCAGCGTCTCCGCGGCGTACGTCGGGCGCACGCCCCACCGGTCCTGCTCGGGGACCGCCTCCAGGCCCTCCTCGTCGAGGATCACCCAGCACGGACCCGGCTGGAGCAGCGCGGCGTGGCTGAAGACCCCCGGATAGACGTCCTCGTTGACGAACCGCCGGCCGAGGCCGTTGACCAGCATGCCGCGGCACACCATCGCCGGGAGCGCTGTGTACGCGGCCTCGACCACCGACATCCGGCGCACGGCGGCGCCGAGGGCCATCGCCATCCGGATGCCCGACCCGTCGTCGAGCCCGTCGCTGACCTTCCCGTGCCCGAGCAGGACCGGGGCGTGGTCGGCGAGCATCTCCTCGTTGTCGACGAAGCCACCGGTGGTCAGCACGACGCCGCGGCGCGCGCGATAGATCACGTCGGCGCCGAAGCGCCGGCCGCGCACCCCGACGACCCGGCCGCCGTCGACGACGAGGGCGTCCGCGCGGGTGTCGGTCACCGACCGGACACCGGCGGCCGCGCATGCCGAGACCAGCGCGTCCATGAGGGTGTGGCCGGCCCAGCCCTCGGTCGCGGGACGGTGGCCGCGAGGCACCGGCCGGGCGACGGTGTCGAACGGCCACGCGTTCTCCCCCAGCCACATGAGGCCATCGCGCGTGGGCGGCATCCAGCTCGGGGCGTCGTACAGCGACGGCTCGAACCGCACGCCGCGGGCGGCGAACCACTCGAAGTGCTCGACGCTGCCGTTGCAGTAGAGCCGCAGCTTCTCCTCGTCGGCGTGCGGTCCGAGCGCGGCCCGCAGGTAGGCGTACATGTTGTCCGCGTCGTCGTCGAAGCCGCATGCCTGCTGGACGCTGGTGCCGCCGCCGAGGTAGAGCTCACCGCCCGACTGCGCCGAGGAGCCGCCGGGACCGCTGGCCCGCTCGAGGACGAGAACGTCGGCACCGGCAGTCACGGCCTCGTACGCCGCGGCCGCACCCGCACAGCCGAAGCCGACGACGAGGACGTCGACCTCGGCGTCGTACGACGCGACCTCGGCCGCCGGCACAGGACCGACCACGTCCGGCTCCTCAGCGCTGCGGCGGCGCGAACGCCGCCAGCGGCTCGGAGCCGGACCAGTCGTGGCCCCAGTAGCTGTCCCGGGTGATCTCCTCGGCGGTGTAGTGGGTCTCGTCGACGAGCATGCCTTCGGTGCCGTACTCCAGGTCCCAGCCACCGGGCGCGCGGACGTAGAACGACACCATCTTGTCGTTCGTGTGGCGACCCAGCGTCGAGGAGACCGAGAACCCGCGCCGGTTGACCTCGTCGAGTGCGCGCCCGACCGCGTCGAGGGAGTCCACCTCGACCATGAGGTGCACCAGACCGGGGGGCTCGCCGTGGGGTGCGGGGCAGATCGCCAGGCTGTGGTGCCGCTGGTTGACGCCCAGGAATCGCACCCGGCGGGGCTTCGCACCGGGCTCCTGCCGGCTCATCTTGACCGAGCCCCGCGGCAGGAACCCCAGCACCTCGGTGTAGAAGGTCTCCACCTCCTCGAAGCTGGTCGTGGGCAGCACGACGTGTCCCATCCCCTGCTCGCCGGTGACGAACCTCTGCATCCACCGCGTCCGCACGGGATCGTGGTCGAGGACCGGGCCGAAGAACACCTCGGCCCGCGTGCCCGACGGGTCGTCGAACGCGATCGCCGAGTCGACCCGTCGTTCCTGGCACTCCTCCTCGGTGAGCACCTTCACCGCCGTACCCGAAGCCTCCACGGCACGGCCGACGGCGGCGAGCGCGAACTGGTCGCGCACCTCCCAGCCGACGGCCAGCACCCGGTCGGACTCGCCCGGGAGCACGACGAGCCGTGCGGCCCGCTCGTCCATCCGCAGGTGGAGGCCGTCCGGCTCGGGCCCGGTCGTCTCGGCGAAGCCGAGCGCCTCGACCGCGAGCTCGCGCCAGCGTGGGACGTCCCGGCTCTGGACCCGGAGGTACCCGAGGCCACGGATCTCGGTCATCGTGTGGATCCCTTCAACTGGTCGTCAGATCATCGAGAGCATCGGACCGGCCGGCGGCTCGACGTCGAGGTCGGTCAGTGCCGACGCGTGGAACACCGACCCCGGTACGTGGATCGCGTGCACGAGGCCCATGTGACCGTCGCGCCAGAACCGCTGGATCGGGTTGTCCATCCGCATCCCGTTGCCACCGCTGCGGGCGACGACCTCGTCCATGGCGCGCACGGCCCGCCACGCCGCCGCCACCTGCGTACGCCGCGACGCGGCTCGCTCGGCCAGCGAGACCTGCTCACCGCGAGCCGCCTTGTCGTAGAACCGCGAGACGTTGTCGAGCATGGCCGTGCGCGATGCCTTGATCTCCTCAGCGGCGGCGCTGATCGCAAACAGCACGTAGGGGTCGTCCTTGGCTCGAGTGCCGGTGATCTGCACGCGGGTGCGCTGGTAGGCCAGGTGCGCGGCGAGCGCGCCCTCGGCGATGCCGATCACCGCGGAGGTGATGCCGAGCGGGAACATCGTGGTGAACGGCACGCCGTACGTCGGGTTCGTGCGGCCGGAGTCGCGCAGCGCAGAGCCGTCCATCATCCGCGAGAACGGCACGGCACGGTATTCAGGGATGAAGGCGTCCTTGACGACGATGTCCTTGCTGCCGGTTCCGCGCAGCCCGACGACGTCCCAGGTGTCCTCGACGATCTCGTAGTCGGAGCGCGGCAGGATCACGTGGTAGTTCTGCGGTGGCCTGAGCGTCTCGCCGTTCTCGTCACCGAGGAAGGCGCCCAGGAAGATCCAGTCGCAGTGGTCGGTGCCCGAGGAGAACTGCCAGCGGCCGTTGAAGACGTAACCGCCGTCGACCGGCCGCAGCACGCCCATCGGCGCGTACGGCGACGCGATCCAGGTCTCCTGGTCCTCGCCCCAGATCTCCTGCTGGACCTTCGGGTCGCACAGCGCCATCTCCCAGGGGTGCACGCCGACGATGCCGGCCACCCAGCCGGTCGAGCCGTCCAGCGACGCCAGTCGCATCACGGCCTCGGCGAAGTCGCGCGGGTGCGCCTCCGCGCCGCCGTGCTCGGCCGGCTGCAGCATCTTGACCGCACCGGATTCCCGCAGCAGCTTGGCGGCGCGGTCGGCGAGCTTGCCGAGACGCTCGTTCTCGGGGCCGAGCGCGGCGATCTCCTCGGCGTGCTCCTCGACGGCGGTGAGCGTGGGGTTGGTCATGACAGTGCCTTCTCTCGTGGGCGGTCGGCCGCGTGGCGCTCGGCGAGGCCGACGGCGATCTCGATGAGCTGGTCCTCCTGGCCGCCGATCAGCTTGCGGCGGCCGGCCTCGACGAGGATCTCGGCGCCGGAGACGCCGTACTTCTGGGCCTGGCGGTCGGCGTGCTTGAGGAAGCTGGAGTACACACCCGCGTAACCCATGGTCAGCGAGAGCCGGTCGAGCAGGCACTCGGTGTCCATCACCGGACGGACCACGTCCTCGGCGGCGTCGATGATCGCGAGCGTGTCGATCCCGGTGCGGATCCCGAGCTTCTCGGCCACGGCGACGAAGGCCTCGACCGGGGTGTTGCCCGCGCCCGCGCCGAACCGCCTGGTCGAGCCGTCGATCTGGGTGGCGCCCGCCCGGACCGCGATCACGGAGTTCGCGACGCCGAGCCCGAGGTTCTCGTGGCCGTGGAAGCCGACCTGCGCGTCGTCCCCGAGCTCGGCGACGAGTGCCGCGACCCGGTCACCGGTGTCCTCGAGGACGAGTGCACCGGCCGAGTCGACGACGTACACGCACTGGCAGCCGGCGTCGGCCATGATCCGCGCCTGCCGCGCGAGGACCTGCGGCGGCTGGCTGTGGGACATCATCAGGAAGCCCACCGTCTCCAGTCCGAGGTCGCGCGCCAGCCCGAAGTGCTGCACGGAGACGTCGGCCTCGGTGCAGTGCGTCGCGATCCGGCAGATGGTGGCGCCGTGGTCGGCGGCGGCCCGGATGTCGTCCTTGACGCCGACGCCGGGCAGCATGAGGAAGGCGATCTTCGCCGTGGTCGCGGTCTCGACCGCAGCCTTGATCAGCTCCTGCTCCGGGGTGTGGCTGAACCCGTAGTTGAACGACGACCCGCCGAGCCCGTCGCCGTGGGCGACCTCGATGACCGGCACGCCGGCGGCGTCGAGTGCGCCGACGATGTCGCGCACGTGCTGCACGGTGAACTGGTGCTGCTTGGCGTGGGAGCCGTCCCGCAGCGAGGAGTCGGTCACCCGGATGTCGAGGCTGTCGTCGTAGGGCATCAGACGCCGACCTCCTGCTCGAGGACCTGCCGGGCGAGCACCTCGCCGACCCTCGCCGCGGCCGCGGTCATGATGTCGAGGTTGCCGGCGTACGGCGGGAGGAAGTCGCCCGCGCCCTCGACCTCGAGGAACACCGCCACCCGGGCCAGGTCCATCGACATCGGTGTGGCCTCGTCGAACTGCGGCTCCGCACGGAGCCGGTAGCCGGGCACGTACGCCGCCACGTCGTCGACCATCCGGCGGATCGACTCGCTGATCGCGTCCCGGTCGGCATCAGGCGCGATCGAGCAGAAGACGGTGTCGCGCATCAGCATCGGCGGCTCGGCCGGGTTGAGGATGATGATCGCCTTGCCCCTGCGAGCACCGCCGATCGTCTCGATGCCGCGGCTGGTGGTCAGCGTGAACTCGTCGATGTTGGCCCGCGTGCCCGGTCCCGCCGAGGGCGACGCGACGCTGGCGACGATCTCGGCGTAGTCGACCTGGGTGATCCGCGACACCGCGGCCACGATCGGGATCGTGGCCTGTCCACCGCAGGTGATCATGTTGACGTTCGGTGCGTCCTGGTGCTGCTCGAGGTTGACCGGGGGGATCACCGCGGGTCCCACGGCGGCCGGGGTGAGGTCCACGGCACGGATGCCGAGCTCGGCGTACCGGGGCGCGTTGGCGCGGTGGACGTAGGCCGACGTGGCCTCGAAGACGAGGTCGGGGAGTTCGGGCTGGGCGAGCAGCCAGTCGACGCCCTCGTGCGAGGCGACCAGGCCTGCCTGCGCGGCCCGCGCGAGACCGGGGCTGTCGGGATCGACCCCGATCATCCAGCGCGGCTCGACGTTCTCGGATCGCTGCAGCTTGTACATCAGGTCGGTGCCGATGTTGCCGGACCCGATGATCGCGGCGGTCGCGCGGCGGCTGCTCATGCCCGGTCCTCCTCTCTCCGGCCCGGACCGGCGACCACGTCGCCGTCGAGCACGACGTCACGGTTCCACCGGCCCCGGGCTCGGGGTCGGGGCTCTCCCGGTGACCGGGACGTCCGTCGTACGCCGGTCAGCCGTCGAAGCTGACCCGCACCACGGATGAGCGCGGTCGTGCTTGGCAGGCCAGGATCAGCCCTTCGGCCAGGTCGGTCTCGTCGAGCACCTGGTTGTGCGCGAGCTCGACCTCGCCGTCGAGGACGACGCACGCGCAGGCCGAACAGTTGCCCTCCCGGCAGGAGAACGGAGCTGCGACACCGGCCGCGAGCAGCACGTCCAGGAGCATGCCGGTCGAGGGCCAGGCGAGCGCGGTCGTGGTGCCGTCCAGGGTGACCTCGAGGTCGACGGACCGAGCGGCGTCGTCGGCGACCTCGACCTCGGCGAAGGGATCGCCGTCGATCGAGACGAACCGCTCGACGTGCAGTCGGCTCTCGTCCGCTCCGATGTCGCGCAGCACGGTCGTCGCCAGGTCCATGAACGGCTGCGGGCCGCAGAGGAAGGCTTCGCGGTCGGCGTACGGGGCGAGGAGGGCGCGTAGGGACGCCGGTCGCGGGAGGCCCTGCACCGACTCCAGCCAGTGCACCACGCCGAACCGTTCGGCGTGCTCCTCGGCCAGCGACGCGAGCAGGTCACGGAAGATCACCGACGCCTCGTCGCGATTGGCGTAGACCAGCTGCACCCGGCCGCGGCCGGCTCGCAGCACGGACTTGGCGATCGAGAGCACGGGCGTGATGCCACTCCCGGCCGCGAGCAGCAGCAGGTCTGCGTCCAGGTCGCGCGGCACGAACGTCCCGGCCGGCCGGAGCACGTCCAGCTCGGTCCCCGCGACCACGTGGTCGCAGATCCAGTTGGATGCGAAGCCGCCGGCGGTGCGCTTGACCGTGATCGCGGGCCGGTCGTCCCCGTGCGGCGAGGTGCAGAGCGAGTAGCAGCGGGCGGCCCCCTGTGCCTGCGCGGTGGGCACCCTCACGGTGAGGAACTGGCCCGGGGCGTACTGGAGCGCGTCCCCGGACACGGGCTCGATCACCAGCGTGTGCGCGTCCGCGGTCTCGCGGACCACCTCCAGCACCCGGACCCGCGGCATGGCTCAGTCCGCCTCGCCGGCTGCCGCGTGCCGGGCAGCGAGGTAGCCGAAGACCATCGCCGGCCCGATCGTGGCGCCGGGGCCGGCGTACTCGTTGGCCATCAACGACGCGCTGGTGTTGCCGGTCGCGTACAGGCCGCCGATCACCGAGCCGTCCTCGCGCAGCACCCGGGAGTGCTCGTCGCAGACCAGACCGCCCTTGGTGCCCAGGTCGCCGATCTGGATCCGGACCGCGTAGAACGGCGCCCGGTCGATGACGTCGAGATTCGGGTTCGGCAGCGTCGGGTCGCCGTAGTACCGGTCGTGCGCGGAGGCACCGCGCCCGAAGTCCCGATCGGTCCCGGAGCGGGCGAACTCGTTGAACCGCTCGACGGTGGCGGTCAGCGCGGCGGCCGGTACGCCGATCGCCTCCGCCAGGTCGCCGATCGTGTCGGCCCGATGCACCGTGCCGGCGTCGTAGTACTCCTGCGGAAACGGCCGCCTGGGCAGGATCTGGGCGAACGGGTACCGGGACCGCGCCCGAGCGTCCATGACGAACCAGGCCGGGTCGTGCTTGCCGGCGAGCTGGTCGTGCACGAAGTTCACGTACGGCGACGCCTCGTTGGTGAAGCGCCGGCCGTCGGCGGACACGATCACGTGGCCGGGGATGGCGCGCTCGGACACCAGCGGGATGGTCGCACCGGCCGGGTGCTCGAGCGACGGCATCCACCACGCGTCGTCCATGAAGTCGAGCGCCGCGCCCAGCCGCTGCCCGATGAGGATGCCGTCGCCGGTGTTCTCGCGGGCACCCAGACTGTGGTCCGGCTGCGCGACGTCGGGCAGGAAGGCCTCGCGCATCACCGGATTGTGCTCGAACCCGCCGCAGGCGAGGAGCACGCCGCGTCTGGCACCGACCCGCACCGGCTCGCCCTCGCGATCCACGACAGCACCAACCACTCGGCCGTTCTCGACCACCAGCTCGGTCATCGGCGTCCGCAGCCACAACGGGATGCCGGCGTCCTTGAGCATCATCCGCAGCCGCGCGACCAAGGCCCGGCCACCGGTCGCCATGTGCCGGCGGCGGACGACGTTGGACGACACCCGCCACGCCGCGACCACCGACGCCCACCGGCCGCGCCAGGTGCGCTTGACCATGGCCAGGTCGTGGTAGTCCTTGGCCGTCACCCACAGCCCGAGCGGGCCCTTCAGGCTGTTGGGCCGCTGGTACTGCTCGTCCTCCCCGAGCTTGCGGGTGTCGAACGGCTCGGGCTCGACCGACCGGCCGAGCGGGCGGCCGCCGTCGTACTCGGGGTGGTAGTCGGCGTAGCCCCGCGTCCAGGCCAGCTCCATCCACCGGGACCGCTCGAGCAGCTCCATCGTCGCCGGACCGTGGTCGACGTACGCGTCCAGACGGGCGGCGGGCACCTTGCCCTCGGTCAGCACGTCGAGGTAGCGGCGGATCGACTCCCGCGAGTCGGCATGCCCATGGCGACGCAGCGTCGGGTTGTTCGGGATCCAGATGCCTCCGCCGGAGATCGCCGTGCTGCCGCCGTACCGCTTGCCCTTCTCGACGACGAGCGCGCTGAGCCCGCCGTCATGCGCCGCGAGCGCTGCGGTCATGCCGCCACCGCCGGACCCGACGACGAGGAAGTCGACCTCGTGGTCCCACCCCAGGTGAGCCCCGGTCATCGCGCGTCCTCGCCGCGGAGGAGGAACGCCAACACGGTGCTCTCCCAGGCCGACTTCTGCTCGATCATCACCCAGTGTCCGCAGTGGGGGAACACGTGCAGCTCGACGTCGGGAATGGTGCGCATCGGCAGCAGCGCCATGTCCACCGGGCTGACCCGGTCGTCGCGTCCCCAGGTGAGCAGCGTCCGGGCGCGGATCTTGTGCAGCATCGCCCAGTACGGCGGCTCGTCGGACGCGGCGGCTGCCTTGGCCACGGCCTCCAGGACGCCGCGGCCGTACATCCGCCGAGCACTCGCGAGGGTGTCGGGATCGGTCGCCTGGGCCCACCGCTGCTCGATCAGCTCCTCGGTGACCAGCGCGGGATCGAAGACCATCGACTCCAGCCACTGCACCAGGCGCTCACGCGTCGGGTCCTCGGTGAACTCCACGAGCAGCTTGATGCCTTCGCCGGGAGCCGGGCTGACGATGTTCCGACCCATGCCGCCCACGGTCACCAGCCGGCGCACCCGGTCCGGCTGCGCGATGGCGAACCGCGTCCCGACGATGCCGCCCATCGAGTTGCCGATGAGGTCGACGCGGTCGAGCTCCAGGGCGTCGAGCAGGTCGCCGACGGCCGGGAACGCCGCTGCCATCGGGTGCTGGTCGGTCGGGTCACTGACCCCGAAGCCGGGGAACTCCAGCACCAGGCACCGGAAGTGCGGCGCGAACGCGACGAGGTTGTCGCCGAAGTTCCGCCAGCCCGTGACCCCGGGTCCCGATCCGTGCAGCATCAGCAACGGCGGTCCGTCGCCCGCCTCGTGGTAGCGCAGCACGCCGCGAGAGGTCTCGACCTCGCGCAGCGTCCCGTCGCGGGTCAGGTCGATCTCGCTCGTCTGTCCACTCACGCTGCGACAGTAGGAAGCATCGGAGCCGATCCGGGCCGACCATCCCGATCAGCGGGAGACCGGGCCCGGTGCCATGCGCCTCTCCTCCTACGGTCGGCGCATGAGCGCACCTGCCGTTGACCTCGGGACGTCTGCTGAGGGCGTGACACCGGAGCTGATGCGCGCCGCGATGGGCTGCTTCGCCACCGGCGTCACGGTGGTGACCGGGCTGGCCGACGGCGAGCCGGTCGGGTTCGCCTGTCAGTCGTTCGCCTCGGTGTCGCTCGACCCTCCGCTGGTGCTGTTCTGCGCCGACCACAGGGGCCGGAGCTGGCCACGGATCCGGACGTCGGGCGGTTCACCGTCAACGTGCTCGGCGAGGACCAGGTCGACCTGTGCGACCGCTTCGGGTCGAGCCGGGGACGGCGCTTCGACGGTCTGGACTGGACGCGGTCGCGGTGGGGTACGCCGTCGCTGCCCGACGCCTTGATGCGGGTCCACGCCGAGGTCGAGGACGTCCACGTCGCCGGCGACCACGACGTCGTCATCGGCCGCGTCCGCGAGCTCGAGCGCTCCGAGGACGGGCGCCCGCTGCTGTTCTTCCGCGGCACGTTCGGCGTCGAGACGCCCACGGTCACGGCACCCACGCGGTGGGGCTTCGGCGACCGCTGGGGCTGACCGGCGTCAGAACCAGTCGCCGGACTCCGTCGCCGCGAGCATCCGGTCGATCGCCTGCGGCGACCAGGCGCCACCTGCGCCGGCGGCTGCCTTACGTGCGGACCGGCGTACGGCTCCTGCGGGAGCGTCCGCCTCCGGCCGCAGTGACGGAAAGAGCGCACCGGTGACGGTGCGCGCGGCGTCGACGACCAGCGGCGCGACCCGCTCGAGCGGCGTCCGGGCGTCACCGACCAGCGAGATCGCCGCGACGGGACCCTCCGGTCCGCGCACCGCGGCGGCCACGCAGGAGATCTCCGGGAAGCACTCGCCGCGCTCGAAGGACAGGCCACGCCGGGCGCGGATCCTGCGCAGCTCCTGGTGCAGGGTCGTGACGTCGCAGATGGTGCGGCTGGTCTTCCGGCCGAGGGCGGGCACCACCAGGCACTCGACCTCCTCGGCGGACAACCAGGCCAGCATCGCCTTGCCGAGCGCGGTGCAGTGCGCCGGTGCGCGACCGCCGACGCGGGACGGGACGGCGGCGGCGAAGCGACCGCCGACCTTGTCCAGGTATCGCACCTCAGCGCCGTCGAGAACAGCGAGGTGGACCACCAGGCCGGTCCTGATCTGCAGGTCGTGGAGCGGGCCCGCCGCTGCCTCTCGCAGCTCGAGGTGGCCGCCGGCGTTGCCGCCCAGGCCCAGCGAGCGCGCGCCCAGCGCGTAGCCGAACGACGAGTGCGAGAGCCACTCGAGCCGGACGAGCTGGTCGAGGATCCGGTGCGCCGTGGAGCGCGGGAGGTGCGTGGCCCGCGCGACCTGCTCGAGAGTGAGCCGGGTGCTGGGCGACTCGAACGCGTCGAGGATCAGCGTCATTCGCTCCACCATCGACGGCGGCAGGCCCGGCCGCTCGGTCGCGCGCTCCGGCGCCATCGTCTCGTCCGCCCCCACGGCCAGAACCGACATGCTCGCTCCCCTGCTGCCTGCTCAAAACTGAAAACATTTATGGTTTTCAGACGGTAACACGGTCGCCGCCGCCGCCGTCAAGATCCGGATGCGACTCATGCGCACGGTTTCCGGTCACCGGGAGCCGCCCGGCTGCCGGCGAGCCCGAGCGGGTACTCATGGACCATGCAGATCGGCATCGTCAGCCCCGTGGTCACCCGCGTGCCCGGAGCGCACGGGTCGTGGGAGCTCGGCGCGGGGATCGGCGAGCTGGCCCAGATCGCCGAGCACGCCGACCGCCTGGGGTTCCACCACCTCACCTGCAGCGAGCACGTCGCCGTCCCCGCGGACGTCGCCGAGCAGCGCGGGGCGACGTACTGGGATCCGCTCGCGACCTTCGGCTACCTCGCCGCGCGCACCACGCAGATCCGGCTGGCCACGCAGGTGCTCGTGCTCGGCTACCACCACCCGCTCGAGATCGCGAAGCGCTACGGCACGCTCGACCTGGTCAGCGGCGGCCGGCTCGTGCTCGGCGTCGGGGTCGGCTCGCTGCAGGAGGAGTTCGAGCTGCTCGGGGCGGCGTACGACGGCCGCGGCGCGATCGCCGACGACGCCCTGGCCGCGCTGCGGGCCTCGCTCTCGGAGCGCACACCGTCCTACCGGGGCACGCACTACGACTACGACGGGCTCGTGGTCGAGCCGCACGCGGTCCAGGCGCGAGTGCCGCTCTGGGTCGGCGGCCGGACCCGGCGGTCACTGCGGAGGGCCGTCGAGCTGGGCGACGGCTGGGTGCCGTTCGGGCTCCCCCTGGACGAACTGCGGACGATGCTCGACGAAGCGTCGCCCGGGCACGACTTCGAGGTGGTGCTCTCCGCGGGGCGTCCGCTCGACCCCGCGAACGACCCGGCCGGCGTACGGGCGCGGCTCGAGCGGGTGCACGACGCCGGCGCCACCGTCATCAGTGCCAGCATCAGCGCGACGTCGGCCGACGACTACTGCGACCAGCTGGCCGCCGTGGCCGAGCTGGCGGACCTGACGAGTGGAGACTGACATGGACCGGATCGCCGAGCTGGAGGCGCGGCTGCGCCACCTCGAGGACGAGCGCGACATCAGGCAGCTGGTCGCGGCGTACGGACCGCTGGTCGACGCCGGCGCCGCCCCCGAGGTCGCCGAGCTCTGGACCAGCGACGGCGTCTACGACGTCGACGAGGTCTACCTCGAGGGGCACGATCAGCTCGCCGCCATGGTGCTCTCGAAGGCCCACCAGTCGTGGATCCAGGCGGGGTGCGCCCACGTCGTCGGGCCGGTCCACGTGACCATCGACGGCGACCGCGCCGTCGCGGTCGGGCACTCGCTGATGGTCGTGCAGGAGGACGGTCACTTTGTCGTCCGGCGCGCCACCGCCAACCACTGGGACCTCGTCCGCACTCAGGAGGGGTGGCGAGCCTCCCGGCGGACCAGCCGCGTCCTCGACGGGCGGGCGGAGTCCCCTGCACTCCTGGCCGCGGGCGCGCGGGGCGAGGAGGCGCCGGTCGCGGACTGACGACCGGGCCCCGGTCAGGCGGAGGTGCCGCCGAGCCAGGCGAGCGCGGCGACGACCATGGCCTCGGTGCCGGTGTCCAGCGTGGGCTGGATGACGGGCGCGAACGTGGCGGAGTGGTTGACGGGGATGTCCTGGGAGACGCGGCCCGCCTGTTCGGCGGCGCGGTAGACGTCGGCGTCGATCCCGCCGATGCCCCAGTAGGTGTAGGGGATCCCGAGCTCTTTCGGGATGTCGCTGAAGTCCTCGCTGGCGCTCTGCTGGGGCAACGTGCCGGCCCGGTCTGCGAAGAAGGAACCGAACGCCTCGGCGACCCGGGCGGTGACGTCGGCGTCGTTGTCGGTGAGCGGGTAGCGGTCGAACAGCTCGAACTCGGGATCCCGGGGCGACCCCGAGGCGGCGCACTCGGCGCGGACGATGCGCTCGATCGCGTCGAGAACCGCGGTGCGGGTGTGGTCGTCGTACGTGCGGACGTTGAGCTGCAACACGGCGTGGTCGGGGATGACGTTGCTCTTCGTGCCGGCCTGCACGCTGCCGACGGTGAGGACCGCGGTGTCGCCCGGTGCCACCTCGCGGGCCACCACGGTCTGGAGGCGGACTACGATCATGGCCGCCAGCACGACCGGATCGACCGCAGCCTGCGGCATGGACCCGTGGGCTCCGCGGCCGTGCACGGTGATCCGCATGCTGTCCGCGGCGGACAGCGTCGGCCCCGGGCGGGTGAGCACACTCCCGGCGGCGTAGGGCAGCACGTGCTGGGCCATCGCGACGTCGGCCTTCCCGACGAGGCCTGCCAGTCCGTCGTCGAGCATGCTCCTGGCCCCGTCGGCGGTCTCCTCCGCGGGCTGGAAGACCGCGACCAGGGTGCCGGCCCACTGGTCGGTGGCCCGTGCCAGCAGGGTCGTCGCGCCGAGCAGGCAGGTGACGTGGACGTCGTGACCGCATGCGTGCATGACCGGGGACCCGTCGTCCGCGATCTGCGTGCTCGCGTACGGCAGACCGGTCTGCTCGTGCACCGGGAGGGCATCCATGTCCGCGCGCAGCACCACCGTGGGCCCGTCGCCGTTGCGGACGATCCCGACCACGCCGGTGCCACCGACTCCCGAGTGAACCTCGCAGCCGGCCTCGCGCAGCCGAGCCGCGACGTTCTCCCCGGTGCGGTGCTCGGCGTGCGGCAGCTCGGGGTGGGCATGCAGGTCGCGGTAGAAGTCCTCCTGCCAGCCACGGACGGTATCGAGGCGCTGGAGCACGGTAGCTGCTGAGGTCATGCCTTCCATCATGCGTCGCGCCTGGTGCCCGGCGGTCCGGGCGCGTCGATGCCGTAGTGCACGCCGAGCATGCGGATGGTGAAGCACACGACCGCAGCGACCACCGCGGAGGGGAGGCCGGGCAGTCCGGCTTGGTCGCCGAGGACGGCGAGGAGGGCCCCCACCAGTGCCGGGATCGCATACAGGCCGCTGCTCAGCACCGCGGGGACCTCGCGGATCAGCACGTCACGCAGCGTCCCGCCGCCGACCCCGGTGACAGCCCCGAGGATCACCGCCTGCGCGGGGCCGACCCCGAGGTCCAGCCCCTTGAGCGCACCGGCGACCGCGAACAGGCTCAACCCGGCGGCGTCCAGCACGTTGATCGGCATCGCGAGCCGGTCCAGCTCGCGCCCGAACACGAACGCCACCAGGCTGCCTCCCGCGGCAACGGTCAGGTAGCGCCAGTCCTGGAACGTCGCCGGCGGCAGCGCACCGAGCAGGATGTCGCGGATCATCCCGCCGCCGAGCGCGGTGAACATCCCGAGCGTCACCACCCCGACGATGTCGAGCCGCGCGACCCGGATGGCCGTCAGCGCACCGTTCAACCCGAACGCAAAGGTGCCGGTCAGGTCGAGGGCCAGGAACACCGGCGACGTCGTGTCCACGGCTCAGTGTCTACCCGAGCGGCGGGCGACAACTCCTCGCCGCGCGCCGGTGTGTCGGCCGGGTGTGCTGGACCTCAGCAGTGCATCGCCGAGAGTGCGGCGCCAGAGATCTCCGCCGGTGACCGGACGGTCGTCTGCTTCGACCGATTCTCCTGCCGGACGAGCAACGACGTCCCCGCCGCGCTCGCGAACCCGGCATCCGGCAGTACGGCGTACGAGCGAGTTCGCGTGTTGACCAGCACCAGCCCACCTGCCGACAGCGGAACGGCCAGCGCGCCGTGCACCATCGTCAGGGGCGGACTGAATCCGCCCATCGATACGCCCATCACTCGGGTCGGCGCCTGGTCCGCTGACGGCGCGAGGTAGACCGCTTTCGAGTCGTCACCCACCCATGCCCAGCCTTGACCGTCGCTGACGAACCCCCACGCCCCGGTTGCGTTCGCAAGTGCAACCGGGACGGGCACGGCTCGTCGGGTCGACGGCTCCATGGCGTGCACCACGGTCTCGGCCCCGGGCGTGGGCGACTCAGACCAGATCAGCAGGTGCGGTGTGAGAGCGAGCCACCCGGGGTGACCGCGCCGGACGATGTGTCGACGCATCGTGTGAAGGTCGAGCAGCACGATCTCGCCGCGGCCAGCCTGGTCAAGCCCTTCGACCCAGGCGGCGTAGCCCCCGGAGACAACCGGGTCTTGCCAGGGGCTGGGGGCGATCGCGCCGTGCGCGTCTCGGTGGGCGGCTCCGACCGTTCTGACGGCCCCGGACTGGCGGTTCCACACGTGCACGGTGAAGTCGCTCAGGTCGGCCGGCGTGCGGTAGTCCTTCCAGACCGCGTAGGAGCCGTCGAACGCCCCGCCCGCCTGATCCGACGTCGGGTCGTCGAATCGCTCGAGCTCGGAGATCACGCGACCGTCAGACGTGCTGACCAGCGCGACCCCCGTGAAGGCGGCGCTCTTGACCTGCGCCACAGAGATTCCAGCCACGCTCGAGTAGAACGGGTCGGCCTGCTGCGGCCATGGCCGATGCCACTGATTGCGCAGCGTGCCCAACAGCTCGGTGGGGGCTTACACCCGACATGGTGCGGCTGGCCCCGGGGCCGCGGAACTAGTCGCACGAACACTGCTGGGCGTGCTCCGGACGACGTGCGACGTGGACCCAGCGGCTGAGTGACAGCCAGCAAGTCCGAGGAGCGCGACAGCAAGGGCCAGGGGGCGAAGGTTGCGTCTACCAGACGTAGCCACGTCCACCGACGATAGTGGTGATGGTGGCCCGGGCGTCCCCGGCCGGCCGGGTCGGTCAGCTGGCGGAGCGGAACCTGACCGGCGGCCCGCCCGGCCCACCACCGCCCCTGACGTTGCCCGGACCGGCGAACCCGCCCCTGTTGTTGATGCTGTCGGCAGCTCCGGTGATGGCCTGGTCGAGGTCGGCGAGCACGACCCGGTCCCCGACGGAGAGCCCGCCGGTGACCTCCACCTCACTGGTCCCGACCCGGCCGATGGTGACCGGCTTGCGAGTGAGCGTCGTGCCGTCCCAGGTCCGCACGGTCGCCGTCGACCCTCGACGGCTGATGGCAGACGTCGGGACGGTGACGACGTCGGAGGCCGTCCCGACGACGATCTGCAGCAGTGCCTGGGATCCCGCGGGCAGGGGGATGGCGGGGTCCTCGACGGTGACCGTCACCGCGTAGCTGGGAGTGCCCGACGAGCTGTCGGCGGTGAGGCCGATCGCCGTCACGACGCCCTGGGCGGTGCCGGACTGTCCGGGGGTGCTCACGCGCGCGGGCTCGCCGGCCTTGACCTGGCCGATCCTGGACTCGGGCACGCTGGCCCGGACGGTCACGGCTGCGCCACCGACGACGACCGCACCGACCTCACCGGCCGAGACGCGCTCGCCGGTGCTCACCGGAAGGGAGACGACCCGGCCGGATCGGGTGGCTCGGAGGACTGCCTGGCCCCGATGCTGGCGGGCGTCGACGAGGTCGGCGCGTGCCTTCTCGATGTCGGCTTGGTCCGCCGCGAGCCGAGCGGCAGTGACGGTGCCGGTCGACCCGCTCGGAGTCGTCGACGAACCGGTGTTGCTCGAGCTCGGCGCCGAGCCGGTCGGCGCGGTGGTCGTGGCAGCGCTGCGCGCCGAGGAGGACGCCGCCGGGCCGGCGGTGCCGGTCGTGCTGCCGGACAACGTCGCCGCCGCCTTGGTGAGTGTCCCGGCGAGCGCGTCCAGCGCCTTCTGCAGGCCGTCCTGAGCCGTCGCGACGTCGGCCTGGCGTGCCTGAACCTCGGCGAGGGCGGCCGAGCACGCACTGTCGTCGGCGGTGGCCGAGGGCTGGGATGATTGCTTGGCCGAGGGCTGGGCCGGGTCGGTCGAGGCAGGGGCCTGGTCCTGGTAGGCGCCGGCGCAGGCCGCGGTCTGGGCGGCGAGCGCGTCCTTGGCGGCGCTCAGTGCGGCACTGGCGGCGCCCTGTGCCTGGACGACGGCTGCCTGCTGCTGCTTCAGCGTCTGGAGCGCTGCCGGCGTCGAGGTCGAGGGGGTCGAGCTCTTCGGCTTGGTCGGCTGCGTCTGCGGGGAGGGTTTGCCTGTCTGGGAGGTGGCCGCCGCTTGAGCGACGGTCTGGGCCTGGGTGTTCTCGTCGCTCTCCAGGCGAGCACGAGCGCTCGCGAGGCTGGCGCGCGCCTTCGTCACCGCCGAGGTGAGCGCACCGGTCTCCAGCCGGGCGACGACCTGTCCGCTCGTGACCCGGTCGCCGAGGGACACCGTCACGGCCGCGACCGTGCCGGACGTGCCGAACTCGAGATCGGCGCGGTGGGCCGCGTCGACCGTCCCGCTCGTCGAGAGCAGCTGCTCGACGTCGCCCCTCGCTGCCCGGACGGTCCGGTAGTGCGCGGTCGACCCGTCCCGAGTCACGGCGTACGCCGTGCCGCTGCCGGCGACGACCACCACGGCGGCCACGAGCGCCGGCCACCGGATCCGCCTGGAGCGTCGGTTCATCTCAGGACACCTGGCCGTTCGTGCCATTGCCCCCGGGCCCCATCCGCACCCTGCCACCGCACTGGCCGCCCTGCGCGGGCGAGATCGCGATCCTGGTCGCCGTGATCGCTCCGGTGTCGTCGGCGGTGCCCTCGGCCTGCACGCAGACGCCGACCTTCACATCGCTCGCCGCACCCACCACCGTTTTCGTGTACGCCGTGCTCCCACTGACGGTCACTGCGACGGAGGTCGCATTCTCGCTTCCCGGCCTGGTCGAGGCGACGGTGAAGCCTGCCGTCGACAGCGCAGTGACCTTGCCGACTGCTCCGCCCATGCCACGGAACTGCGGCCGCTGGCCACCTGCCGGGGAGCCCGAGGGAGGTGCCCCCTGCTGGGGCCCGGAGCCCTGCACGGGTCCACGCATCGTCGGCCCGCAGGTGCCGTCCACGGGTTGCGTGATCCGCACCATGGTGGCGGCGACGGTCGTCGTCGGGCTGGCCGAGGACGCCTGGTCGGCCGAGCCGACGAACACGCACGCGCCGACCTTCACGTCGGCGAGCGTGGCCGCGACCTGCGTGGTGAAGGCGGTGCCAGCCGTCCAGGTCACCGCGACCTGTCCCTGCATGCCCTGCACCTGAGCGGTGCGGTCGGCGACGGCCGCCACCCTGCCGACGGCTCCGGGGAATCGACGGCCCTGCTGGTCCCCCGTACCGGCCTGCTGCCCGGGATGCTCGCCGGCTCCGGCCGCGGCGGCGCCGTTGCCGGCAGCGCCACAGGCAGCGGTACCCAGCAGCAGGACTCCGGCACCGCAGGCGGCCGCGAGCGCCCGGCCCGCTCGGGTTCGGCGGCGGGTCGTGGTGGGGTTCATCGTGCTCCTCGGGTCGGTGGTGGTCGGGTGCGCCGGGCTCATTCACTGCGGAGCGCGTCGATGGGGGTGAGCCGCGCCGCCCGGCTCGCGGGATAGACGCCGAAGCCGACGCCCAGCCCGAGTGCGACCAGCAGCGCCACGGCTACGGCGGGCGCGGAGATCGCCACCGGCTGGTTGATCGCCGGCGGCAGCACGAGCGCACCGACGACACCGACCATCGATCCGATCGCCCCGCCCGCGACGCCCAGCAGGGACGCCTCGAGCAGGAACTGCCGGCGGATGGCGGCGGGGGTGGCTCCCAGCGCCTTGCGCAGGCCGATCTCGCGGACACGCTCGGTGACCGAGACCAGCATGATGTTCATGACACCGATCCCCCCGACGAGCAGCGAGATCGCCGCGATGCCGGCGAGCAGGATGGTCATCGTGCGGTTCGTCGAGTTCGCCGTCTTCAGCAGGGCGTCCTGCGTGGCGATGCTGAAGTCGGCCTCGGTGACGTCGTGACTGGTCCGCAGGGCGGCGTCCACCTCCTGGTAGGCGGCGGAGAGCAGGCCGGCCGAGCGCGCCTCGACGTACACCACGGAGACCGACGTGCTCGTCGATCCGCTGAGCCGCTGCGCGGTCGTGATCGGTACGACGGCCAGGTCGTCCTCGCTGGCCTCCGAGGAGGTGGCGCCCGACTCGGCGAGCACGCCGATCACGGTCAGCCCCGTGCCGTCCACGGTCACCGTCTGACCCACCGGGCTGCGGCCCCCGAACAGCTCCGACGCCGTCTCGGTGCCGAGCACCACGACGTTCGCACCCACGGCGGCATCGCGCGCCGTGAAGAACCGGCCGGAAGCGAGGGTGCGGGCGCGGACGTCCTTCCACGCCGGCGTCGTGCCGACGACCTTGGTGGTCCAGTTCGTGGTGCCGGCGACGAGCGCCGAGTTCGTGGTGGTCGTCGCGGCGACGCGGGCGACGTCGGGAGCGACGGCGCGGTCTGCGATCGCCTGGGCGTCCTCGAGGGTCAGCGTCGACGCCGACCCGAAGCCCCTGCGGACGCCGCTGCTGCTGGTGCTGCTGCCGGGTGAGACGACGAGCAGGTTCGAGCCGAGCGCGTCGATCTGCTTGCGGACCTGGTCCTGTGCGCCGAGACCGAGCCCGACGGTGAGGACGACCGAGGAGATGCCGATGACGATGCCCACCATGGTGAGCACCGACCGCAGCCGGTGGCTGCGCACGGCGTCGACCGCCGTGGTCAGCGTCTCCCACCAGCTCATCGGGTGATCCCGTGGTGGGCGGACTCCTGGATGGCTCCGTCGTGGATCGCCACCACGCGGTCGGCCTGCGCGGCCACGTCCTGCTCGTGGGTGATCAGCACGACCGTGCGACCGGAGTCGTGGAGCTCGCCGAAGAGTCCCAGCACGTCGGCCGAGGACACCGAGTCCAGGTTGCCGGTCGGCTCGTCGGCCAGGATGATCGATGGCTCGGTGACCAGGGCACGGGCGACCGCGACCCGCTGCTGCTGGCCGCCCGAGAGCTCGCCGGGGCGGTGGTCGGCGCGGTCGGAGAGGCCCACCCGGTCCAGCGCGAGCAGGGCGCGCTCATGGCGGTCGTGGGCAGGTACGCCGGCGTACACGAGCGGGAGGGCGACGTTGCGAGCAGCGCTCAGGCTGGGCAGCAGGTTGAACTGCTGGAAGACGAAGCCGATCTCCTGGTTGCGGATGCGGGCCAGGGCCGTCTCGTCGAGGTGGCTGACGTCGCGACCGGCGAGCTCGTAGCGACCCTCCGTCGGTACGTCGAGACAGCCGAGGATGTGCATCAGCGTCGACTTGCCTGACCCGGACGGGCCGATGATGGCGACGTACTCGCCCTCCTCGATGGTCAGGTGGATGCCGCGCAGGGCCTCCACGGAGACCATGCCGGTGTCGTAGGTCTTGCGGACACCGTCGAGGCCGATGATCGTGCGGGCGGAGGCGAACGCCGGGGTCATCGGGCCCTCACCCGCCCTGCTGGATGATGACCGGCGGCTGGTTGCCGCCGTTGCCGCCGAAGCCGCCTTCGGGCAGCCGGAAGCCGTTGTTGCCCTTGCCCCCGTTGTTCGAGGTGCGTGGCGGCGAGAAGCTCATCAGCTCGACCACGTCGCCTTCCTTCAACCCCGAGCGAATCTCGGTCTGGGCGCCGTAGGCCTCGCCCACCTCGACGACGCGCTTGGTCCGCTTCGAGCCCTCGACGAGGTAGACGTAGGTCTGGTCGCCGTCCATGTGCAGCGCGGCGGTGGCGACGGCGAGCACGTCCGTGGCCTGCTTGACCGTGATCGCCACGTCCGCGGTCGAGCCGGCGTACAGGCCCGACGGCTTGCCGGTCACGTCGACGGTCACCGGGAACTGCGCCGCACCGCTGTCGCCTGCCGACGCGATCACACCGACCTGCGACACGGTGCCGTACGCGACGTCGCCCCCTCCCGTGGGCGTGATCTCGACCTGCATGCCCTTCTTCACCTTGGCGACGTCGGCAGCAGAGACGTTCGCGTCGACCTGCAATGAGCGCGGCGTGATCACGGTGATGGCCGGTGTGCTGCTGCCAGTGGTGCCGCCGCTGGTCGGCGTCGACGACCCCGAGCCGACCTCGTCCCCGACGGCGAAGCCCACCGCGCTCACCGTGCCCGCGAAGGGCGCCCTCAGGGTCGCCGCGTCGACGGCGTCCTGGGCGTTGGCGAGGTCCGACTCCGCGGACACCACCGCGGCCTCGTCGGAGGCCTGCTGGGTCGAGGAGGCGGCGCTGTCCCCGGAGAGCTGGGCCCTGGCCGCCGTGACCTGAGCCTGCGCCGCGTCGACCTTCGCGCGCAAAGAGGTGTCATCGATGCGCGCCAGGAGATCGCCCTTCTGCACCTTCTGGCCGACGTCGACAGCGACCTGCGTCACCGTGCCGGGGGAGGAGAAGGAGAGGTCCTCCTGCCGGCTCGGCGTGATCGTGCCGGTTGCCGAGACCGTCGTCTTGTAGGTGCCCCGGGCCACGGTTGCGGTGATCCGTTGCGCGGCCGACGAGGCGTCCCGGTTCAGCCAGGTCCACCCTCCGACGACGGCGACGACGACCACGAGCAGGAACATGACCCACCATCGGCCCCGTCCTGCGCCAGGACGAGAGGGAAGGGGCGATCGCATGCGCCGTAGCGTCTCGACGACGCCTGTGCCGGTGGCCAGCAGATCATGTGAGGACGCTATGAGGTGCGGACTCCACGCGGCGGCCGGTCCCTTGACGGGACAGAGATCGACGCGGCTGGTGCGCCGCCCTGCGTCGTCTCACCTGAGTTCCACCTGACGCAGCTCAGCTCGCTGAGCACCGAAGAGGCCCCTGCCTTGCGTTTCCGCAGGTCAGGGGCCTCGATCGGAGCCGCCTGTCGGAATCGAACCGACGAGCTACTCGTGACGAGTCCGAGACACATTTCCGGGCGCCCATTGGTGCGAAACGAGCCGTGACCCACGCTTCCTTCTCTAGGGCGAGCCCGATGAGGTCCTGCGTGCCTCCTCGAGAGCTTGTTCCTCAGGCCCGAGGACCTGCCATCGGCCGAGCCAGTGACCGAGGCCACGCCGCCTTGAACGCCCTCGACGCTGCGGGGATCCACCAGTACCCGCAGGAATGCGTTGCTGCTGCGTCGCGGCAGGCCCTCCTCGCCCACTCCGAGCTCGGTTGGCCGCTGGCGCAGATCTTCGAGACCTTGGCGAGATAGAGCGTCGCGCATCTGGGCTCCATGCCTATGCCGACGACCTGATCAGGCGCGCGCGGGCGGCCGTGCTCGGAGTTGCTCCACGAACACCATAAACCGGCTCGTGACCCAAGGGACTCTGACTCCGCGCCAAGACCTCACCTGGCGAGGCGGCGAGCCGTCGCTCGATCCGGACCAGGTGCGCCGAGTGGCTGAGCAGCGAGCCGCCGAGCAAGCAGAGGTTAACCGGCGTCGACGCGATCGGGAGGCCCCTCGCGTCCGTCCGCCGGACGATCACCACGAGTGGCTGACCGCCGGTGATGTCGCGCGGATCATCGGGGCTCGGAGCAGGTGTGTTCAAGCTTCTGCGTCAATCCATGCGCGGGTCTCATTGGGCGTCGCAAAGAATTGGATCACGTGCAGGACGTCAGTAGTTGCGCCGAGTGGCGAAGGCACGATCACGGCTCATGGCTAAGACGCACCGGGAACCCGGGCTCGGGCTTCACGGCGGGTGCCGTGAACTGACTGCTCGACCAGCCGGTGATGGACTGTCGTGCCGCCGAGCTGGCGACCCAGAGGATCCATACCGGGCATTCCAAGAACGACAATCCCGGACAGGCCGACGCAGCGCCTCATCAGCCCCAACCGTGCGTCACTGAAACCACACGGCCGCGCTCGGCGCCCTTGGGACATGAGTCGGAACTCTCCTACTTCTCCGTGCTCTCGGAGGTGGCTGGCCGATGTACACGAAGTATCTAGCGACCCGGCACGCGCGGGATCAGAGAGTCTCTGCCCCTTGAAGTGTCACGCGAGCGTCTTTCCGTACGAACGCAGACCGCAGGTCTCCATCTTGGTAGGCGGCGCGGAGCGAACTCAACGTTCCGTGGTTTGTCACGTACTCGGCCAGCGCTCTGATGGCCCCTTCGATCTCCTCGCGGCGCCGGTCAGGCGTCAGCGTCGAGCTCATGTCCAAGGCTTCCATGACCGCAAAGTCGCCGGCTGTCGGAAGGTTCTCCAAGTGCAGAAGAATGGGACAGTCGGTGGGCCGGCGGCGATTCGATCCGCTCTGAAGGTCCAGACCCACGTCAACACCCAGGCGGCTGCCGTGAGGAAGGTCTTCAATCTGGACAACCCATTGCACTTCCGGACCCCTGATCCGCCAAAGGGAAGCTCGACCTTCGAAGCCAGCGTCCTTCAGGCAACCGGAGATCCACGCCTTGACAAGATTCGTGGCGCTCATGGGGTGTAGACGTCCACGTAGGCGGTCCACTTCTCGTCGGTCAGATCCTCCAGGTAGGCCTTGTGCCGGTTGACTTGGCGCCAACCGTGCGCAATTGAACTCGGCGTATCCGGCTTGAGTTCGCGGACGATGTTCTGTGAGTAACTGACAGCGTCTGGCCGGTCCAGACTGCCGGGTAGGGCGCGGTTGAACACGTAGTCGCCACCTCCCAAGGTGTGCTCGTAATTCGCGTGAGCGCTCCGACCCGCAGCAGTGGCGGCCGATTCTCCTCCCGCGCCGCTAGTGAATCTACCGGACGCGTCACGCGGGAGCGCGCGCACTCCGTCTTCCGCGGCAACACCGGTAGCCACCGCCTGTATGACCTGCGCCGGCTCGTTTCCTAGCCGCTGACCTGCGACAACAGACTGCGGGGGCTCGACGAGTACGTCGCTCACAACGCTGGAAGCCCGGACACGAGTTTCAGCGACACCAGCCGCCGACGCCGATGTGCTCGTGGCGGCCAGGATCGCCGCCAGAGCGGCTAGGAAGAAAGGCACCCAGCGGCGTCCGGCGGCCTGCTGGGTGCGGGTGGTCATGGGGTCAGTCTCGCAGCGACCGGCGGCCGCGGGTGTGAGCGACCCGGTGAGCCAGTGTGAGCGTGTCTCGGTCATCGGTAGCGGCGTGGCGCCGGCCCGGTGATCGCGTCGAACAGGTCCTCGATCGACCGCACCGACGGTGGGGCGACCGCTGCCACCGGCGCGGCCAACAGCAGCGTGGCCAGGCTGGCGACGAACGCGACAACGACGCGTCGGACGGCGATCATTCGATCGACACCCTGAAGACAATCCGACTGAAGTCAGGCTCGACGCCGATGTCGGTGCACGAGTATCGGCGCGACCCGTCCGGGAGGGCCTCGACATGCATTCCGGAGGTGGCGCTTTGAGACTCAAACGGGCCGCGGCCTCGACCGGAGTCCCAGATGTTGTAAAGAACCAGTCGGCCGTCGGTCTCAGCGACGTCGATCACCGACGATGACGGCGCTGAGTCGCTCCAGAGTACGAGCGAAGGACTTGACGTGCCTGCGGCCGTGAGCCGGCCCGTCGTCGCGAGGAAGACGCCTTGTCGCCAGCGAGGTCCGACAGATTCGAACGTAAGGGTTATCCGCTGCCCGATGGCAATCGGCAAGGATTCCACCTTGACCGCCGGTTGACCGTCGGGCCCGAGCACGGCCTTGCTGAGAGTTCGGTCAGGGAGTCGCGCCGGGTCGAACGAGCTCATGGGGTAGGTCCTGTGTAGAAGCGGTAGGGATCGACGGCGGCATGCTCCCACGGCCAAAGCGGCTCCAGGTTGTCGAGGGTGTGCCCACCGCCCTGGTACCTCGGGATGATGTGATTCAGCTCCATCGGGACGCCGAGTTCGTCATGCAGCGGCGGCTTGCCGGCCCTCATCCGGGCAAGGTTCGCGGCGCTGTACTCACCTTCTAGCGCATCGTTCGCCGCGTTCTTCCAGTACCTCGCTCGAACTGTCGACCAGGCAGGCGAGTTGCCTGCCTTGGTCAGATTCTCGATGGGGTCGCCGACCTTCCACCCGCGCGCTGTGGTGTTTGCGGCGACAGCCGCCCGCTCAGCCTTTACGACCTCCGCGGTCCTGGCTGCGGCCGCGACCTTCAGTTCTGGCAGGAGCCATGAGCCGAGGCCGACAACCGACTGCATGCTGACTGGGGCCTGGGGGTCGACTCCAAGGATCGCCAACTCCATTCTGGTGAACCCATCGAGCGCCTCGGCGACGGGAAGCGTTGAGTTGGTCAGCGTCAGGAGCATGTAGTCGGCTTGCGAATAGCCAATAGAGGCCAGGTACTGCTGGGTGGGCAGGTCGGGCTTTATGAGTGCGCTGACGACCGGTCCGCCGTCCTGGAACTCCTTCACCGCGGCTTGCGCTTCGGGGCTTAGGTGGTGAGCGGGCGGTGCGGTGCTTCCGATCGGCTTCGGGTTCTGGCTGTAGCCGTTGCTCGATCCGTCGCCCTTCGCACCGCAGTTCTGGGTGTTCGGATTGCACGCGGGTTGGGGTCCGTCCGGGTTGTAGCTGAGTCCCGTGGGGTCAGTGAACGTGGTCGGGTTGTTGCCGGCGTAGGCGTAGGCGTTGGTCTGGATCGGGTTGCTCGTGTCCAGAACAGGGTCAGGGCTCACGAACTTGCCGACCGCGGCGTCGTAGTAGCGGGCGCCGACCTGGGTCAGGCCGCTTTGGTCGACTGGCTTGTCGAGGAAACCGTGGTCACCAGTCCAAGCGGTACCCGAGGGCGAGCTGGTTCCCGTACGGGCGTTCCCGAAGGGATCGAATCGACGCTTGGTGTAGGCCGCATTGAACGCAGAGATCTGGACCTGCCCGGTGCCCTGCGCGTCAGTGGAGAGGAGTTGCAGCCCGGCGGCGGTCCTCGTGGCAACAATTCGCCCTGCGAAGGTGTACCAGCGCTGGGAAGTCGCCGTGCCTGACTTCAACGTGATTTCGGTGGAGTCCAGGTACAGCCGGATAGTGCCGTCCGGGTCCTTGCGCAGCAGCCGGTTCCCGTCGGCGTCGTAAACGTTCTTCGCCGCTGGAGCCCCGGCGCTGTTGACCGCCGTCGCAAGCTTCCCTTCGGGATCCCACGTGAGCGTTTGACCGCCCCGGGTGCGCATCTGTCCGGCCGGGTCGTACTGGTAGGACGTTGTCGCGGTGGTGGTCGAGCCAACCTTGCTTACGACGCTCGAGACCGCGTGCGGGCCGCCGGAGGTCCCATCCAGCGTCGAGGCAGACCCCGATGCGGGGTAGCCGTACGTGGTGATCGTCGGGCTGCCCGAAGGGAGATAGCTGGTCTGCGAGGTGCGGTTCCCGATGGCGTCATAGGCGTAGGACGACCAGTAGGACCCTGCGGTGGTGGACATGGCCGCCTGGGAGGGAGTACCGCAGGCGCCGGAGGCGTTTGTCCATGCGTTCGTCAGCTGGCGCTGGTAGTCGTAGGTGAAGCACTGCAGGTCCTTGGTGCCGGCGTTGTCGGCGATTCCGAGGACGTTTCCGGCCTGGTCGTAGGTGTAGTTGGCGTCGGTGATGGAACCGGTGACGGCTTGGTCGGAGACGATGTTGCGGGTGAGCCGACGGGTGCCTTCGTCCAGGTACCAGGTGTTGTAGGACATCTTGCCGCTGGTGGTGCCGGTCGTTGTTTGCAGCAGCTCGCCGTATGGGGAGTAGGTCGTTGCGTTGACGAGGGATTCGGTTCCGCCCATGCTGTTCGGTTGTCCCAGGCGGCCGTAGAAGTAGCGGAGCGTCTCTGCGGTGAATCCCGGTGCGGTCGGCAACTTCTTGGAAGACAGCGACCCGTCTGTCAGATAGGTCATCGTCGTGGTGTAGGTGCCGGCGACCGTGTCGGTCGAAGCGCCGCTGGGTCCGTTGGTCTCACCGGCAATGCTCGGGATCGTGGTGGTGGTCCCGGTCGGTTGGCCGTGGATCTCGTATCCGGTGACGTCCTCGGTGTATTGGGGTGCGCCCGACCCTCCCACGCCGGCGAGGCGGGTGGTGCTGGTGAGCTCGCCGATGCCATTGGGTACGGCCGTTCCGTTGCGGGCTTGGTCGTATGTCCAGGCTGCGCGGAGCTTGGTCGTGTCTGCGGACGTCCCGTTGTAGAGAGCCGTCCGGCGTCCGAGGGCGTCGTAGGTGGTGAACAGACTTCCGTTGGCGGTGGTGACGGTGGTGGGCTGGTTGCCGGCGTTGTAGTTCGTGGTGGTGGTTCCGGCGTCGGGGTCGGTGGCTGTGACCTGATTGCCGGACAAGTCGTAGGTCCATGACCAGGCGTTGCCGGCCGGGTCGGTCATGGAGGTCATCCGGTTGGCGAGGTCGTAGCGGTAGGTCGTCGTTTGGGTCGTGCCGTTGAGGCCGGTGGAGAGGTACTCGACCCGCTGGGTCGTGTTGCCTCGTACGTCTGTGACGGTGGTGGTGGGCGTCCCGCCGGTGGGCGGGTCGACGCTAACTTTGTCGGCGTCATAGGCGGTGGTGGTTCGCCAGCCGCCGTTGCTTTCGTCGTTCTTCGGCTGGTAGATCTCCGCGATCTGGCGCCCGGCGCCGTCGTAGAGGTGGCGGTGGTTGTTCATCACCTGCACGACGGTCGGGTCGTAGTAGGTGCCGGAGGGTGCAGAACTGTTGACCGTGAAGGGGCCGACGTCTTGGACCTTCTGACCGCGGGAGTTGTAGTAGGAGGTGGTGATCACGCGGCCAGCTGTCGCACCCGCGGATTCTGCCTGGGTTTCCACGGTGCGCAGGTTCGCATCGAAGATCCCGTAGGAGTGAGCGTAGGTGCCGTCGCGCAGCAGCCGGTCGGTTGATACGTAACTGTAGGTGCTGGCGGAGATTGAGTAGCCGAACTTCAGATCAGGGCTGTCTGTGCCCTGGGTGCGTCCGGGTCGCCAGACGGCGGTCCTTCGTCCTAGCCCGTCGTAGGTCGCCGAGGTGACCCGGCCGTTGAGGTCGGTGTAGGACAGCGGCTGTCCGCGGGCAGGGTCGAAGGTCGTGCTTGTCGTTTGTCCCAAGGCGTTGGTCGAGGTGGTCTTCGTGACCGGGCCGAGGGTGGAACCGCTGGTGCCTGCGGGGGTGTAGGCGACGCTGGAGGTGTTGCCGAGCGCATCCGTGGTCGACACCACCCGGCCTCGGGCGTCGTAGGTGGAGGACTTGGTGACATTCATCGCCCAGACGCCGGAGGCAGAGCCTTGCATGGTCTGCTCGGTTGTGACGTCGCCCTTCGTGGGGGCCGCGCCGTAGGCCTGCCCGTCGAAGGAGTACTGCTTGCTGGCGAGGATGTCGCTGGTCGCTGCGGTGACCGAGCAGCCCACGTTGACGGTCCATTCCTTCTGGACCGGTGTCAGGATCCAGGCTGCCCGGTTCTGTGCGTACTGGGTCCGGGTGCAGGTGGAGTCCGGCACGCCGCCAGGGTCGATGTCGTTGCCGTCGTCGTGGACCGCGGTAGGCAGACCGTCGGCGTCGTAGTCGGTGCTCGTGGTGGAGCTGACGAAGTTGCCGGTTCCGACCAGTTGCCTGCGCACGTGAGTGGCGCCTGTGCGCACGATGTACGCGCGGTCAGTGCCGTCGTCCGCCGTTACTCCGGAGGACCAGGGGTCGTTGATTTCTGCGCTGACGATGGTGGCACCGGACTTCTGGATGTGCTCGCGCTTGAAGCCGTTGAAACGGTCGGCGTCGGTGATGGTGCCGCCGAGGCCGTCGGTCACGGTGACAGACCTGGTGCTGCCGTCGGGTAGGTGGTCGCCGTCCATGCCGCGCAAGTAGAGGTACTTGTCGTAGCTCTGGGACGTTCCTGTCTCGGTGGGATCGCCCTGGCGAACCTCGACCTCGTTGTAGCCCCGCCATTGCCCCCAGGTCCGATACTTCTTCTTGACCAGTTCGTTGTTGTCGTAATGCCAGGCTCCGCCGCCGAGGTAGGTGTAGTACGTCGGAATGGCGGTGACAGTTCCGCCATGGTCAGCCTCGCTGATACTGTCGACGACGTACTTTTGGAACCAATTCTTGTCCGGTGTCCCGTCGCCGTTGAGGTCCCAGTACACCGGGAAGCAGCGGCGGGTATTGGTCGACTCGTCGGCGGGCAGGTCGTCAGGGGTGCAGTCCTTGGCACTGTAGTTGACAGTGATGACCCCACCGCTCTCGGTGGTGATTCCGGTGACGCGCCACTTGCTCAAAGGTGCGGTGTTGAGAGTGGGAACGCGGTTCTCCATCAATGTCGCCGCGAACGTGACCGGGGGGACGGCGGTGTTGGCGCCGTTGAGGCCGGTGCGCTGCAAGGAGTTCAGGAACAGGCTGCGACCGGACCCGTCGCCAGCCAGCGGGAATGACTGGGTGAGATCGATTCGGTCCACGTCGGCATATCCGGTGCTCGTCAGGACCTGGGGCGTGATCGCGACAAGCCTCTTGCGTGAGAAGAACGCCGGGCTGGTGTTGGAGCAAGTTGTCTGGCTGTCGCAGATTTGGTCGGACGGCACGTCTGGCCAGTAGGAAGCGTTCGCATCGTTGAGTTTGGACGGGTCACAGTCGAAATCGCTGGTCGGTAGGCACCGCTCTGCGACGGTGAAGGCCACGCGTGCCGCCGGCGCGACGCTGTTCTCCTGACCGACGACGGTGCCGTAGTCGATTCGCGTCAGGTATCCACCGCGGACGTAGGAGGGTTGGGCGCTGTCGTTGTTGGCGCCGTACCGGTTGGTTTCTTCGTTGTAGAAGTAGGAAATCGTGTTGTCGTGGACGTCGACCACGTAGTCGAGGTTCCACCGCCAGACCTGGGCGCACCGCGACTGCCCGAACGTCGATGCGTGGCAGGGTTCACCGGGGTCATCGCCGTATACCGGGACCGTCCACGCGGAGTTCGTGTCGGCGGTGTCTGTGTCGAAGCGCTTCTCCTTGCCGAAGTAGTACCGGGTGCCGTCCTGGTCGGTGAGCTCCCAGTACTCACCGTTGTTATCCCCGTTCGGATCTCCGGAGAGTTTCCGGATCCGCCAGCCCTGGTCGTCCTTGGCCCGCCACTCTCCGGTGGTGGTGTCCTTGACCAGTTGCGTGGATTGACCCTGGAAGGACAGGGTCGCGTTCTGGTTGGCCGACTTCCAGCACAGGTCACCGGTCTTCTCTCCGACCGGCTGGGAGTCTGCGCAAGCAGCGTAGGAGCGTTCGATGAAGCCAGGTTCCAGGCTCTGCCCTTCGCCTAGCCAGGAGGTCTGGTTGTTCGATGCCTGGGTGCGTCCGTCGATCGACTGGGAGGAGTAGGAGACTGACAAGTCTGGCGCCAGGCCACCGGGTACCGGCACGGTGGGGATCGGGTAGCTCCAGGAGAAGTCTCCGGTCTGGGTGCCGACCGCCCACTCCGAAGCCGGCGCAAGGGACGTTGAGGCGAAATCACCCTCGTCCCCGGACGCGGTGGAGGTCGCGGCGAGCAACATGGCGCCACTCGAGGTCGACGTGGCCGACTTCTGCGACGTCATCTGGACCGGTGCGGTCGCTTGGAGGGTTTTGGTCTTGGTGTCCCGTGTCGTCGGGAGGGGCGTGGGCGCCGGGCAGTCTGCGGGTCTGGGTGTCTCCAGGGCGCACTCGGGCACCGCGACCAGTTTCAGTCGGGATGCGTAGTCGCCGCCGTAGGCGTCAGCGAAGGTGGAGTAGTCCACTGACACCGGCACCGCCGCCGTCTCGACGGATTGCTGTTGCCGTGACAAGACACCGCTGGACGGTGTCGCGGCCGGGGAACTGGAAGGCGTGGATGCGGGGCCGGGAGTCGTGCTCGCCGTCGGAGTCGGCGTGACTACGCTCGGAGTCGTGCCGGTGGCCGCAGCGGCGGGGGCCCCTGTGCCGTTGAGGGCGAGGCGGAATAGGAAACCGTGCACACCTACCGCGCGGGCCGCACGTTGTCCGAGGACCTCAACGGTGGCCGAATTCAGATCTGGCACAGGCGCAGTCAGGCTGGCCGGGTGTTCGGCGCGCGCACGACCTACAGCGACGGGGGTTCCCGGGACCCGCGCGAGCGCACTGGTGCCCGCCGGGAGAGTCATTTGGAGTTGACCGGTTGCGGCGGGAAGCGATCCGTGTACCTGGTAGTTCTTCGACGAGGCCATGGCCGCGTCGGTCCGCGCCCGGACGCGGGGGACGAAGTCCTTGCCGCCGATCGAGGGCTCCACTTGGACGTCCGGTGCCTTGGTCAGGGGGCGCGCACTCGCCGCGCTTGTGACGGCACCCAGTCCTGAAGCGGTCAAGGTCAGGCAGGTCAGAACGACCGTCTTCTTCAACAGCGAGGTTCGCATGGCGATGCGCCTTCCACGAGAAGCGAACATGAGGACCGGTTCCGGCTCGGTAGGCCGTCCCCGTCTATGGCAGTGGGTCGGTGTTGCGGTGTGCGGACACGTCGGCGTCGGAGACTTCGTCGCGATAGAACCGAACGTCTTCGATGTCACCGATCCATGCGTCCTGTGCGGACCCGTTGACGACGTCGGCGCCGATGGAGGTACTCACCGACGAAGCGGCTGCGAAGGTGCCCGGGAGGTCCGGTGCCGCGTTCGGGTACATGTTGAGGTTTCCGCCGTTTTCGGTGTCGGCGACCCAGACGTGTAGCCGGCGGGGGGTGCTCTGGTCGTCATAGGAGCCAGCGAGGACGTACCACTTGTCGAGGTCGATCGGAGTTGTCGCCGTCGCGGTCCTGGTCTGCCCCGATGCGCTGTCGGTCACCGAGAACGTTGGGTATGCCTTGCCTGTGTCGATCGTGATGCCGAGCACGAATGCATCGCCGGTGGAGGTTCTCTGTGCTGCGACGGTGCGCGTGGTGGCTCCGGGTTGGTTCTCGGCCCTGACCCAGGCCGAGACGGAGAAGGCGCGAGTGGTGTCGACGAGAGGTTGGGCGCTGGACGCGTACCCGGTGCCGTCGAAGTGCAGGTGGTAGTCGTCGGGCACATCGGGGTGCTCTTGGACGAACGTGGTTCCTGTGGCCGACCGGGTGAAGGTCGGCGGAACGTTCGGCGGATCGGTCTCGCCAGCGATCGAGCTCGAGGACAGCGTCGAGCCGGTGCCTTCGTCGAACTTGTACTGTCTCGTGAGGACGGCACCTTGAACCCGGAACAACCTCTTGGGTGTCTCGGCAGAGATGTTGCCGGCAACGATCCACGGCGATGGCGCTGACCCAGTGCTCGCCAACCATGCCTGCGGCGCCGAGATCGATCGAGTAGTCACCCTTCGCTCCGAACTCCGCTGGGTCGACCAGCTTGTTGTTGATAGCCGGGACGTCGGAGGACAACAGGTAGTAGTCGACGTCGCTGAGGTATCTGGAATCGGGGTCTCCGGCGTCGTTGACGACCTCCGATCCGGTCGGATCCAGGTGGAGGTTGAGCTTGTAGCCGGAGTCGTGAGGGATCCAGGCGCCTTCATCCTCGACACTGGGGTCCGGTGGCGGGGCGTCGTTGAAGCTGACATCGCTTGTCATGTTCAACAAAGGGTTCTTGCTGTCGAGATAGAAGCTGCAGTAGCCGCTGTATCCACTCTTGAGGCCATAGGGGTCTGTCGTCTGCATGACGACCCGATAGGCCCCGTCTCGGTACACCCCGTTGACCTGCGCATCACTCGTGGGCATGGCGAACGCCACAGCGGTCCCGCCCCCGGCCCCTGACACCGCCGGGTCAGAGTTGCGGGCGGAAACGTTCTGCCAACCGGCTGTGGTGTAGCGGTCGGTCCACATGGTGGCGTACACGTTGTCGCCGTTCGGATCCGTCAATGTGGAAACAAACGACGGCATCGACGCCCTAGAGGCCACCCACGAGCCGCAGGACCGGCCTTGCCCGCTCCCGGTCAACACTGGCGTCGTGGGCGGGTTCGGCGCGGCGTCATACGTCACGTACAGGCGCGGTTTTGTGGTGCCGTAGCCCGCGGCACGGAAACGCCGATACGACTGGTTGAGCGTCTCGTCGGCTCCGGCGATCCGGAATCCGTAGTTCGCCGCCCAAGTGGCCATGTCCTGCACCATTCCGGTGACCGTCCACACCATGTCCTGCGCGGGACACGCGGCAGTATTGCCGTACCTGGACGAGTTGCCCACCGCGTTGGTGACGGACGTGGTCGGCTGGTGGTTCCACGTCACGGAACTCGGCTCCCAGTAATCTGCGATGCGACGGACTTCAACGGCGGTGCCATTGCAGTCGGAGCCGAGAGAGTAGAAGTTCCGCAGAGCCAACTGGGCCGCGATGACGGTTTGGCCCTCCCAGGGCTCGTTGTTGCCGTTGAACCGGACGAAGCTGCGGTACTTCGTCGTCCCCTTGTTATCCGTTCCGACGTACAACGTCGTGTCGTAAGGGTGGGAAGCAGTCTTGTCCGCCGTTGAGATCCAAGAGTCGTCAGGGTTGTCCGAACTCCATGGCGGGTCAATCGTGACCGGATACGTCGTGGGGGGAGCTGTCAGGAACGCCTGATCCGGCTTCAGCTTGATGACACCGCCCGAGGTCGTTTGTGTGACCGTGGTGTCGACCGGAACAACCGTGGGCTGCTCGCCAGTCGCAGCTGCCGGCGCGTCGTACATGACCGCCGGCGCAGAGCCTGTCAACGTTTCTGTGTAAGCGTCGGTGTTCATAGGTAGGGGTTGATCCGGTCGGGGTAGGCCATCGCGAGTTGTTCGAGGGCCTTCTTCCAGTTGGTGACGATCTGGCCTTCGACGAGTCGGCCGGGGGCTTTG
>DATAKN010000121.1:0-45116 GCA_036261595.1 Marmoricola sp.
ATGGCTCTGACCTGCGGAAACATGATGGATCCGCTGCAACCCAACAGGTCACACCAAGACCGGAATTGACGTACGATCCGATGCATAGCCGATGCAAAGGTAGGACGTCCAACCATGACAGCGAAGGCTTCCCGACGTCGCTTCGGGCAGGTCACCAAGATGCGGTCGGGCCGCTGGCAGGCACGGTTCACTGTTCCGCTGGATCATCCGTCCGGCCGTGGCGGGCAGATCGTCACCGCCCCTCACACCTTCGAGCCGAACACCTACGGCCGGGAGGCTGCTGGTGACTGGCTCCGAGCCGAGGAGCTGCGCCTGAACGCTGAGGGCGCGTCGTGGCGCACGCTGGCCGAGCACGCCGAGGCCGAGCGGATCCGCACCGCAGCCGAGACTGAGCCGACGTTCGCCGAGTACGCGGAGGTCTGGCTGCGCGCTCGCAAGGTGCGGGGGCGTCCGCTGCAGGAGTCCACCAAGCGGGGCTACCTGATCTGGCTGGGCAAGTACGTTCTGCCCACGTTCGGCGAGATGCCGCTGGACACGATCACCGCGGCCGATGTCGTGCGGTGGTACGAAGGACTCCCCCATGACAAGGGGAAGACCGTGCGCGAGTGCTACGCGCTCGCCAAGGCGATCATGAAGTCCGCGACGGCCGCGGACGGCGTGCTTCCCGGCGCCGTCAACCCGTTCACCATCGATGGCGCCGGCACCATCGGCACGCGAGCGGACAAGCGGACCGAGGTGATCGAGGACACCGACCTCGATCTCATCCTGGCCACGATCCGCCCCGAGTGGCGAGCCATGATCGCCCTGGCACTCGGCTGTGGCCTTCGGTTCGGGGAGATCGTGGCACTGCGACGCTCCGACGTGGACCTCCGCGCGAAGCCACCCGTCGTACGGGTCCGCCGGGCAGTGGGCACCGGCCCCGGCGGCAAGCGATACGAGAAGGAGCCGAAGTCGCGAGCTGGCATCCGCGACCAGCGCATCCCTGGAGGTGTGGGCAAGGTCCTCACCGAGCATCTGCGGACCTACGTCGCCGGCCGCGACGGACTGCTCTTCCCCGGTCCGTCCGGCGACTGGCTGCAGCCGACGCGGTTCCGCGACCTGGTAGGCGGATGGCGTGACGTACGCGAGGCCGTCGGCCGGCCGATCAACTTCCACGACCTCCGGGCGACCGGTGCCACCCGACTCGCGCAGAAGGGCGCGCATGTCGCCGAGGTGCAGGCCTTCCTCGGCGACTCCTCGTCCCAGGCCGCCGAGCGGTACGTCCGCGCCACCCAGAGCCGGATGGACGATCTCACGGCCGCGGCGTTCGCGGGACTCAGCTTCAGAACTCCAGGGCGATGAACATTGTCGATCTCGGGAGTGTGAACTACAGTTGACAGCGATGAGGGTCATCAAGACCGACGTCTACGACACGTGGCTCAGGAGGCTGAAGCGCAGGGAGGGCGCGACCGCAGCTCGGATCCAGGCGCGCGTCGACCGACTCATCGCGGGCAACCCCGGTGATGCCGAACCCATCGGTGGCGGCCTGTCGGAGTTGCGGATCCCCCATGGCCCGGGGTTCCGGGTCTACTACTGGAAGCGCGGCGACGTGGTAGTGATCCTGCTTTGTGGCGGCGACAAGTCCACGCAGGAGCGCGACATCCGAAAGGCGCACGAATTGGCGAAGGAGTGGGGAGAGCATGGCAACTGAGTTCACGCCGTACGACTCGGCGGACTATCTGGAGTCGCTCGAAGACATCGCCCATTATCTCGAAGCAGTCCTCGATGAGGCTGGGGACGATCCAACCTTCATCACGCACGCTCTCGGCGTGATCGCGCGGTCGAAGAACTTCAGCGAACTCGCTCGCAAGGTCGGCATGAGCCGCGAGGGCCTCTACAAGGCGCTGTCCAACAACGGCAACCCGAGCTTCGCCACCATCTTCAAGGTGGCCCGCGCACTCGGACTGAAACTGGAGTTCCACGCCGTCGCCTGACTCTCGACCACCGTCACGCGCTCCGCCCGTGCCAGGTGTTCACCGGGTGCTCATCGATCAGCCGGTCGAGCGAGTCGACCCGCACGCGGATCGTCCGGCGACCGAGCCGGACGGCGTCGAGTTCGCCGGCGGCGATGTAACGGCGGACCGTCTTGGTCGAGACGGCGAGGGCATCGGCCGCTTCGGCCAAGGAGATCAGGCGACGGGGCGTCGTGGCGACTGTTGCCATGGGGTGCTCCTGGGTTCGGGGCGGCCTGGTTGGCCGCCTTCATCCCTCAAGGCCCGATCTTGTCCTCGAGTGGCCACCCCACTTTCGTCACCCTCTCCGCCTCCTTCCCCCCACCCTCCCTGCCATCCACCCCTGCCCCTCAGCCGCCTCTCTTCCTTCCGCTTCTTCTCCTTCCTCACCCTTCTTCCCGAACACACCTCTTTCACGGACGAATCGGGGTGGCCACTCGCGGCGGCGTTCCGGCCTTGTGGGGTGTGACGATGTCGTTGAAGAAGCTCGCGGCCGGGTCGGGGTATGAGTACCTGACCCGCCAGGTCGCGGCTGCCGACTCGACCGAGCTCGGGTCGATGCCGCTGGCTGACTACTACGCCGCGAAGGGCGAGGCGCCGGGCCGTTGGATCGGGTCGGGCCTCGTCGGCATCGACGGCCTTGGGTACGGAGGCGTCGTCACCGACCAGCAGATGAAGAACCTGTTCGGGGACGGCTGCGACCCCGTGACCGGCGCCGCGCTGGGGAGAAAGTGCCAGTCGGGGTCGGTGGCCGGCTTCGATCTGACGTTCAGCCCGGCGAAGTCGGTCTCGGCGCTTTGGGCCGTGGCGCCGCCCGAGGTCGCGCAGCGTATCCGGCAGGCCCACAACGCCGCGGTCTTGGACGCGCTCGACTTCCTGGAGTCGCACGCGATCTTCACCCGCGAGGGGACGGGCGGTGCCCGCCAGGTCGAGACCCGGGGTTCGATCGCAGCGGCGTTCCTGCACCGCGACTCGCGCGCCGGCGATCCCGATCTGCACACCCATGTGGCGGTGGCGAACAAGGTCCAGTCCCGGCAGGGCAAGTGGCTCTCGATCTACGGCACGGTCCTGCATCAGCACGTCGTCGCCGCGTCGGAGGCCTACAACACCGCACTCGAGGCCCACCTGCGAGAAGGCCTCGGTGTCCAGTTCGTCGACGTACCACGGGCAGGCGGCAAGCGCCCGGTCCGGGAGATCAGCGGTGTCGACACGACCCTGTGTGCACGCTGGTCCCGTCGACGATCCGACATCGAGGGCCGCCAGGGCGAGCTGGCCGAGGAGTTCACGGCCCGGCATGGTCGCCCCCCGACGGCGAAGGAGTCGATCGCGCTCGCGCAACGAGCGAACCTCGAGACCCGCGAGGCAAAGCACGAGCCCCGGTCGGAGGCCGAGCAGCGCGCGACCTGGCGCGAGCAGGCGATGCAGGAGCTGGGAACCATCGGCATCGATCGCATGTTCCAGGCCGCGCTCACCCCGACACCCACCCCTCGCACGCAGGTCTCCAGCAAGTGGCTGGCCGAAGCAGGCGAGCGGGTGATCACCGAGCTCGAGGCCCATCGTGCGACTTGGCAGATCTGGCACATCTATGCCGAAGCCCAGCGTCAGATCCGCGAGCTGGACGTGCCGAGCGACCAGGTCGGCCAGGTCGTCGAGCATCTGGTCGACGCGGTCACCGGTTCGTTGATCAATCTGACGCCCGACCTCGACCCGGTCATCGACCCCCAGATGCTTCGTCGGTCCGATGGCGTCAGCGTCTACCGTCACAGCGGAGCCGACCACTACACCAGCCAGCGGATGCTGGAGGCCGAGCGGCGGATCGTCGAGGCCGCCGGCTGCACTGCCGCCACCGCTCCGGATCCGGTCGATGTCGAGCTCGCTCTCATGAAGGCCGTCCTCGACGGCCCATCGTTGAACGACGGACAGCGCGAGCTCGTCCGGGCACTCGTCAGCGACCCGCGACAGGTCGCGCTCGCGCTGGCGCCGGCCGGTGCGGGCAAGACGACGGCGATGAGCGTGCTCGCGCAGGTGTGTCGGGACCTCGGGTACGACCCTGTCGGGCTCGCCCCCTCCGCGGCCGCCGCGGCCGTGCTCGGGGAAGCGACCGGTATGCGATCCGACACGCTCGCGATGCTCGACCACACCCTCGCCACCGGGTGCGATCCCGGCTTCGGCCCGCACACGGTCGTGGTCATCGACGAGGTGGGCATGGCCGACACCCCCACGCTGGACCGTGTCATCACCGCTTGCCTCGAACGCGGCGCCCGGGTGCGGCTGATCGGCGACGACCAACAGCTCGCGGCCGTCGGCGCAGGCGGAGTGCTGCGCGACGTCGCCAACACCCACGGCGCCGTACGCCTCGACGAGGTTGTCCGCTTCGACGACCCCATTGAGGCGCAGGCATCGCTGGACCTGCGCGACGGAGACTGCGCCGCCCTCGGGTTCTACCTGGACCACGACCGCATCCACCCCGGCGATGCCGACACCTGCCTGAACGACGTGCTCGCCGCCTGGCGCAGCGAGCAGGCCACCGGTCGCGAGTGCCTGATGCTCGCCCCGACCCGCGACCTGGTCACCCGGCTCAACCACGACGCTCGCGCCGCCCGTCTGGCGGCCACGATCCCCGACGTCGAGCTCGCCCTCGTCGACGGCAACCGGGTCAGCGTCGGCGACACGGTCCTGACTCGGCGCAACGACCGCCGACTCGGCGTCAGCGGCACTGACTGGGTGAAGAACGGCGACCGCTGGACCGTGACCGCTCACAATCCCAACGGCTCCCTTCGCGTGCGCCACCTGCGCTCCGGGCTCCAGGCCACGCTGCCCGCGGCGTACGTCGCCGCACACGTCGAACTCGGGTACGCCACCACCATCCACGCCGCCCAGGGCAGCACCGCCGACGTCGTGCACGGCATCCTCACCGGCACCGAGGACCGGCAACTGCTCTACACGATGCTCACCCGCGGTCGCGCCGAGAACCACCTCCACCTCGTCGCCGATGCCGCCGACCCTGATGCCGAGCAGTTCCTGCCCGGCATCAACGAGCAACTCACCGCCGTCGACCTCCTGGAGCGGATCGTGGCCCGCGACGGCACCGCGGTCTCCGCGACCAGCGAAGTCGCTCGCGCCATCAATCCCGCGACCCAGCTTCGCGAGTCAGCGCGCCGGTACGCCGATGCCGTCACCGATGCCGCGCACCGCTTACTCGGGCCAAACGCTGAGGACGCCCTGGAGGCAGCCGATTCTGGACCACTGCCCTGGCTCCCCGGCATACCGATCGAGCTGCACGGTCACCCTGGATGGGCGCCCTACCTTTCCGCGCGTGCCAACCGCGTCACCGCGCTGGCCGACGTCGTACGCCGCAGCACCGATACTCCGCCACTGATCCGGCGCTTCGACGACGTTCTGACCGACCAACTCAAAGAAGACCTGATCGTGTGGCGTGCCGCCAACGGCGTTCCTGACAACGACCGGAGCCTCGTTGGCCCACGCACGGGCGACTTCGCTGCCGACCGCTACGCCCGCCACCTGCAGCGTCAAATCGATTCGCTCTATCCCGCCCCGGTCCGTCGATGGGAAGCCAGCGTCGCGATCGCCATCGGCGAACCCGATCGCCGCGACCAACACACCCTCGACCTGGCCCGCGAGCTCGAACACCTCGATCACACTGGGTTGAACGCCGGGCTCCTACTCCGCCGGGCGACCTCGGTGCCGAAGCCACTCCCCGACCAGCACACGGTCGAAGCACTCACCTACCGGGTGCGGAGGATGGCTACCCAGTGGCGGAGCGTCGACGCTCCGGAGACACGTCAGGCGCCCACGCGCCCGGCGGCAGGTCTCGAGCTCTGAAGAAGTGTGCGTCGCAATCGTCCGTGATCACCAACTGCATCTCCTCGGCCGGCGTCACCGGGCAACTCGGGTGCTGTGCACGCCAGACCGCGAACTTGTCGGGATCGTCTCGGACCTTCACGTACTCGGCCAACCGATCCAGCGCCGTCGTGGCGCGGCGTCGAATCGCGCGGGGCGACAGGTGCACGATGCGCGCGAGCTCGTCCACTGCGACGGGAGTGGTCAGTCCCATCCGCCCGCGGTGGCCCGGCACGTCCAGCCGAGCGGCAACACTGGCAAGCCGATCGAGCAGCCACGCGTCGAAAGCATTGATCGCGTGCGCCTCCATCGCGTCCACTTCCAGGCGCTCAACCTGGCCGACCAGCTCGTCCTGCGACTCGTAGTCATCCCCCGCCGGCTCCAACTCGGTAGCGTCCGCGACGCACACCGCTTGAGCCCAGACTCGATCACGTCTCGTCGCAAGGTCGCCAACACCAAGCTCAGCCGACACCTCCCGGCGGGTGCACGCGAGGATCGCCCCGGCGACACTACGAGTCCGAAGCAGGTGGGCCTGGCTGACCTCGATCCACAGCTGACCTGCGACCAGACCCTCACTGTCGCCGCGCAGGTCGGCCAGCCGGCGCGCGAGCGCCTCAGCCCCGGGCAGCAGCGCCCAGACCAGCGCAGTGACCGCCTCCGCGTCGTGGGCGGTCATCGCAGCCAGGACGCCGAGCACCTCGTTCGCCTCGCGGGACGACACGGCCCGTGTCCACACGTGGATGTCGGCGAGGTCGTCCACCACTCGAAACTCCGGCCGCTCTGTCGACCACCGCACCCAAGCCGCCCGAGCCACGCGCATCTGGGTGCCCTCGGGATCCTGGAGACCACAGCGATCGGCAACGGACACGACAAACTCCTCGAGACAGCCCTGCCGCCGAGGATCAGCAGGGACCTTCCAGAGTGAGCCGGACGTTGCTTCTGGTCAAGGGGCGCCGACGTCGCCTTCGAGCTCATCCCAAGACAACAAGAGACAGTCCGAGACGATCGGTGACAACCGGTGCCAACCAGCACTCGAAGTCCCTTCATCACCGTCTCACGATTCGACCACCTGATGAACGTCTTGGAAGGGCTGCCCAATCTGCCCGGCAGCTTGCAGGAATCCTGCGGACTCCTTGGGACTACGGAGGCCGTCGACGCCGCGGGCGAAGGGCTCTCAACACTCCTTCGCCCAGGGCGGCACATGAGCCTGTCAGCGGTCGCCGCCGCGACCATGAATGAGGCCGGATCCCGAGTCGTCACCCGGCGGGATCGTGCCAGACTTCCACTGCATCTCTCGCTGTTGTCCGCTCCCGCGCGACCGCTCGGGGCCGACGCGGCAGGAGCCGCGACGAGGAGCCGACCGAGCCCGTCCCAACCGACCCGCAGGAGACCACATGAGGTTCTGCCTCTCGACCCGGTCGGTGGCGACGCTGACCACGGCCGGCGCCGTGACCGCACTGGTGGCCCTCGGCATCGAGGTGCCCCCTGCGGTCACGCCCGCTCCGGAGAACCTGGCGACGATGAGCGGGGCGGCGGCGACCATGCCGCGGATCACGAAGGTGCTTGTGTTCGTCGAGGAGAACCACTCACTGTCGCAGATGGCGTCCTCGATGCCGTTCGTCTACGGCCTTGCCAAGCAGTACGCCTACGCGACGAACTACACGGCGATCCGGCACCCGTCATTGCCGAACTACCTCGCGATCGCGGGCGGTTCGACGTTTGGGGTGAGTGACGACAAGGACCCGTCGGCGCACCGGATCTCTGGCAACTCCGTCTTCGACCAGGCGTTGCGGGCCGGCCGCACGGCGAAGGTGTACGCCGAATCCGCGCCCGCGCGCTGCGCCCTGCACGACTCCGGGTACTACGCGGTGCGGCACAACCCATGGACGTACTTCGCCAGCCGGCGGGCCGCTTGCCGTCGTCACGACGTCCGGGTCTCGGCCCTCGCCCGCGACGTTGCCGCTCGTCGGCTGCCGACGGTGGGCATGGTCATCCCGAACCTGGTCCACGACGCGCACGACAGCTCCCTGGCCGCGGCCGACGCGTGGATCAAGAAGAAGATCCTGATGATCCAGCAGGGACCGGACTGGGCGTCGGGGCATCTTGCCGTCGTGATCACTGCCGACGAGGACGACCACAACCAGGGGAACAAGGTGATGACCGTGCTCGCCTCGAGGTACCAGCCCCGCATGGTGATCACGACCGCCCTGAACCATTTCTCGCTGACCCGGTTCATCGACGACGTCGCCGGCACCCGCTACCTGCGCGGAGCCGCGACAGCAGCGTCGATGACGGCCGCGTTCGGCGTCCGCTCCCGCCGCCCGTGAACTGACACCTCGGGGTGCACTCGGCGGCCACACTGACCACACTGACGCCAGGCGCCCGTGGGACTTCCTCAGTGACCGCTCAGGACCACTCCCTAGACTCTGCTGCCGTGAAGTGGATCGGACTCCTGGCGCGCCTGGTGATGGGAGGCGTCTGGCTCGTGGCCGGGTACGAGAAGAGCTCCGATCCGGCTGGCACCGTCCGTGCGGTCCGAGCGTTCCAGCTGCTTCCGGAGTCGGTGGTACCTGCCTTCGGTCACCTCCTGCCTGTCGCTGAGATGCTGATCGGCGTATGCCTGTTGGTCGGTGTGCTCACCCGTGGCATCGCCGTGGTCTCGGCGATGCTCCTGATCAGCTTCATCATCGGGATCTCCTCGGCGTGGATGCGGGGGCTGGAGATCCAGTGCGGCTGCTTCGGCGGCGGAGGGTACGCCGAGAACGCCGCGGCCGGGTATGCCCGGGACATCGTCCGCGACCTCGCACTCGTGCTCGCGTCAGGTTGGCTGGTCTGGCGGCCCAGGAGCCCGCTGGCAGTCGACAACGTGCTCTTCCCCACCACCGAAAGGGACACCGATGTCGAACAAGGCATCCAACCGCTCGAAGACTGAACGAGCCCAGGCGCTGATCAGAGCGCAGCAGCGCAAGGAGCGGATCCGCAACAACAGCATCGTCGCAGTGGTGGTGGTGGTGATCGTGGTCCTCCTCGGCGTGGGGGTCTATGTCCAGGCCAGCCGCGACAAGACCGGAAATGTCGCCAAGGACGTGCCCGGCAACCTGACCGGCCGCTATTCGGTCACGATCGGGAACCCGTCGGCCCCGACGACGATCAAGCTCTACGAGGACCTGCAATGCCCCATCTGTCGCGCGTTCGAGTCCGCGGCAGGCACTCAGGTCCGCGCCGCGATCGCCGCGGGCAAGGTCAAGGTCGACTACCACATGGTCGCTTTCCTGGACCGGTCCTCGACCACGAACTACTCCAGCCGCGCCCTCAACGCCGCCATGGTCGTCCTCGACACGGCCGGTCCCGACGTCTTCGAGAAGTTCCACACGCTGCTCTACGACAACCAGCCCGCTGAAGGCAGTGCGGGCCTGTCCGACCAGCAGCTCATCGACTACGCGGTCCAGGCGGGCGCCGACCGGTCCCAGGTGAGCAAGCCGATCGAGGACAATCGATATCACCAGTGGGTGCTCAACGCGACCAACCAGATGTCTCTGGACAACGTCACCGGGACGCCGACGGTCGTCATCAACGGAAAGAACGCCGGCAGCAACCCGCAGGTCGCGGCCCAGGCGGTTCTCGCGGCGTTGCAGTAGCAGCCGCCGACGATCTGGCTGTCGCCGCCGGCTCAGCCCTTCCCGTCGAGGCCCTGCACATAGGCGAGCGCCTGGTCGATGTCCTGGGCGGTCCACACGCTCGCCCCGCCGGCGGCAGGGTGGGCCCGGTTGTCGCGGCCTTCGTCGTTGAGGAAGCGCTTGAGTGTGGTGCGACGTGGGTCACGCGCATGGCCTCCACGAGGCTCTACCGGGTGCTGGCGGTGCTCCTGGTACTCATCGCGGTCGCCTTCACCGCTGAGCGCGTCGGCAGCATCCCCGAGGTCAGCCTTCCAGGGCCGGTCCAGCTGGTTTTCGGCCTCGTCGCCGGGTTCGGCATCGGCGTGGTCGCTGCGCTCAGGGGTGTGGCGGGCGGAGAACTGCTCATCCCGACGTTCGTGCTGCTCTTCTCGGTGGACACCAAGATGGCGGGTTCGCTCTCATTGCTGGTGTCACTGCCGACGATGCTGGTGGCGTTCTTCCGGTACTCGCGCGACGAGGCGTTCTCGGTGCTCAGGGCCGATCGCGGGTTCGTGGTCGCCATCGCCGTCGGGTCGGTGACCGGGTCGAGCGTCGGCGGGCTCCTGCTCGGGGCGGTGCCTGAGGACGTGCTGGTGCCGCTCCTTGCGGCGCTGCTGTTGTTCTCGTCCGCGAGGGTGTGGCGGCATCGCTGAGCGTTCAGCCGTCCACCGCGCTCACGGCCACCGGCCCCGCCGGCCAGGCGTACCCGGGCATGGCGGCGCACAGACATGCGCACAGACATCCCCTCCTGGGCTTCGGCGACGGTCCCGATCTGGCGCGCTTGATGAGGCAGCGTCCGCTTCCTGGACGTTCGCTGGGTTCGTGGCGAGGAGGCAGGCGACCGGTTGTCCAGCTCGGACCCACTCCTGCGGACCACGCCACACCGTGGGACGGCCGGCTCGGCCGAGCTCATGACGTCGCGGCGACGACTGCGATGACCGCGAGCAACACGATGAGCAGATAGGTGACGTAGGCATCGAGGCGACCGGATTGCAGGCGGGTGGCGCAACGAGCAGCACCGTTGAGTACTCGGTACGCCGGGCGGTAGAGGTAGCGTTCGACGACCTCCACCACATCGACGTCATAGGTCATCAGGGCCTCCGTGCGTACATGGTCGTCGGACCGGACCGTGGGTGCCCCGGTTCGTTCGCTCGCGAGACGAGCGGCCGTGTCACGCTCACCGGTAGCGACTTCCTCGATCTGGTGGTGCGTCAGCAACAGGTTCGCGAACACCTTCCTGAGGGGGTTCGCGTAGCCGAACGACGTGTACCCGATCCCGCGGTCCACGCCCGGCGAAGCTGATGCCCATACTGGCACCCGCCGCACCTGGAGCAGGCGCGAGCCGGTGACCGCCGTCATCGTGACCGCGAGCAGCAAGGCGTAGCTCGGGATCACCACCCACAAGAGGGTCGGTGACAACGCTGAGAACCCGGGGAAGACAGGCTGGATGACGAGTGCGGACGCGTGTGCGCCTTCCAACTCGCGGCCGACCATCGACCGCAGACCGGCGTTGATCAGATCCACTTCCCACGGCGCAACCATCGCCGTGCCGAGACAGCCGGCCAGCAGTAGCAGGACGGAAGCACGTAGCCCGGTTGGCTCACGCGTGTGAAGGGCGCGACCGCCGCCGAAGCCGGTGAGCGCGATCAGACGTACGAAGGCGACCCCTGCCACACCGATGGACAACGCCACGAGAGCGGCTGCGGTCGCAGACGCCAGCTGCATGCCGAGGTGGTCGATCCGGAACTGCTGCATCAGCGACTCGAGGGTGAGCCACTCCGACGCGAAGCCCGCGGTCAAGGGCAGTCCCGCCAGCGTCAGGGCGCCGACGACGAGTCCGGCACCCGCCCAGGGTCGAGCGCGGGCTACGCCCCGCAGCTGGTCGAGCTCGCACGTCCCGTAGGCGTCCTCGATGTCGCGGACGACGACGAAGAGGAGGCTCTTGGCCACCGCGTGAGCGATGACCTGGGCCGTCGCGGCCAGAAGTCCGACGGCGAGGAGTCGCTGGTTGCCGGCGCTCGAGCCCACCATGGCGACGCCGAAGCCGGCGGCAATCACGCCCGCGTTCTCGACGCTCGACCAGGCCACGAGCCCGCGCAGGTCGGGGTGCACAGCAGCGTGGGCGATACCCAGCACTGCGGTCAGGCCGGCGAGGGACAGCACAGTGATGGCCAGCCACGCCGGTGGAGGGCCGAGCAGGTCCAGCGCACGCCACATGCCGTAGAACCCGGCGTTGACAGCTGACCCTGCCATGATGGCCCGCGCTGGTCCGGGCGCCGCCGCGTAGCACCGGGGCAGCCAGACGTGCACCGGCACAATGCCCACCTTGATGCCGAAGCCGAGCAGCAGCAACGCGAAGGCCACGTCGGCGACGGGCCCATGAGCGCCGGCGAGGTCGGCGAAGGTCATCCCGCCACCTGAGTGTGCGGCCAGCAGGCCTCCGAGGAGCACCGCGGCGCCGCTGGCCTTCCCGAACGTCGCGGCCGTCACTGCCGCGCCGGTTGCGTCAGGGTTGCGTCGGTCGAGCCCGGTGAGCAGGAAGAAGCTGAGCGTGAGCGCCTCCCAGCCGAACAGCAGAACGAACACGTGTGTGCTGGTCAGGATCATGAGCACCGAGACCAGACAGGCCGATACTGCGGCCGGCGTAGCGCGCGGAGCATTGTCACGACCGCGCACGCCGGCCAGACAGGCCGTGGCTGCGGCACTGAAGGTGATGACCGCGAACAGCCCGCTGAGGCGGTCCAGCGCCAAGGTCGCGGGGCCGAGTCCGTCCCCGAGGTGGCCAAGGGCACCGATCGGGACCTGTTCCGGGTGCCCGGCAACCGCCCGCGCTCCGGCGACGACAACCACGACGGAACCCACTGCGTTTCCCGCCCACCCGAGCCCAGGACCGACGCGCGTTGGCCGCGCCAAGGCGAGTGAAGTGACGGCGACCCCCGCCCATACGAGGAAAGCGACCAGCAGCAGCATCAGCGCAGGTCCTCCGCATCAGGTCTCGACGGCACACGTCGAGACGGAAGCCGATCCAGGGCCAGCAACAGGCCGTGGAGGATGCTGAAGGGAGACGCCGGCGATCCTGGCACCCACACGTCGACGTCGAGCACGTCACTGATGCCGCCCGACGAGGCGTAGCCGCTCTTGAACAGCCCGCCGCTCGCTGCGTCGGTGCCGACCGCAATCACGACGACCGGGTCCGGCATGGCCTCGCGTGTCCGCTGCAGAGGGGCGCGCATGCCTGCCGAGCCGATCCCCGTGATGAGGAGGATGTCGGCGTGGCGCGGGCTGGCGGTCAGGAAGATTCCGAGGCGGTGGATGTCGTAGACAGGGTTGAGCAGGGCCTGGATCTCCCACTCATCGGCGCCATCAGATCCCGCGTCCACGTGGCGCACGTGCACCGACCGCTTGAGCGCTGTGACTCGAGCGGCGAGGTCAGCACGTACCCTCTCGACCTCGTCAAGAGTGCCGTCCCGCTGCGGAGCGACGAGCGCTTCCCTCGTCACCGTCGAGACGTCGGCGCCGGATCGCCACGCGAACAAGCCCGGCAGGGTGTCGACACAGCGCCCACACCCGATGCAGGCGCCTCGGTCGACTGCGACACCGGAGTCGGATCGGTCATGTGCGATCAGTGCGCCGGTCGGGCAGATCTGGTCGAGGACCGACTGGTCATCCAGCCCGTGCGCGAGCCGGGCCGCGTCGTCGGAGTGCCTCAGCTCGACGGTGGCCCGGAAGGCCTCGAAGTAAGGGTCGCTCCGGGCGGGATAGCGCGTCGTGACGATGCCGTTGCGCAGCCCCCGCAGCGCCCACGGAAGGGCCATCTCACCGGCCTCCTCTCGTCATCGCGACGCCAGACGCCCCCTGGGCGAGCCTCATGTCGCTCACATTGCCACCCCCGCATACCCCAGCCCGAAGCTCGCCTCGATGAACGGGAAGTCGGTGAAGATGTCACCGGCGAACACGTCGTGGAAGAGCACCAGGTTGTGGAACGACGCCGACCGCGCGAAGCATCGGCGCACACGGCCGTCCTGCATCTCGACCAGGTACAGCACCTCCCCCTGGGCGGACTCGGCCGACCCCGTGCTGATGCCGTCGCGGATCGCTCCTGCGGTGAGCCTCGGCGTGGCGTCGACGACCCGCGAGCCGAGGGCAGTCAGGGCTTCCACGGCTGCTCGGGTCGAGCTGTGCACTTCGTGCCAGCGAACCCGTGCTCGCGCCAGCGCGTCACCCGCCCCTGCGAGGGGCGGAGGGATCGTCGTCACACGTGGGTACCCGTCGTAGGGGCGTTCGCGACGTACGTCGTTGTCCACCCCGCTCGCGCGTCCGATCGGGCCGAGTGCCCCGTGTGTGCGCGCCAGCTCGTGGGCGAGAGGCCCGGTGGTGCGCAGCCGGTCGAGGAAGGACGCCGACCGCTCGAGGGCGGCGATGTCGGAGCCGACCTGCTGGTCCAGAGTCTTCAGTTCCTCGATTTGAGAGGGGGCGCGGACCTCGACGCGGCGGGTCGAGCCGCCAGGTGCAATCACGCCCCTACCGAACCTGCTTCCGGTCAGGTCTCCCTGCAACCGCAGGACGCGTTCCTTGTGCCAGCCGAATCGGCTGGTGGCGACCGCAAGGCCGGCAGCGTCGGCGAGTCGCATCGTCACGTCGAGGTGGTTCGCGATCCGCTCGAGCTCGGCAAGCGCCACGCGCAGCAACTGGTGCTCGGCAGTCACATCGAGGTTGCACAGGTCCTCGATCGCGTGGGAGAACGCCAACGCGTGGGCGACTGAGCTGATGCCTTCGACACGTTCAGCGACGAGGACGGCGTCATCGACTGCACGGTTCTCGAACTGTTTCGCGATACCGCGATGCTTGTAGTGCGGTCGGATGTTGAGGTAAGGGATGTCCTCTCCCGGCGTCTCGACGAGGAACTCGATGGACTCCATGACGCCTGAACGGACGGGTCCCAGCGGCAACGTGAACATGCCCTCGCCGACGACGTCGACCGATCCGAGGTGCTCCGCGAACACCGGAGCGCCGTCGTGACCGACGTCGGACCCGGGCCGCGGCGGCGGTGAGGTCCCCGATCGAGCAAGGAGAAGCGGGTCGAGCCGCGGATGGCCCACCGGAACGACACCCGAGAGGTCGTGCAGCGCGCGCTCGTACCAGAAAGCCGCAGGGATGTCGCGACTGAGTGAGTCGTAGCGCATCACGCCGTCGGGGTCGGGCCGGACGAGGGTACGGAGCATCTCGATCCGGTCAGCTACCGCGACGAGCGCGGTGAGCTCGCAACCGTCTACGACACCGGTCCCGAGCAGGCCGGCGAGACGACCGCCCCCGGCGAGCATCGCGCGCACCGAGGCGGTCCAGTCGCCGAGGGACTGCGGTGGCGATGAGCGTCTCGAGAGCGGATCCATCATCGCGACGCCCCAGTCGGGATCTGGCTCGCCGCGGTATCGAGAAGGTCGACCAGCGGTGCCGGAGGGTGAATGCCCAGCACCACGAGCGTCACCAGTCCGACCAGTGGGGCGGCGACCGTCCAGGCACTCGGCTCGCCGCGACGGAGAGACTCATCCTCGACGCGAGGGTTGGTCTCGTCGTCGCGAAGGAGAGCGCCAGAGGCGGGAGCTCCGCGCGCCTCAGCACCTGGGGCCGTGACACCGACGACCATGTGCAACCGCGTGTCGACGAGCCGTTCCGAGCCGCCTGCATCAAGGTCGGCGCCAAGAGTCCCGCCCAGAGTCAGTCGTGCCGCTGCGCCCAGCAATCCGAGAAACGCGATCGTCACGACGACGACCAGAATCGCAGCCGCGAGGTTGCGGCCGCTCTGGACGCCGCCCGCGACGATCGAGAACTCACTACGAAAGATGCCGAACGGCGGGAGCGCGCACAACGCTAGGACGGAAGCGAGGAAGATCGGCCCAGTCCAGGGAAGGCGCTGGTTGGCGCCACGGATCCGCGCGAGCGCCTTGGAGCGGTGGACACGCACGATCATCCCGGCACACATGAACGCGTTGCCCTTCGCTGCGGCGTGGGCCAGGACGTGGAGGAAAATCCCGGCGACCGCGAGCGGAGCGCCGAACGACACCCCGATCGCGATGATGCCCATGTGCTCGATGCTGGAGTAGGCGAGCAAACGCTTGAGGTCGGTCTGCTGGAGCAGGCTCAGCGAGGCAAGCAACAAGGACGCGACCCCGAACACGAGCAGCACATGTTGGCCGAAGGCGGGTCCGACCGAGATCTGGGCGACCTGGAAGTAGCGCAGTATCGCGTAGAAGCTGACCGCCAGGAGCGATCCGGAGAGCAGTGCCGACACCGGCGTCGGGGCCTCGGCGTGGGCGTCGGGCAGCCACGTGTGCATCGGCACGAGGCCGACCTTGGTGCCGAATCCGACGACCGCCAGGACGAATGCGAGCTTCACCGGAGTGTCGGGCAGCTCGGCGGCGTGCCGGATCAGCGGATCGAAGGAGAGGTCGTAGGACTGCCCCAGTGCCTCGGCCCCCGCGTAGTACATGACGATCGTGGCCAGCAGACCGATCCCGAGTCCGCAGGAAGCGATCAGGACGTACTTCCACGCCGCCTCCGTTGCCCCGTCCGTGTCGTCCAGGGCGACGAGAAGAGCGGAGACGACGGTGGTGATCTCGACCGCGATCCACAGCAGCGCGAGCCCGTCGACCATGGGCGCACACAGCATCGACCAGGCGAACGCGTTGAACCCGACGTGGAACAGCCGGCTGTACCGCCTGAAAGCCCGCTCCTCGTCCCCGTGCACATCAGCCGCAAATCGCGCCTCGTCCTCGAGATAGCCGATCGAAAAGAGGCCGACGACGGCGTACAGGAAGGCGGTCGGCAGCACGAAGACGAGAGATAGAGCGTCGACCCGGAGGAACCCCACCGTGACCACGGAAGCCGCTTCTCCGACCCGACCGACAAGGACGAGGGCCAACACCAGCGTTGTGGTCCCGACCGCCACCGTGGCGAAGCCGGCGAGGCGGTGAGGCAGGAACACACAGCCAAGCGCGGCCACGGCGGGCAGTACCGCAAGGATCAGGAGCACAACCTCCATGGCCGGCTCACCCCCTCAGCCTGGTCAGCGTCTCGGTGGAGAGCGTCCGGGTGCGTCCGTGATGCACCCGCATCAGCACCCCGAACACGACGACAGCGACGAGGAGATCGAAGAGGAAAGCAACCTCGAGGATCAGCGGCATGCCAGCAGCGACCACGAGACTGGCCAGTGAGACGCCGTTCTCGAGGGAGAAGAAGCCCACCGCCTGGCTGACCACGTCACGGCGGAGGATGATCAGGGTGAAGGCGACCAGGACGACCGCGAACGCGAGGCTCAGGGCCGCGCCGGGGAGGACGTCGCTCTGGATGTCCAGGGCGCCGACCGTGAAGAACCCGAACGCGGTCACGACGATGGCCACGATCACTTCGCTGGCGACGCCGAGGGCGCCGCTGCCGGCGATCTCGGCACTGGCGTCGCGCAGCAGCCTCAAGACCAACCAGGGAACGATCACCGCCTTGAGTGCGAACGACAGCACCGCGAGCACGTACAGCTCCGGCACCTCGCGATTGGCGGCCACCACGGCGGCAAGCACGCTCACGGTGAACGACTGAGCGGCGTACAACCTCACCTGTGCGCGCAACAACGCCGAGCGAAGCATCATGAACTCGAGCAGGAGGACGACCACCGCGATCGTGTTCGCGGCGCCCTCGAACACGGACGGCGCATGCACGCTCAGCCACCCCCCAGGTAGAGCGTGAACACGCCCATGGTCGCCAGCAGGAAAGCGGCTGCGACGTACTCGGTGATCTTGAACAGGCGCAGCTTGGCGAAGGAGTCGTCAATGACAGCGATGACGCAGCCCAGCAAGCACGCCTTCGCGAGCAGCGCGAGCACGGCCACCAAGACCCATACCGGAGCTCGCGAAGAGGCCAACCCCCACGGGGCGACGAACACGTTGAGGAAGATCGTGAACAAGATCAGCTGCTTGCACATCGAGCCCCACTTCAGCAACGCAAAGTACGGCCCGGAATGCTCGAACGCCCGAGCCTCCTCGATCATGCCGAACTCTGTCGTCCCGGCGTGGGTCTCGATCGGGATCCGTCCGGTCTCGAAGAGGATCACCATGAACAACGCGGCTGATGCCAACAGGTGCGCCGGTCGGACGATCTGGTCGGGGCCGCTGCGTACCGTGGCCCCCAGGACGTAGGGAAGGTCGGTGGTCGTCACGATGGCCACGGTAAAGACCACCAGCAGCACGACCGGCTCCGTGATGGCCGCGAACGTCTTGGCCCGGCTGGAACCCAGCTGGGCATAGGCGTCCTGTGTCTCAGCCGCCGCCACGGCTACCACGAAGCTCGCGAATGCCAGGATGAAACCACCACCGAGGATGTCGCCCATGTCCCCCAGCGGAAGTGCGTAGCTGGTGAGCACCGGGATCAGCAACGGCACGGTGAGGTAGCACGCCATCGCCAGGAACGGCGCGACCAGGAAGAACGGCCCGGCGCCCTCCGGCGCGAGCGACTCCTTGCGGAACAGCTTGGCCAAGTCGTAGTACGGCTGGAGCACCCGCGGGCCGCGACGTCCTTGGAGGACGGCCTCCACGCGAGCCGTGAAGCCTGACACGAGCGGTGCTCCCGCGGCGACCGTCACCACCTGGGCGACCTGGATCACCGCCGGCGCGAGGTGGACACTCACCGGCCGCCCTCCGAGCTCTGTGCTCGCGGGTCGCCATCGCGGACCGGCTCGGACGATGTGCCCTCGTCTTCAGGACGCCAGAGGTTTCCAAGGTACGGCGCGGTCTTGGCGCGACCCGTCACGACATCGGTCAGGAAGCCTGCCACCGCCGGCTTGAGGTTGAGCTTGCGGACCTCGCCCACGGGTACCCACGCAGGCTCGACACCCTCTTCACCCACCAGCTCGGCACTTGCGCTGCCGGCCAACCTCGCCGTGAAGGTGAGTTCGACCTGCCGACGCGCGGCTCCCGGTTCGACCACCTCCGCGACGAACGCACACCGCTCGGGGACGACCCGGATCCCGGTCTCCTCGGTCACTTCCCGGCGGGCGCAGGAAAGCATCCCCTCACCGGGGCTCGGGCGTCCCCGCGGCAGCACCCACTCGTCCTCTCGGCCTCGCCTCCGGTGCAGCAGCAGCACGTCGTGTCCGCGCGCGACGATCACGGAGCAACGCAGGTCGACCAGGGACTCGTCTGGGGCGAGTCGGGACTCGGATTCGTGGGCGCCGTCGTCGGCGCCGGGATGATTTCCGGCGGGCTCCTCCGCGTCTTCGGACCGGTGCCGGTGAGAGTTGAATGACGGCATCCTGCGACCTCCCGGGTTCGCAGGGGCCATTAGCGTCATCGCGGTTCGGTCGGCCCTGACGGGTCATACCTGGCGGGCTCCATCGCCACCCACAGTGAACCAATCACTGTCGGCACGGTCAAGGAACGACACGACCTGAACCGCTGGCTTGAGTGCGGACCGCTCAGTGCGCCATGCTCGAGGCCTACGGCGATGGCGCCCGCCACAGCCCGGTGATCCTGGCCAGGGCTCGAAACCGCGAGAACTGCTGATGGCTCCTCCCAGTGGAAGGGGCCTGACCATGACCATCTCGACGCGTGATGCCTGTCCGGTTGCGATCAGCCGCGGAGCGGCCTATCGGGCACAGGTCGACGTCCGCGCAGCTTCCAGTCAACCGCTGGACAGCGCTCGACTCCTGTTGACTGCAGATGTCGTGCGCAGGGTCGTGGAGGACCATTGCGCGGGCCAGATGTGGCTGGCCGTCGTCGCCGACCGAGTCGATGCGAACAGCCCGGTGCGACACTGTTCACGTGCGCTGGGCGTGCGCGAGCCGGCAGTCTGGGTCAACACCCCCGATCGCGCCCAGCTCGCCCTGAACGGTCCGCCACAGATCGTGGTCCAACCCGCGGATCAACCGGTCGCCGCCATGACCAGCAGGCCTGCTGTCCTCGGTGTTGGGTCCGCGACAACACCTCGGCAGTCCTCCGTCGGTCTGTTCGAGGACTTCGAGGCCACTGTCATCCGGCTCGCGTTGCTGAGGTTCACATGGCGAGACCCCGCCTCGTTGTCGAACGCACGACTGCAGCGGGCGGAGCAGACCCTCGAGCGGTGGCGCGGCAAGGTCGCCGACTGGGCGGACATGCCTGCGGCCCCGATGTCCGCGAGAGTGGTCGACGGAATCCGCACCGCCCTGGCATCGGACTTCGATACGGCCACAGCCCTTATGCTGCTGCACCGGCTGGAGACCGACCTCGCGGTCGAGTCGGGCAGCAAGTTCGAGACGTTCATGTACGCCGACCGCGTGCTCGGGCTCGACCTGGCCCACCTGGTCGGCAGGTTCCGGCGATGATTCACCCAGGGTCCGATGTGGTCGGGCACACTGCACGAGGAGAGAGATGACAGCGCGAACGAACCCGGCGGATGTCGAAGGCTCGGTGATCGTCGACGTGTTCGTCGAGATCCCGCAAGGCTCGCAGAACAAGTACGAAGTCGACCACGCGACCGGGCGGATCTACCTGGACCGGATGCTCTTCACCTCGACCGTGTACCCGGCCGACTACGGATTCGTACCGGAGACGCTCGCCGAGGACGGCGATCCGATCGACGCCATGGTTCTCGTCGCGGAGCCGACCTTCCCGGGGTGTCAGGTCTCCGCTCGTCCCGTCGGGGTGTTCTGGATGGACGACGAGCACGGCCCCGATGCCAAGCTGTTGTGCGTGCCCGCCGCCGACGCCCGGCTCGACCACGTCCGCGACATCGGTGACATCTCGACCCACCAGCTCAAGGAGATCGAGCACTTCTTCGACGTGTACAAAGATCTCGAGCACGGCAAGTCGACCAGCACCCGGGGTTGGGGCGACGCCTCCCAGGCCCGTCTCGCGCTCCAGGACGCCTACGCCCGGTACGCTGCGGCGCCCGAGCACGCCCCGCACGAGCAGGTGGGATCAGCCGAGTGGGCCAACCGTAGGCGGTCCTTCGGTGGTGAGCAGCCCTCCGGCTGACGACTCGGTGGCGCCGCGTCAGGGGATCTGGCGGACGGCGCCCTTGTCAGCGGAGAGCGCCATCGCGGCGTACGCGCGAAGCGCGGTGGAGACCGGGCGATCCCGGTCGCTCGGCGTCCATCCGGCATCTTCTCGGGCGCGGCGTCTGGCCCCCAGCGTGTGGTCGTCGACGTGGAGGTGGATCGAGCGCGTGGCAATGTCGATCTCGATCAGGTCGCCGTCCTCGACCAGGCCGATCGCACCGCCGGCAGCGGCTTCCGGTGAGACATGGCCGATGGCCAGCCCGCTCGTGCCTCCCGAGAACCGCCCGTCGGTGATCAGTGCGCAGACGCTGCCGAGACCCCGACCCTTGAGGAAGCTGGTCGGGTAGAGCATCTCCTGCATCCCGGGCCCGCCTCGCGGACCTTCGTACCGGACGATCACGACGTCGCCGGCCTGTATGCGACCGCCGAGGATAGCCTCCACGGCCTCTTCCTGGCTCTCCGTGACCCGCGCCGGGCCGCTGAAGTGCCACTGGTCGGTGGACACGCCGGCGGTCTTGACGATGCACCCGTCGGCGGCGAGGTTGCCCCGCAGGACCGCGAGTCCACCGTCGGCGCTGTAGGGAGTGGCGACGGCACGAATGCAGCCGTGCTCCCGGTCCAGGTCCGGCGAGTCCCAGGTCGCGGCGGACGAGAACGGTTCGGTGGTGCGCACCCCTCCTGGGGCAGCCGCGAAAAGGGCACGGGCATCAGGCGAGGGCGAGGCCGCGCGGATGTCCCACACCGAGAGCCAGTCGGCGAGGTCGTCGGCGTGCACGGCGTGCACGGATCGGTCGAGCAGCCCGGCACGGTCCAGCTCACCCATGATCGCCGGGATGCCACCGGCACGATGCACGTCTTCCATGTGGTAGGACGAGCTCGGAGCGACCTTGCAGATGCACGGCGTCTGACGGCTCAGCAGGTCGATGTCGCCGAGGTCGAAGTCGACCTCGGCCTCCTGAGCCGCCGCGAGCAGGTGCAACACGGTGTTGGTCGATCCGCCCATCGCGACATCGACGCGCATGGCGTTGCTGAACGCCGCGTGGGTGGCGATCGAACGCGGTAGCACGCCGGCGTCGTCCTTGTCGTACCAGCGTCGACACAGGTCCACCACGAGCTCGCCAGCACGGACGAACAGATCGCGGCGCACGGCACTCGTGGCCAGCGTGGTGCCGTTGCCCGGCAGCGACAGGCCAAGCGCCTCGGTCAGGCAATTCATCGAGTTCGCGGTGAACATGCCGGAGCAGGAGCCGCAGGTCGGGCAGGCGGAGCGCTCGATGTCCCCCAGTTGCTGCTCATCCACCGCTGGATCGGCCGAGGCCGTGATCGCGTCGATCAGGTCCAGCCCCGGGCGGGCGACCCCGTCGTCGACGACGACCTTGCCGGCCTCCATGGCGCCGCCGGACACGAAGACCGTCGGAATGTTCAGCCGCAGGGCGGCCATCAGCATGCCCGGGGTGATCTTGTCGCAGTTGCTGATGCAGACCAGGGCGTCGGCCTGGTGTGCCTGGACCATGTACTCCACCGAGTCCGCGATCAACTCGCGGCTCGGCAGGCTGTAGAGCATCCCGCCGTGACCCATCGCGATGCCGTCGTCGACTGCGATGGTGTTGAACTCTCGAGCGACGCCGCCGGCCGACTCGACCGCGGTGGCCACGATCCGGCCGAGGTCGCGCAGGTGGACGTGCCCCGGGACGAACTGCGTGAAACTGTTGGCGATTGCGATGATCGGCTTGCCGAAGTCGTCGTCGGTCATCCCGGTGGCCCGCCAGAGCGCTCGGGCGCCCGCCATGTTGCGGCCGTGGGTGGTCGTACGAGATCGAAGCTCGGGCATCGTGGCTCCTCCGGAGATGGTCTGGGTCGAGGCTACTCCCGAGCGACGTGACCCGATCAGGCGTGGTGTGCAGCGCCGAAGACCTCGTCGTACAGGTCCTTGCCATAGCTGGTCGGCTGAGGAACGCCGGGCTGCAGCCGGAACGTGCGACTGCCGTCCGGCTGCCGCTCTGCCCGCAGGAAGAGCGCGTCCTGCGGTCGCTCCTCGGCCAGCTCGTGGGCCAGCGTGAACAGGTGGGTGACGAACACGACTCGCACGCCCGACTCGGTCAGTGCGTCGATGACGCCCCGCGCCACTTGTGAGCCCTCGCGTTCGTTCGTGGACGCGAAGGACTCGTTGAAGAGCATGAGGCATCCGGGCTGTGCATCGTCGACCAACGAAGAGAGCCGGTCGAGCTCCTCGTCCAGCTTCCCGTGCGACAGTGCGCTGTCCTCTTCACGGCGGTAATGCGTGAGCAACCGGGAGCTCACGCTGACCCGGTAACGGTCGGCGGTGACGAACATCCCGGCGTGGGTCATCAGCTGGGCGAGCCCGATCGCGCGGAGTAGTGTCGACTTTCCTCCCTGGTTCGCGCCCGTGACCATGATCAGCCGCTTGCCGGTCGCTCGCATGTCGTTGGGCACGAGTCCCGATGCGCTCCGCAGGGCGAGTCCGGCGTCGACGAGACCTTCTGCGTCGAGTGTGAGCGCGTCAGCCGGTTCGGGGTCGGGGAAACAGACCGGGCTTCCTCGGGCGGTCAGACGATCGTGCAGGTTGACGCAGCCGACGTAGAAGGCGACCTCCCAACGCAATCGCGTGAAGAAGTCGAGAATGTGGTCCGCCGACTGTGCGGCAGCGTTGGCGACCAGATTGACGCCGTGGCTGCGCAGCCGACCGAGGGTGCGCGCGCCCAGGTCGTCGCGCTCTGCGAGGCGGTAGGTGAACGTGTCGGGTCGGCTCCAGTCGACCAGGCTGCGCCAGGTCCACCGCACCGTCTTCGGACGCCGCAGGACGTAGCCGTTGCCCATGCCGTCCTCTCCCACCTCGGCGGTGATGTGCACACCGCTGGGGAAACGCAGCCGGTTGAGGTGGTCGCGCACGCTGGCGATGTAGTCCGCATCGAGATCGCGCTCGATCATCGCCATCAGGTTCCGTAGCCCCTCGGACTCGAACAACGTCCGATGCTGCTCTCCGTACGAGCGCAGCTGATCGAGGCAACCGGCCAGCTCGTTCAGCAGGCCCACCGCCCAGTACAGGATGCTCGACGAGCTCTGTCCGATCAGGCCCATGTGACTTCGACGCTTCGACTCCGCGCCGAGGTGAGCCAGCTCGTAGAGCGCCCGGATCTCCTTGGGGTGCTCGAGGCTGTCGCGGACGATCGCCTGTCTGTGCCGGACGTCCTCAACGCTCGGCCGTTCTCCGAGGAGGCACTGGAACGCGACGCTGCGCACCAGTGGATCTCCACCGGCCATCACCTCGGCGAGGACGTCGAGCCCGAGGTCGCGAATCACGTCTTCGTCGTGGCCGGACGGTTCCCACGCCGGTGGGACATCCGCTTCACGGAACAACAGCCGCGCCTTCATCGGTCCGTCCTCCTTCCGTCCAGCCGTTTCGTGATCGCTTCGTAGTCGACGCGGTACTTCTCCGCGAGTGCGCTCGCGTACGCCCGCCCGTCGGCCGGCCGACGGACGATCTCGAAGGTGCGTCTCGTCGGGTCGTCGGCCTCGACCGACGCGACCGCGCTCACGGTGTCCGGCGTCAGCTCGGCGAGCTCATCGAAGAAGGTCACGCACACGCTGCGCGAGCCGCTCGCCTCCAGCACGAGCAGGACCTCGCGACCGAGCAGGAGCGCGTCTTCGAGGGAGGTCGACGAGAACACCTCGTTCAGGATCACGAGGCTCTGGGGCCGCGCCGACCGAAGGATCGCGTGGGCCCGGACCAGGTCGTCGTAGAGGTGGCCGCGCAGGTCGGCGAGGTTCTCTCCACGCTCGAACAACGTGCGAATCTGGTCTGTCATCGGCACGCGGGCGCTCGCTGCCGGGACCGGAACGCCAAGCATCGCGAGGTGGTGGATCTGACCCAGCATCCGTGCGTACGTGGTCTTGCCGCCCTGGTTCGGACCGGTGACGACCAGGAGGCGTTCATCCGCAGCGAGCCGGCAGTCGTTGGGCACGAGGCGCGCGCGCGTGTTGCTGCCGAGCGCATTGAGCGCGAGTGCGAGGTCGACCCCGCGCTCGATCGCCAGAGTCCCTTCCGTGGAGACCTCCGGGAGGCAGAACTCGACCCCGAGCGGCCCCAGCTCGCGGACCAGGTCGAGGTACCCGAGGTAGAACTGGGCGTCGCGGTGCAGGGCCGCAACCAGGGGGTCAAGGAACTGCAGATGGCGCTCGCAGAAGTCGTGCAGGGCCGCGAATTCGTCGGGGTGGAGGCGGGCCACGTAGCCGGCGATCGCGGCCTCGACGTGATTCATCGACCCTTCGTCCTGGATCCGGAACAGGTAGCTCTTCGCCTCGTGCTCCCGGAACCGGGCGAAGGTCGCCAGCACGTCCTCGGTGTAGTCGGTCTCGCTCTCGACGACCCTGCTCACCTGGACGGCGCCCCCCAGGATGCGGAGCTTGTACCGGACTGCCGCCAGCTTCGCGCGCGCGCCGTCGACGTCCTTCGCGAGCGTGCGGAACTCGGCCGAATCCACGTAGCGACCGAGCTCGTCGCGAGCGGCGGTCAATGCTCTCGACCGCAGTGCGAGGTGGCCCAGGTCGGCGGAGAACGCCGCCACGGCCTCGACGTACCGCCGGACGGCCTGCAACTGCCAGTGCTCCCGCTCCTGTGCGTACCGCAGTCCCGGGATCCCGGCGAGCCTGCTGCGCACCGACTGCATGCCGTCGGAGAATCGGGTCAAGGCCTCGAGAGCCTCGGTCGCCTGCAGGTCGCGAAAGACTTCCTGCCGGTAAGCGATGGCGTCCGGATCGGCGAGCGGCTGGGCGAAGAGCTCCCTCGCGCGCTGGTTCAAGCGGCCGCGTGCCAAGCGGTCGATCACCTGGTCCAGGAACAGATCGTGCGCGGCGTCCTCGTCGAGTCGCGCCTCGCCCGCCGATGCGTCCGACGACCGGCGCAGGAGGCTGACGGCCGATGGAGCGTCCCCGGCGTCGAGGGAAGCCGTGGCCTGTCCGAGTTCGAGGGGCATCGCAGGTCTCCTTCCGCGCAACGTGCGCTTCAGGGACCGTTAGCGGCTGATTCCGCACATGAGGGCGAGCCCCATCGCCACTTCCACCATAGCGGCGAACGGCACATCAGACCACGGAGCCCGGTCACCCGTCGCCGACTGTCTTCTCAGGTGGCCTCCTGGCACAGGCGCAGGAGCTCCTCCGCCGGCGCCGAAGTGTCCTCGCCGAGCCGCCTGGCGAGGTCCTGCCAATGCCCGTCGCGCGGACGAAATGCCAGCATCGACGCCTGCTCGAGGATCTGCTGCTGGAAGTTGAGCAACTGCTCGGCGTGTTTGGTCTGCGGCGTGGATGCGAGGTCGCGGACGCGCTCGCGGAGGACGAAGTAGGCCGGTGCCACCCGCCCACAGGCGACGGCGAGCTCCTGTCGCGGCTGTTCCTCCGTCCGGCAACGGTGCACCAGTGAGGACGCCTCCGGCACCATCGTCGCAGCCGCCCGGATGATCTCGCACAACTCCTGCTCGGCCGCAGCTGTTGCCATGGCGATCCACCTCCAGCCGTAGCGCAGTACTGCAGGTAGAAGCCATCATCTGCACCCAATGCGTGCAGCGTGCGCGAGCTTCATCGCGGCGTCACTGACCACTGTGCCTGACACCCCGGATCAGTGCAACGCGGAGGCTCGACCGTCGGGCATGACGGCGACCGGCTAGGCTCGAACTTGGCGATGGGACTCGCCCGACTCTCGGGTCGAACCGCCTCCGGCCGATGGTTCCTGGACAGGTGGCCCACGGGAGGTTCAGCACGACATGACTGCGCGACACGTCTTCCTGGTCCGCCATGGCAGGACCGCGCTCAACGCAGCCGGGAGGATCCGTGGGCACCTTGACCCGCCCCTGGACGAAGTCGGCAAGAGCCAGGCACTTGCACTGTCCCAGCAGCTCGCCCACGTGCGACCCGGACGCATCGTCAGCAGTCCGCTCCATCGCGCGACCCAGACCGCACTTCCGCTCTGCCGGGTCTCGAACCTGGCCCTCATCGAGGACTCCCGGCTGGCCGACCGGGACTACGGACCGTGGGCCGGTGAGGAGATCCGCTCCCTGGTTTCCCGGTTCGGCAGCGTCGACGCCGCGCCCGAGGTGGAGGCGCGCAGCTCTGTGCTCATCCGGGCCCGCGCGGTGCTCGATGAGCAACGCTCCTTCCTCGATGACGGAGCGTGCGTACTCGTCGCCCACGAGGTGGTCAACCGGTTGCTCCTCGCCAGCCTGGACCCCAGCCTGGGCGAGCCGGACGACATCCCGCAGCGCACCGGGTGCTGGAATCTCCTGACCCTGGACGGCAGGGACTGGCAGGTCGAGCTGGTCGACCAGGTGGCCGACTCGAGTCAACTGATGGAGTGAACTGCTTCGAGCTGGCTGCTCGACCCGCCTCATCCAGCCGCCGACCGGTGGAGCGCCAGGGTCGGATCGTCGCGAGCGATCTCCAACAGCCGGTTGTACTTGGCCACCCGCTCCCCTCGCGCCGGCGCACCGGACTTGAGCTGGCCGCAGCCGGCTCCCACCGCCAGGTCGGCGATGAAGGCGTCCGGGGTCTCCCCGGAACGGTGGGAGATCATCGCGGCGTACCCGCCGTCCCGGCAGACCTGCAGGGCCTCCAGTGTCTCGGTGATGGTTCCGATCTGGTTGACCTTGATCAACGCGGCGTTGGCGATGCCGCGCTGGACCGCATCGGCGATGATCCTCGGATTGGTGACGAAGATGTCGTCGCCCACCACCTGGATCCGTCCGCCCAGCTCCTCGGTGAGGGTCTTCCAGCCGTCCCAGTCGTCCTCCGCGAGCCCGTCCTCGATGCTCCACACGGGGAACCGCTCGATGAGCTCGCCGTAGTAGGCGACCATGTCCGAGCTCGCCAGCCTGCGACCCGCGAACTCGTACTTCCCGTCGCGGTAGAAGCCGTTGGCGGCAGGGTCGAGCGCGATGGCGACGCCGTCACGGCCGGGCGTGTATCCGGCGTCAGTGATCGCGGCGACCAGCGTGTCCAGGACGTCCTCGGGCGCTTCCAGCGCGGGCGCGAAGCCGCCTTCGTCACCCAGACCGGTGGCGTGGCCGGCCGCAGCCAGACGCTTCTTCAGAGCGGCGTACACCTCGGCACCGGCACGAAGAGCCTCGGCGTAGGACGAGGCACCGAGCGGCGCCAGCATGAACTCCTGGAACTCCAGCGGGTTCGGTGCGTGCGCGCCTCCGTTCACGACGTTGAAGTGCGGGACCGGAAGGCTGGCCGTCACGTCGGCCGACGTCAGGTATCGCCAAAGCGAAGACCCAGCCGCGTGCGCGAACGCCCGCGCGGCGGCCATGGAGACCCCTACGATCGCGTTGGCGCCTAGGGCCGCCTTGTTCGGCGTCCCGTCAAGCTCACACACCGCGGCGTCCAGCTCGGCCAGGTCGGCGAACCGGCGACCGCAGATCGCCTCCGCGATGGCGCCGTTGACATTGCCGACCGCGGACAGTGCGCCCTGCCCGGCGTAGCGCACCGTGCCACCGTCTCGCAGCTCGACCGCCTCACCCGACCCGGTCGAGGCACCCGAGGGGACCTGCGCGGTCACGACGTCGCCGTCAGCCAGCGTCAACGCCACGGAGACCGTCGGCCGCCCCCGCGAATCGAGGATTTCCAATGCCGACAGTGATTCGATCTCTATCTCGGCCCCACTCATGTCCTCATCCCTTCCTCGGCGCCGCCGACGTTGGTGCCGGCGCGGTCACGCAGTTGATCACTGGGCAATTCACTCGCGAGACCTATGGTGACCGGATTGCGGACGACCGGTCATCCGCGTCGGCCGCGATTGCCGCCAGATCAGTCTGGATCTTCCAGAGCGAGACCAGTTGCTGGTCGAGTCCGGCCGCGCGGCTCGCGTACTCGGCTGCGGTTCGACCGCGCAGGCCTGTGGCGGTCCGGAGCGCCTCGCCGAGCCCATCACGCTGTTCACGAAAACGCGCGCTGATCTCGGCCGCAAGTTGCCGCATGGCTTCCTCCAGTCTCCGTTGCAGGTCCGAACGTGCTCGTCCGACCTGCTTGTCCACCAGTCCGGTGACCTCGCTTCTCAGGTGCCGCGCCACGGCGGTCCGCCGCCAGCGAGCCGGCAGATGTCGCCTCGTCTGGTCGACGACCGCGGTGTTCCACCCCACCTCAGGCGAGAAGTCGAACCAGAAGCCTCCGACGTCCGGGATGTCGAGCGGCGCGATCTCCGGCCGCACGCTCGCCCCGAGCAGGCGCTGCGCCGCCGCATCAACGGCGTCCGCGGCCCGATCGAGGACCTCTTGCTGGCGGGACTGGGTGGACGCCATCGCTCCCTGCAGCTCTGAGAGCCAGCCATCGCGCCATCGCGCCACCGTCCGCTCGATCAGGTCGACCAGTCTGTCCCGCGTCACTTCTTCGAGGGCATCGAGCTGCAGGCTGCCCTCTGCGAGCAACTGGTCCAGCACGGCCAACGCAGCCCGGGTGACGGCCTCGACCTGCACCGACGCGTCGTCATCGAGCCGCGTCCGGAGGCGCCGGCTCTCCCACGCGATGGCGGCGAGAGCCTGCTGGTCACCCGCGGTGGCGCGACGCAGTTCTTCGGCGAACAGCTCGATCTCGCGACTCCGATCCTGGGCAACAGCGTCGAGCGCGGCGCGTGTGAGGCGGAGCCGGGCGCTGATGGCCTCGATCAAGCGCAAGCCGGCGCGCGCGACGCTCGCGGTCAGGTCCTCCGCCGCACGGTCCTCGAGCCTCGCGGTCAGAGCCTCCAGCAGCGGGCCGACGCCGGAGCGCGTGAAGCCCTCAGGATCGCCGGACACGCGGGCCTCCAGGCCAGAGCGCGCCGAAGCTTCGAACACCTGCTCGATGCCGGTCACCTCGCGGACGAACGAACGAGCATCAGCGAGCTCATCCGGCGCGAGCCGGTCGACCTTGTTGAGCACGACAAACGTTGCTACCGCCCGATCGTGCGTCCGCTCCAGGAGCTCGCGTTCACTCGCCGAGATCGGCGGATCCGCCGTGAGCACGAACACCGCGAGGTCCATGGTGGCCATGGCCTCGTGTGCCACATCACTGTTGTGCGTCAGAACCGAGCCGACACCTGGGGTGTCGACCAGCACAGCGCCGGCCAGCGGCACGTCGGCCAGGTACACAGTCACGGCAGCGACGCCTCGAGCATTCTCTGGGTTGGCCTTCTCGGTGACGTAGGACGCCAGGTCCTCGACCGGGCCGTCGAGCACGTGCCCGTCGAGGAAAGCCACGTGGATGCGTTCGGGCGCCCCTTCGGCGATCGTCGTCGTGATTGCTGTCACCGGTCGCACGCCTGAGGGAAGCACTTCTCGACCCAGGAGGGCATTCCCCAAGGTCGACTTGCCGCGCTTGGCCTCGCCGACCAGCAGCACCCGGACCACAGCCGAAGCCAGGCGTTCCCGCAAACGCTCGACCTCCGCGCGGCCGTGGGCGTCGCACACAGCCTCGAGCCGGCCCAGGCGCTCAGCCAGACCCACTCCGTCGTCCTGCACGCAGCCTCCTACCCGTGGGGTAGGGACCGTTGGCGACGAGTGCCGCGGTTGTCGGCGAGCCCCTCCGCCGTCGACATCGACTCCACCCTAACCGCACGTCTGGTTGCGACGCAGGCATTCGGCCGGGGCCTGTCGCCGAGGTACCTCGCGAGGTACCGTGGACGTGCGATGAATTTCTGCGCGGCGGTGGAACCCGCCGTGGCCGTTCCGGCCGAACCGCTCGAGGCGCCGATGGTTCCTGGCACCAGCGAGAGGAGCCGGCCATGGCGGGTTCGCAGCACGACCTCCAGTACCACGTTGTGAGGCACGACCGTCCGTTCTGGCGCTCGCCAGGGGGCTGGGACAACGGTCTCGACGACGACGCCTGGGTCACCGTTCTCGATGTCGCCGACAGCTACATCGCCACGCTCGTGCTCTTCGAGCTCCGCCAGGACGGCGTACCGGCGTACGCCGCAGCCGTGCGCACATTCCGCCGGCGCGAGCCGGTCGTGCGCCTCTGGGTCGGCGCCTCACGCTACGGCGCCGCGCAGTCCAGCCTGATCCGGCTGCTGCCGGACATGGTCTCCCACCTGGGTTCCGGCATCGTCCGATAGGCGCTCGCGATGTCCCACGTCACTGTCCGCATCAGTTCCACGATCGGTTCGGCAACAACGGCCCGCGACTGCGCATGGATCCGGGGAGCCGGGGCCGAGACGGCGATCGGCTGGGGGCACGTCGTCGGGACGCTGTGCCCCGACGGCGACGAGGCGGAGGCTCTGGTCGTCATGCGCGAGCCTGCGCTCCCCGGGGTCGACGTCGCCGCGGAGCCGGTGGCCCTCCTCCACGTGACCGGCAGTGCCGACCGGGAGGAGATCTTGTGTGTCGCCGACGACCCGACGCTCTCCGATCTGGTCCACGGCCAGGGGGTCCTCCCCAGCGACGGCCCGATGCGCGCGTGGGCCGGCGCTCTGGCAAGGCTCACCGCGGAGCCGGTCGACGTCTATGACGAGTGCGGTTCCCGAGCCGACGCCGAGAACGCCCTGGCCCACGACCGCCTCGCCTACCTGCGTTCGACCGGCTACCTGGACTAGGGGCCGAGATCGACGTACTCGCCCTCAGCAGGTACCGTTTCGCGCCGCCGTGGTCATCGCGAACGAGGAACCTCTGAGCTCGGATCCAAATGACCGGCCGGAGGAGTTGTTCAAGGGTCGACGAGCGCCGCGAATCATTGCGTTCGATGTCAGACCTTGCCGCAGCCGCCGCTTGCAGGGTGTGGGCCATCGGAACATCGGGCGCGCCTACCTGAACCGAAGGTGAAACGACCCGAACCTAGACTCCGCATCGTGCACGTCGTCGTCGTGGAAGATCAGGACCGGATGCGTCACCTGGTCACCAGCTACCTCGAAGAGAACGGGGTCAACACCACCGCCTGCCCCGACGGCGAGACTGCATTCAGCGCGATCATCGAGACCAATCCCGACGTCGTGGTGCTCGACCTCATGCTTCCCGGGTTGTCGGGGACCGCGATCTGCAAGGCGTTGCGCGGGCCGGGAACGACGTCCCAGTCATCATGCTCACCGCCCGCGGCGAGGTCCGTGAGCGGGTCGCTGGACTCGAGGCCGGCGCCGACGACTACCTGGTCAAGCCGTTCGCCCTGGAGGAGCTCCATGCCAGGATCCAGGCAATTGCGCGCCGGCGCGAGGAGCCCTCGAGCCGGGCGACCGTCGGCGACCTCCTCGTCGACTTCGCCTCACGCAGGGTCTGGGCGGCCAACCAGGAGATCGACCTGCGCAAGCGGGAGTTCGATGTCCTCGCCACGTTGTTGAACTCAGCCGGCAGCGTCGTCACCCGCGAACGCCTGTCAGAGGAGGTGTGGGACGGCGCGGACGAAGACCTGCACAGCAACTCTCTGGAGGTGTACGTCTCCCGAGTACGCCGCCACCTCCAAGACTCCAGAACCGTCACCATCACGACCGTGCGGGGCATCGGGTACCGCCTTGACGTCACCTCATGACCCGCCCAAGCACACCCGGAACGGGCGGTAGAGATCGGCAGGCACGTGGCCCGAAGCACGTTCCCGGTTTCGGCGGTTCCGTCACCTCATCTGGGATCGATTCCTGCCCCAGGCCCCGGATCAGCGTCCACATCCTCACCGCGGTCGTTGTTGCGCTGGCCGCGGTTCTCCTGGCGGTCGACGTGTTCGTCTAGTGGCTTCTCGTGCGCGCTGGACCGCCACCTCGACCAAGACCTGACCGGCTGGAGGAAGCGGCCTGCACGGCGTCGTGGTCTCCCTGTTGGCCGGCATCGGCGCTACTGCTGCTGACCAGTCGCGGAACGGTCGGCACACGGGTCGTGAATCGTTCCTCGGGCCGTTGCCTCCCGCTGCAGGGCCTGTTTGACTCGCGGCGGCGATGGATCCGGCCGGGACGTTGGACGTCCGAACCGCCGCCCGGCTGATGGACCCTGAGGATCGACTCGGACGGACCTCACGTGCTCAGACGTATCATCCCGGTGGTGTTGGCCGTGTCGGTGACCGCGCTGCTCGCGGCAGCCACGGCGCAGGCAAGCCCGGGACAACCATCAGGGCAGGCGGCACACCGCGACGCCCACGCGGGCGCGCCGTACGACCACCTGTTCGTGATCATGCTCGAGAATCACTCCAAGTCCAGCGTGATCGACGATCCGAACGCCCCGTACATGACGCACCTGGCACACGAGTACGCCATGGCCGACCACTACTACGGCGTCACACACCCGTCGATGCCCAACTACGTCGCTGCCATCGCCGGAGACAACTTCGGCCTCCAGGACGACGACGACCAGAACGTCGTGAACCTCACCCGGCCGAACCTCGTGGACCAGCTCGAGGCGCGGTACGTCCCGTGGGACGCCTACATGGAGACGCTGCCTCCCGACAAGCTCGCCCGATTCTCGCCCGACAGCTCCAATCCGCTGTACGCCAAGAAGCACAACCCGTTCGTTCTCTTCGACGACATCAAGAACGACCCGTCGCGGATGGCGCACGTGAAGGACTACGGCCAGCTCGCGACCGATCTGAACTCAGGCGAGGCGCCGCAGTTCGTGTGGATCAGCCCCAACCAGTGCCACGACATGCACGGTGGCGTCTACGGTACCGTCGCCGGCCATCCCGAGACGCCCTGCCCGTACGGCAACGCCAAGGACGACGCCAACGACGCGTCCCTGAAGCAGAAGGCAGACGCGTTCGTGAAGCAGACGGTCGACACGATCCGCGGATCGCGCGCCTGGACGGCACGGTCGGCCATCGTGATCGTCACCGACGAGAACGACTACACCGGCAACGAGGAAACCGGGGGCTGGGAGGACGCGGCGGGATGCTGCGACTCTCCGTACGTCGCCAAGGGCGACCCGCGGGTCTCCGCGGACTGGCCCGGCGGCACCTACGGGGCGGGCTGATCCCGGCAATCGTCGTGACTGCACGTGGCCCAGGGCACGTCGTCGACCACACGCCCTACAACCACTACTCGTTGCTCGCCACGATCGAGGACAACTGGCGCTTGGGGCACCTGGGGCACTCCGGGGACGAAGCCTGTGGTGTGGTGCCGATGTGGGGGGCGTTCGGGGGCCACTGACCCGACCCTCCCGGCCGGCGGGCTGGTCGTGCCTCATGACGACGTCATCAGGCGCGACCGCCCGCTCGGCACGATCTCCGAGGGTCAGGCCGTAACGTGGCGCCCGATGGCGGACCACACAGCTCAACGACGACCCCCCACACTGGTCCTGCTCCGCCACGGCGAGAGCACGGCGAACGCGGCCGGCGTGTTCAGCGGTCGTTGGGACGTCCCGTTGTCACAGCGCGGCCGCCAGCAGGCTCGTCATGCGGCCCGACTGGTGGCGGGGGCAGCTCTCGTGCCTGACCTGATCATCACGTCACCCCTGCGACGTGCCACCCAAACGATCGAGCTCATGGTGGAGGAGTTCGCGCGCCCTGAGATGGATCGCATCGTCAGTCCAGAACTCACCGAACGAGCCTATGGCGCGCTGACCGGTCTCCCGAAGACCGCCGTCGGCTCGATCTTCGGCGGGGAGCAGAGCCACTTCTGGAGGCGGAGCATGACCGGACGACCTCCGCGCCTCGACGACATCGTCGCCTTGTTGAGTGACCGGCCGGCCCAGGCCCTCGCCGATCTCGAACGTCTCCGCCACGCACTTCCCGACGCAGCAGAAGCCGCTGCACAGACCTCGGAAAGCCTCGCCGACGTCGTCTCTCGCGTTCGCACCTGGGCCGCGACCGTCCTCACCCCGCAGCTGCGTTCGGGCAGGTCCGTCCTCGTCGTCGCTCACGGGAACTCCCTGCGGGCCTTGATCACCGTTCTCGATGCACTCGATGCATCGCAGACGGAGGCTTTGAACATTCCCACCGGCGAACCCCTGCTGTACACGGTCGACGAACACGGCGTGCCCGCCGCAGGGAGCAGCCGCTACCTCGACCCGGTCTCGGCGGAGGCCGCAGCGCGTGCCGTGTCGGCCGAAGGAGGCACTTGAACCGGTCTGCCGGGCTGCTACGTCGACGGTGAGCGGACTAGCCTCCGGGCCTGCGCCCGCCCAGTGTGGTGACCACTGCGGCGCCGGCCATGAAGCCGGTGAGGTACAGGAATGCCCCCGAGCCCGACACCGCGCTCCAGATCAGGCCGGCCACCACCGTGGCACCGAGATCGCCGATCGCCTGGACCAGGCCCAGCACGCCGAAACCGTTGCCGCGGAGGCGGTCGGGAAGCGACAAGGCGACGATCGAGGTCTCGGCGGTCTCGGCGAAGCCGATCCCCACTCCGGCCAGGAGGAACGCGGCGAGCAGCGGGATCCACGAGTGCTGGTTCCAGGCGAAGATCGCGTAGGACGCGACGTACACGCACGCTCCGGCAGCAAGGACCGGGCGCGGCGCAAAGCGGTCGATCAGGTGACCGCCGAGCATCGAAGAGACGGCGGCTGCCGCGTTGTGCCCAGCGTAGAGCAGGATTGCGATGCTCGTCGCAGCAGCCGTCGAGCGCTCGGCGGTGTCGAGCAGCTGCGTTGCGCGAAGGATGAGCAGGGTGGTGGCGACGTTGGCGAGCTCGAAGGCCGCGATCGCCCCCAGCGGTTCCATGAGCCCCGCCCTTCGGAGCTCGCGCAGGTTGAGGGACAAGGTACGTCGACCGGCCGGCACCGTGAGCGTGCGGCGGGCTTCGCGCGCCGCAACCGTGATCGCTCCCGCCGCGAGCAGGCCTGGTACGACCGCGACCACCATCGCGGTGCGGATCCCCACCGTTGCGACCAGCACCGACGCGAGCAGTGGACCGAGGAGCGCGCCGGCATTGTCGCCAGCGCGCTCGAGCCCGCTGGCACGGCCGAAGGCCGTGCGCGGCACGAGTGAGACCAGCAACGAGTCGCGGGCCGGCGAGCGCAGACCGCGAGACATCCATGCCGCTGCTCGCAGCAGAGCCACCTGCCACACGGCGACCGCCAAGCCGATCGCGCCGGTCGCGATCGCCGTGACGAGGTAGCCACCCGAGGCCAGCCGGCCGCGTCGGACGGGATCAGTGCTCAACGGCCCCCCGGCCAGCTTGCTGAGGCCGACGAGGGCGTCGGAGACGCCCTCGATGGCCCCCAGGGCTGCGGGACCAGCGTGGAGGGTGGAAGTGAGGAACGTCGGCAGCAGGCTGGTGGTGATCTCGTGCCCGGCATCGCTGCCGAAGGAGGCCACTCCGACCGAGGCGACGCCGCGGGTCAACCAAGGCGTCTCGTCGGCAGACGGTTCGGAGACTCCGCCGGGCGCGTCCGTCATCTGATCACCCCAACCAGCTCCCACCCGAGGACGAAAGCGATCGCACCGGCCGCAAGGCTCGCGACCACGTTGATGCCGGCCTCGAACCACGAGCCGTCCTCGATGAGCCGGAACGTCTCGAACCCGAACGTCGAGAACGTGGTCAACGCCCCGCAGAAGCCGGTTCCGACGAGCGACTGCAGCCATGCCGGGGCACCAGCGAGCGTGACCGACGCTGCCGTGACGCCGAGCACGAGCGAGCCCGTCACATTGACCGTGAAGGTCCCCCAGGGGAAGAACGTGTCGTGACGCGCCTGCACCATGAAGTCGGCCAGGTACCGCACCGGTGCCCCCGCGGCACCTCCGATCAACACCAGGATGAACGTCATCCGTCGCCCTTCTCGGCCGGGTCGACCCGGCTGACGTACTTGACCACCTCGACCTGGTCGACCATCACCAGGCCTTCCGTGACCAACTCGTCGAGCACCGGCAGGAACGCCCTGATCTTGTCCTCCGTGTCCACGATGATCACGCTGGCCGGCAGGTCCTCACTCAGAGACAGAATCCGACTGGTGTGGATCGTGCTCGACTTGCCGTAGCCCTCGATACCGCGAAAGACGCTCGCGCCAGCGAGTCCAGCCTGATGGGCACGGTGGACGATCTCGGTGTAGACCGGGCGGTGGTGCCACTGATCGGACTCCTTGAGGAAGACCGTCAGTCGGGTCGCGACTCCTCGCAGCGTCATTTCTTCTCCTGTCGTGGGATCTGCGGGCTGATCACTCGATCTCCGGCTCACCGGGGTCGGGCAGGACCGGGGCATGGCGACGGTGGAGTGCCTGGGCGGTGGCCCGAGCGACGAAGACACCCGAAGCGATCGCCGCGAGGGCCGCGCCCACCGAGACCACGGCATAGGTGACCGTGAGGACGACCTCGCCTGACGTCGCCAGCGCGTGGTTGTCCAGCATGAACGTCGAGAACGTCGTGAAACCGCCCATCACGCCCACGCCCCAGAACGGGCGGATGTACCGCGTCGGCGGCCACACCTCGAGCACGAACACCATCAGAGCGCCCAGCAGGAAGGAGCCCAGCACGTTGACGATGAGGGTGCTGAACGGGAAGTGCGACGGCGCGTGCGGGAACAGTTCCGACGTGCCCCACCGGGCGAGGCTTCCGAGTGCCCCGCCGGCGGCAATCACGCCGAGGATGTCCCACCGGTCGCGGACGGTCTCCCAGAAGCCGGGCGCAGACCGCTCCGAGCGAGATCGGCCGGAAGTCATCGAACGTTCCGTCCGCGCAGCAGCGGAAGAGGATGGGCTGGAAACGGACGCACGGAACTCCTACCTGCCAGGTAGGGACTGTTGGCGGAACCGTTCCGCGGTTGTCGGCGAGCCCCACCGCCATCCGGAGCACACCCTAGCGGGAACCGACCGATACTCGGCAAGCAGTCCACGCTGCCGTAAGGCGCGGAGAGCCGCGCGACTCAGGCTGCGGTGCCCCCGGGGATCGCAGTCCCTGCCGGCCCTCCACGTCGTCGGCGGACGAGCTCGGCGAGGAAGACGACGGCTGTCCCGGCCATGCCCGTGAGCAAGCCACCGGCAATGTCGACCGGCCAGTGGATCCCGACGAAGATCCGGGCGAAGCCGATCAGGATCGCGACGAGCAGCAGCAGTGCCCCGAACTTGCGGAAGCCTGTGAAGACGAGCAGACCGAGAGCGACCGCAGTAGCGGCCGCTGTGTGATCGCTCGGGAACGAGGAGCCGCCAGCGTGAGCGACGAGCTGGTCCACGTGTTGGGTCATGAAGGGCCGCTGGTCGACGTACAGCCGACCGGCCAGCTGCAGAAGACCGAAACTGACAATGAGCGTTGCTGCGAAGAGGCCGAGCGCTCGCCATCGCCGTTCGCGCAGGAGCACGACCCCGCAGCCGGCCGCAACTGCAAAGACGCCGTAGATGAGCCAACTGGCTGAGACGATCATGAGCTTGTCCAGCAACCAGTTGTGGCCGGCCCAGCCGTTGATGGTGTGAAGCAGGGTTCGATTCATGTCCAACTTTCGAGCGTGGCACAAGAGAGCGGCAACTTCGCGATCCTCGACGGAGCACGGGGGGCCGGGCGGTTGAGGAGTTGCCACGTCGACCGGGATCGGTGTGTCCGCACGAGCGTAGCAACGACGCACAGGAGCCAGTTCGTCATCGACCTGTCGCCGGTCGAGCGACACTCGGGAGATGCCGTGCGGGGCCGCTTGTCGCGGGGAGAGGCGAGGAAAGGAACCGGGATTGGGTACACCCCGCACATGACTCGACCGGAAAGGCAGCGTGCCCCTGGTGGGGATCTCGGCAGAGCCGGGGGATCGCTTTCATCCGGCGCGTTCACACCTCGCTCGCCAAAGGCGGTGATGAGCATGTCGACGGCGCGATGGTTGTTCGGCCTCAGCCTGCTGGGCTTCAGCCTGCTCACGCTGTCCCTTGCGGTCGGCGCCTCGGTGGTGGCCACGGTCGACCATCACGTACTGCTGTGGGGCTATCGAGCGACCGACGGCTTCCCTGTGCGCACCGCTTGGTGGCTGGCCGTGGCGCGATACGGCGCCCCGCTCGTCCTCAGACTCGTCATCCTGGTGCTCGCGATTGTCGAAGCGACCAAGAGACGCTGGCAGGTTGCGGCCTGGCTCGTCGGCGTGGACGTGGCGGAGAACCTGCTTGCGCCGGCGGCGAAGCTCTTGCTGACCCGACCCCGCCCGCACTGGCTGCACCCGATTGCTGTCGAGCACAGCCTCTCGTTTCCGTCCGGCCACGCCGCGGGCGCGGGCATGTTCGTGACAGTGACGGTCCTGCTCACCCGGATGACCGTCTCATCCCGGCCGCTGCGGCTGACCGTCCTCGCGCTGGTCACCGCCGTCGGCGTCGCGATCTGCCTCGACCGGGTTCTTCTCGGCGTTCACTACCTCAGCGACGTGGTTGGTGGCGTGCTGCTCGGGACCTTGATCGCTACTGCCGGCTGGCAGGTGTTGCTCCGGTATCGCCCGGACCAGGTCGGCGCGTCGGGACCGAGCCCCGCCCGGGCGACAGAGGATGGACCCGAGGAACGTGGTGGCATCAGGCGCGAGGCGCTTGGCGGCTGACTTTCGTGATTGTCGGTCGGCGGCGCGACGCGCGCGCCCGCTCGTGCGGCCCACAGCTTCTTTCCGACCTCCTCGCTCCCCTCCCTCTTCACCAACCCACCGCGTTCAACCGTTCCCATCCATCCAACCCAAATTCCCCCTCGATCTCCTCCCCCATAAGGCCTCTCTGACCTTCCCAACATGCGGCGCGCATGCCACGAAGGCCGTAGCCGGGTCGCCCCGTATGGGCGTTCTCAATCACGACGACCGGGGCCTCTGAACGATGCATAGCCGATGCAACATCCGAGCAGAAGGGCCCGTGATCTGCGTTTCCGCAGGTCACGGGCCCTTATCGCTGGCTCCCCCGGTTGGACTCGAACCAACAACCCTCCGGTTAACAGCCGAATGCTCTGCCAGTTGAGCTACAGGGGATCGCGCCCGCAAAGATTAGCAACAGTCCTCGGCACATGCTAAATCGGCACGGGCATCGGGGGACGACCGTGTCGGGGACCGCCCGGTGGCTACTCGCCGACGTCGGCGCGGGCCTGCTCGAGCAGCACCTGAGCCGCCGCGACGACCTCGGGATCGTCGGGGTCGATGCCCTCGTCGTACTCGTGCATCCACGCGATCGGACCACCCACGGGCGAGCGCCGGCCGATCACCTTCAGGCCCCGCTTGCCGGCGATGGTCCGGCCGCGCTGGAGCACCACGCTCGCGGTGACCCGCTCGCGGATCAGCTGCAGCAGGGCCGAGGGCTCGGTCTCCGGCATCGTGAAGGAGTACGCCGGCCGCGGCTCCCCGAAGCGTCCGACCTCGCTGCACCGCAGCCGTGAGCTGTCGCGGTCCCAGTGGGCGCCCTCGAGCCGCTCCCAGGGAATCGGGTGCGAGCTGCCCGCCCCGACCAGGACCAGGGCGGCCCGCGTGCCGACGATCCAGGTGCCGTCGGCCGCCTGTGCGGACGCGAGCGGGCGGCCGTCCACCCGGGCGGCCACCTCCGGTGGCAGCGTGCTGCGACGGAGCTTCACGCGGGCCTCACTCGCTGGCCAGCGCAAGCTCGCGCAGGTTGCGGCGGTGCTGCTCGAGGGCGACCAGCTCGCCGAACATCCGGTTGTACTCGGCGGCCTCCTCGACCGGGTTGGTCCGCTGCAGGCGCGACTTCAGGTCGGCGATCCGACGCATGGCGGTCAGCTCGCGCAGCCGGTGGACGTGCTGGGCGGCGTACGCCGGCGTCGGCTCCTTCGAGGAGTGCACCGCCTCGACGGTGAGCATGGTGAGCAGCCCCTGCAGCCGCGCGTCGCTGGTCGCGTCCTGGAGCCGCGCGGCCCACTGGGCGTCCGCCGTGCCGACGCCTCCGGCCGCGGCCACGACGGACCAGGCCGCGCGGTACGCCGGGTGGGTGAAGTCGCCCTCGTCGACCTCGTCGAGCAGCGGCGCGATCACCCCCGGGTGCTGGATGACCAGCTTGAGGGTCTCGCGTTCCAGGAGGAATCGTGGGTCGCGGGCGTCGGGCAGGTCGGTCGCGGGCCGTGGCGGCGGCGGCGTGGCCTGGGTGGCCGCCTCGGCGCGGTTGGCGGCCCTTCGCACCTCGCGCTGGACGTCGCCCGGGTCGATGCCGAGCATCCCGGCCAGCTCGCGGGCGAACGCGTCGACCTTGGAGCGGTCACGGATCGCGGTGACCAGCCGCGCGGCGTCGCGCATGGCGTCGATGCGACCGTCGGCCCGGTCGAGGTCGTAACGGGAGACGACGTTGCCCAGCACGAAGCGGTACAGCGGGACGCGGCGTGCGACCAGCTCGCGGACCGCGGCGTCGCCCTGCTGCAGCCGCAGGTCGCAGGGGTCCAGACCCGAGGGCTCGACGGCGACGTAGGTCTGTCCCGCGAACGCCTGGTCACCCTCGAACGCGCGCAGCGCCGCTTTCTGCCCCGCCTCGTCGCCGTCGAAGGTGAAGATCACCTCGCCACGGAACTCGTCGTGGTCCTGCAGCAGCCGCCGGATCACCCGGCTGTGGTCCTCGCCGAACGCCGTGCCACAGGTCGCCACGGCCGTCTTGACGCCCGCCAGGTGGCAGGCCATCACGTCGGTGTAGCCCTCGACGATCACCGCCTGACTGGCCCGGGCGATCTCGCGGCGGGCCAGGTCGATGCCGTAGAGCACCTGGCTCTTCTTGTAGATCGGCGTCTCGGGGGTGTTGAGGTACTTGGCCTCGATCCGGTCGTCGTCGAAGATCCGTCGCGCTCCGAAGCCGATCACGTCGCCACTGCTGTCGCGGATCGGCCACATCAGCCGGCCGCGGAACCGGTCGTAGAGACCGCGGTTGTTGTCCCCGGCGAGCCCGCTGGTGACCAGCTCGTCGTCGCGGAATCCCTGCTGGCGCAGGTGCTTCACGAGGTCGTCTCCCCCGCGCGGCGAGAATCCGACCCCGAACGTCGCGGCGGCCGCCTGGTCGAAGCCGCGCTCGGCGAGGAACTGCCGGGCGGCCATCGCATCCGGGGTCGTGAGCTGCTCGGCGTACCAGGCAGCGGCCAGCTTGTGAGCCTCGATCAGCCGAGGCCGCTGCGGGCCACCGCTGGGTCGCTGCGGGCCCCCGTCGACGTACCGGAGCTGGACGCCGGTCTTCTCGGCCAGCCGCTCGACGGTCTCGGTGAAGCCGAGCCCGTCGATCTCCATCACGAACTTGATGACGTCGCCACCGGCCCCACAGCCGAAGCAATGGTACATACCACGCGAAGGGGTCACATTGAACGAAGGTGACTTCTCATCATGAAACGGACACAGGCCCTTGAGGTTGCCGCCGCCCGCGCTCTTGAGGGTGACGTACGCCGAGATCACGTCGTCGATGCGCGCCTTCTCGCGCACCTCCGCGATGTCCTCTTCCCTGATCCGGCCCGCCACGGCGGCGAGTCTAATCCGGCGCAGCGACGGAGAACGTGTCGATCCCCCGCCATCGGGTAGTGGATCGGCATGGCACAACACGCACACGCGGGAACCCGCCCTGTCCAGCAGGAGGACGCGACGATCGGCGCCCTCGTTCACGACCTGTCCCAGGAGATCCCCGAGCTGGTCCGCTCCGAGATCCGTCTGGCTCAGGCGGAGGTCGCGCAGAAGGGACGCGCGGTCGGCACCGGGCTCGGCATGTTCAGCGCCGCGGGCCTGCTGGCGTTCTTCGCGCTCGGCACGTTGGTGGCGGCCGCCATCCTCGGTCTGGCCGAAGCGCTGCCGGCCTGGGCGTCCGCGCTCGTGGTCGCTGCGGTCCTGCTCGCGGTCGCGGGCATCGCGGCACTCGCCGGGCGGAAGAAGGTGACCGACGGGCAGCCGCTCAAGCCCGAGCGCGCGGTCAGTGGCGTCCAGAAGGACGTCGCCGCGGTCAAGGAGGCGGCCCGATGACCCACCTCAGCCAGCACAACGGCCGGGTGGCGACCGACCCGGCAGACATCGAGCGCGACATCGCCCGCCAGCGCGAGGAGCTCGCCCGCACGGTCGACGCCCTCAGCCACAAGCTCGACGTCAAGCACCGGGCGCAGGACGCCCTGCACGATCGCACGGCCCGCCTCATCGACGCCACCACCACCGATGACGGCAAGCCCCGTCCCGACCTGCTCGCGATCGGTGCGGCCGTCGCCGCCGGCGTTGCGATGCTCGTCTGGTGGCGCAAGCACTCCTGACCGATCGACCGACTGTCCGACGGCGACGTGGCCGCGGAGCAACGACCCACCCAGGGAGGAACCATGAAGAAGCTGTTGGCCCTGACCATCTTCGCGGCCGGCTACGTGCTGGGCGCCAAGGCCGGTCGCGAGCGCTACGAGCAGATCCGCAGGATGACGACGCGCGTGAAGAGCGACCCCCGCGTGCAGAGCGCCGCCCACCAGGCGGCCGAGATGGCTCGCGAGCAAGCGCCCGTGGTGAAGGACAAGATGGAGGCCAGAGCGCACAAGGTCAAGGACAAGTTGTCCTCCGATGACCACCCCGGAAGCTCGGCTGACACGACCTTCGGCTCGTCGTACTCGAGCAGCGGCATCAGCTGAGGCTCAGTACTCCCCCGTCACCTGGTTCGCCAGGGGCTCGCCACGCGCGTACCGCTCCAGCTGCTCTCGTACGACGCGGTACGCGCGTGGCCACATCGCGCTGCTGGCGCCGCCGACGTGCGGCGTCAGCAGCAGGTTCGGCGCCGACCAGAGCGGGTGCCCGGGGGGCAGCGGCTCGGGGTCGGTGACGTCGAGCGCGGCGCGGATGCGCCCGTCGTGGAGAGCCGTCAGCAGCGCGTCCTGGTCGACGACGCTTCCTCGCGCCACGTTCACCAGCAGCGCACCGGCCCTCATGCGGGCCAGGAACGACTCGTCGACGAGGTGGCGCGTCTCGGCTGTTCCGGGCACGATCAGCACGACCACGTCGGCCTGCGGCAGCAGCCCGGGCAGCTCGTCGATCGCGTGGACTCCCTCCCGAGCTCGCCGCGCCACCCGGACGACCTCCGCCTCGAACGCCCGCACCCGCTCCTCGATCGCGGCGCCGATCTGGCCATGGCCGACGATCAGCACCCGCTTGTCGGCCAGGGACTCGCGCCGTTCCGGCTCCCAGCCGCCGCGGTCCTGCGCGCGGACGAACTCCGGGATGCCGCGCAGGCTGGCCAGCATCAGCGTGAGCGCCAGCTCGGCAGTGGAGGTGTCGTGGATGCCACGCCCGTTGCACAGGACGACCCCGTCGGGCAGCGCCCCGCGGATGTGATCCACACCCGCGGTGAGGGTCTGCACGACCCGCAGGCGAGGCAGCCGGGTGAACAGCTCCGGGTCGATCGGCCCCATCTGGTACGCCGGCACGTAGACCTCCACCTCGGCGGCACTCGGAGGGAGCGGTTCACCGGGCTCCGGGCGAACCACCTCGTAGCGGAGTCCGGCCGGCACCTCGCCCAGGTGCTCGGGCGAGAACGGCAACCACACCAGCGGCTCGCTCATGCCGGCACCCGGCCCGTCAAACGCGCGTGCCAGGACACCGCGCTCGCGTCGGTGAGCGAGGCCACCTGGTCGACGAGCACCCGGGTCCGGGCAGCGTCGTGCGGCGCAGCCGCGTAGTCGTCGCGGAACGTCGGGTCCAGTGCCTGGCCGTCAGACGCCACCAGCGCCTCGAACAGCTCGGCGAGGAGCGCACGCTGGCGTTCCATGACCGCGGTGCGCTCCGGTGCGCGCATGACGTAGTGGGCCGCTACGCCCTTGAGCACGGCGATCTCGTGGAGCGTTTCCGCGGGGACGACCAGGTCGGCGGCGTGGCGGGCGAGCGGCGCGTCACCGAACCGCTCGCGCGTGGCGGTGTGCACGCTCCCGCAGAAGACCCCGATCAGGTCGCTGGTGAGGTTCTTCAGCAGCGCCAGGCCGCCGCGGCTGCCGTCGTACGTCGTGTCCGGCCACACCCCGACGGCGCGGAGCCGGCCCAGCGCCTCGACCAGCGCCGCGTCGTCGACGTCCGGGAGGTACCAGTCCCTCACGGTCTCCCACACCGCCGACAGCTCGAACGGGCTGTCCAGCCGCGCCAGATCGATCCGCCCGCTGACGATCCCGTCCTCGAGATCGTGCACGGAGTAGGCGACGTCGTCGGCGAAGTCCATCACCTGTGCCTCCAGGCACCGGCGCTCACCCTCGACGCCCTCTCGCACCCAGGTGAAGGTCGGCAGGTCGTCGTCGTACACGCCGAACTTCCCGCTGGTCGAGTCGGCGGAGACCCTGCGCCACGGGTACTTCGTGCACGCGTCGAGGGTCGCGCGGGTCAGGTTGAGCCCGATCGAGCCACCCTCCGCGTCGGCGGACTTGGCCTCGAGCCGGGTCAGGATCCGGAAGGTCTGCGCGTTGCCCTCGAAACCCCCGCACTCAGCGGCGAGCTGGTCGAGCAGCGCCTCCCCGTTGTGCCCGAACGGCGGATGGCCGAGGTCGTGGGCCAGCGCCGCGGTCTCGGCGAGGTCGGGGTGGCAGCCGAGCGGGTGGGCGATGTCACGCGCGACCTGCGCGACCTCGAGGCTGTGGGTGAGCCGGTTGCGCACGAAGTCGTCGGCCTGCGGTCCCAGCACCTGCGTCTTGGCCGCCAGCCGCCGCAGTGACGCTGAGTGCACGACGCGGGCACGGTCCCGCTCGAAGGGCGTCCGCACCGGAGCGGGCACCCGCTTGGCCGGCTCCGGGACGAGGCGCTCACGCGCCGCCTCGTCGTACACCGCGTCCCAGTCGACCACGACCCGAGGCTACTTGGTGGACGCG
>DATAKN010000134.1:0-10015 GCA_036261595.1 Marmoricola sp.
TGGGCATCGGCTATGGTTCTCTTCGCACCGCCGGAACCGGTGGTCGCAAGCGGACGTAGCTCAGTTGGTAGAGCGCAACCTTGCCAAGGTTGAGGTCGCGAGTTCGAGCCTCGTCGTCCGCTCGGAACGGTATTGACCCCACGGGGCCGAACCTCCGCGGTGGGTTGGCCGAGAGGCGAGGCAACGGACTGCAAATCCGTCTACACGGGTTCAAATCCCGTACCCACCTCGAGACACAACTCAAAGCTTTGCCCCAGGGCGATTGGCGCAGCGGTAGCGCGCTTCCTTGACACGGAAGAGGTCACTGGTTCAAACCCAGTATCGCCCACGAGCGTTTCTCAGCTCAGCACGTCATCGTGCCCCTCGGTCCGTCGGATCCGAGGGGTTCTTCTCGTCCGGGCTGTCCTTGAGATCCACGGACCGACCAGCCGATCGCTGGAACAGCGTCTGACGTGGCGCCCGGGACGACGGCTCCGGGGCGGCCGGCGGGCCCGCGGCTCCCCCGATGTCGGACTCGGAGTGCGCAGCCGGCGGCTCGGACAGGTCGACGACGACGTCGAGACATCCCTTGCTCCGGTCGGTGACCGTCAGACGACCGAGTCGCCGGAGCATCGCGAGTGAGGCTGCGTTGTCGGTGCAGACCTCGGTCACGATGCGGGTGACGCCCGCAGGCCGATGCCGCATCAGCGCTCCGAGCAACGCAGTGGCGACGCCGCGGCCCTGCCACCGGTCCACCACCGTGACGGCGACGTCCGCGTCCGCAGGCTGGTCGGGGTAGCGGATGATCCGCGCGATGCCCCCCGGCGCCTCGGCCTCGTCCTCGGGCAGCACGAACAGGACCAGCGCGACATGGTCCACCTGGTCGACGTCATCGACGAGATGGTCGAGCATCGTCTCGGTGAGCCGCGGGACCGGCGTCATGAACCGGTGGTAGCGGGACTCCAGCGACAGCAGCTCGAAGTGCTCGCGCAGGCCGCTGCGATCCGTGGGCAGCAGCGGCCAGATCATCGCCTCGGTGCCGTCACGCAGTCGCACGCGCTCGGGGAGATCCACGCTGATGCCGTTCTCGGGGCCCCGCGGCGGGGCCGTCCTCATCGCGGTTCACCCCCGCTCTGGTCGGGGCCGGAACGCCCGTACGGCGGGGGCCCTCCCCACGTTCCCACGCACCTTCTGCGTCGCCACAGAGCCGTTGGTCCCGCGGTCACGTCGGGTGGATCAGGCCGAGGGTGGATGACCTTCGCCTCTGGAGGCGTCCCGGGCATGCGGCTTCGATGATGAGGAGGCGATGAGCGTCCGGTCGGTGAGCTTCGGCACCCGGGTCGAGCACCTGGTCGACACCCGGTCGGTCGGGTTCGGCTGCTGGCTGTACCGGCGTACGCGCGGCCGGATCACCCGGCTGTGGAGACGCCGGGCACTGATCCTGACCACGATCGGTCGCAGGACCGGCCTGCCACGGACCGTGCTGGTCCAGTTCTTCCCCGACGGCGGCGACTTCGTCGTGGTCGCTGCCAACAGCGGCCTGCCGACCCACCCCGGCTGGTACGTCAACCTGATGGCCCGGAGCGTGGCGCGGATCGAGGTCGAGGGCCGGATCCTGACCGTCCGCGCCACGAAGCTCCGCCCCGACGAGGCGGAAGCGTTCTGGCCGAAGGTGTTGACGATCGCGCCCGACTACGACCGCTACCGTCGCCGCACGCACCGCGCGATCCCGATGGTCCGGCTCACGCCCGTCGACACCGCGGCGACGCCGCCCGTGCTCCGTCCGCACACCGTGCCCGAGTCGGGCACCTTCGGGCCCGGGATGTCGTACCTGCGTGTCGGTGCCGGTCCACCGCTGCTGTTCCTCCCCGGGCTCACAAGCCACCACCTGGCGCCCGAGGGGATGGACCGTCACGCGGCGCTCGGCTCCGTCCGCGCTCTCGGCGAGGCCCGCGAGGTCTGGTGGGTCAACCGGCGCGCCGGCCTCACCGAGGGCGTGGCGATGGCCGACCTGGCCGCGGACTACGCCGCGGCCATCCCGCGCTGGTTCACCGAGCCTGTCGACGTGCTCGGCCTCTCCACGGGCGGCAGCGTCGCTCTCCAGCTCGCCGCAGACCACCCGGCGCTCGTACGACGCCTGGTCCTGGTCTCTGCCGCAGCGCGCCTCAGTGCGGAAGGACGCTCCTGCCAGCGGCGACTCGCCCGAGCGCTCCGGTCCGGCGACCGGCGGACGGCCGGCGCCGCAATGATGCGGATCCTGGGAAGTCCCACGACCTCCCCGCTGTGGGCAGCAGCCGGGTGGCTCCTGGGGCCGATGATGTTCCGACGCGACCCGACCGACCTCCTGGCCACGATCCAGGCGGAGGACGGCTTCGACCTGACCGGGCGGCTCGCCGAGATCACCGTCCCGGTCCTGGTCGTCGGCGGAGACAAGGACTCTCCCTACGGCCCGGCGCTCTTTGCCCGTACGGCGGACGGGCTGCCGGCCGGGCGGCTGTTGCTGTACCGCCACACCACTCATGCCGGTGTCCTGAGCCGCAAGCGGTTCGGCGCCGACGTACTCGGGTTCCTCGCTGAGACGTCCGCCGCTGACAGGCCGGGCACCCGAGGGACCTGACGCGGGTCTTGCGGCCCTAGGCGACGATGAGGACGCCTCCTAGCGTCAGGAGCATGAGCAGGCCGAAGACGGCCGACCTGGCTGCGATCGCCGAGGCGGACGCGGCGTCCGGCCATCCCGCGGTCCGACTGAGCGCCGTGGGCAAGACCTACGGCACCGGAGAGGCTGCGGTGGACGCCCTGCGCGGCACCGACCTCGAGGTCTGGCCCGGGGAGTTCGTGGTCGTGCTGGGGCCCTCGGGGTCGGGCAAGACCACGCTGCTCAACCTGATCGGCGGTATCGAGGAGCCCACGACCGGACGGATCGAGGTCGCCGGCCTCGACGTCGGCGCGCTGTCCACTCGAGCCCGCACCGACTACCGCCGCGACAAGGTGGGGTTCGTCTTCCAGTTCTTCAACCCGGTGCCGACGCTGACCGCTCAGGAGAACGTCGAGATCATCGCCGAGCTCACGGGCGCCGACGCACCCCGTCGGAGCAGGGAGGCCCTGGAACGGGTCGGACTGACCGCCGTGGTCGACCGGTTCCCCGGCCAGATGTCGGGCGGACAGCAGCAGCGGGTCGCGATCGCCCGCGCCATCGTCAAGGAGCCTCCGCTCCTCCTCTGCGACGAGCCCACCGGCAGCCTCGACCTGGACACCGGCCGACAGGTCCTGGCCGTGCTGCGGGAGCTGGCCCGGGAAGGTCACCACACGGTGGTGCTGGTCACCCACAACTCTGCGATCGCGGCGATGGCCGACCGGGTGCTCTGGATGCACTCGGGCGCGATCTCGCAGGAGCAGACGATCACCGAACCGGCCGAGGCCGGCGACCTGACCTGGTGAGGCAACCGTGGCCAGCCGTGTCCTCCCCCGCCAGCTGCGGCGTGATCTCTGGCGCCACCGCTGGCAGTTCCTCGCCGCCGCGGTCGTGATCGCGATCGGCGTCGGGGTGTACGTCGGCGCCTCCGACGCCTACCTGAACCTCAAGGACTCCTTCGCCCGCGCGTACGTCGAGCAGCGCCTCCCCGATGCCATCGTCTCGGGGGCCGGGTCGGCTGAGCTTGCCGCGCAGAGCGCCACTCTTCCCGGAGCACCGGTCGCGACCACCCGCCGACAGGGCAACGTGGGGATCCGGATCGACGGCCATGCACTCCGGGGACGTGCCGTCGAGGTCCCGGTCCGCGCGCAGCCCGAGGTGGCCCGGCTGTCCGTGCGGGCGGGCCGGCTCCCTGGACCGGGTGAGGTCCTGGTCGAGCAGCACCTCGCGGACCACTACGGCCTGAGGCCCGGCGACTCCGTCGAGGTGCTCACGGCCGCGGGGTGGAGCCGCATGCGGGTCTCCGGAGCAGCGCTGTCGGCGGAGTACTTCTGGCCGGCACGGTCGACGCAGGAGATCATGACCACTCCCGAGCACTTCGGGGTCCTGTTCACGACCGCCGACGACCTGAGCCGGATGGCGACGGCTCCCCTGGAGCAGACGGTCCTCTACGCCACCGACCGGTCCCAGTCGGCCGCGCTCCTCGACGCGGCCACCAGGTGGGGCGAAGCACGCGGCCTGTCAGTCATCGGGCGCGACGAGCAGGCGTCGTACAGCGTGCTCGACGAAGACGTCCAGGCCGTCGGCGAGTTCGCCGACCTCCTGCCCTGGGTGTTCCTCCTGGCCGCCGTGCTCGGCACCTACGTGCTGCTGTCCCGGCTCGTCGCCGCCCAACGGGCCGTGATCGGCACGCTCGCTGCGAACGGCGTCTCCGCGCGCACGCTGCGGCGGCACTACCTCGGCTACGGCCTGGCCGTGGGACTGCTCGGCGCCGGTCCGGGCCTGGTGATCGGCTACCTGCTCGGCCGGTGGTTCACCACGGCGTACACGTCAGCTCTGTCGCTCCCCCTGCAGGTCACCTCCGTGCACCCGCGCCACCTGCTGGTCGGTGCACTGTTCGCCCTCGTGGCGGCCGCCCTCGCTGCCTGGTCGCCGGCGCGCTCGGCGGCGGCGACCACGCCCGCCGAGGCGATGCGGATCTCACCACCGCACCAGGCGGGCCGGCGCACGCTGCTCGAGCGGCTCGTACCGCCGGCGCGCCGTCTGCCGGCACGCTGGCGGATGACGCTGCGCGGGCTGAGCCGCAACCGCCGCCGGTCGCTGTTCACGATCATCGGCGTCGCGGTCGCCGTGCTGCTGGTGATGGTGTTCGCCGGCCTTCGCGACACCGTCGCGACCGTCATCGACCGGCAGTACGGCTCCATCCAACTCGAGGACGCGGAGGTCCACACCGCTCCGGGCGCGGACCTGGTCGCAGACATCAGCAGCCAAGCGGGGGTCCGCCGTGCCGAGACCTTCAACCGGTACGACGTGACGCTCACGGGCCCGGACGGGAACGTGCAGACGCTGCTGACCGCGCTCGAGCCGGGGACCCGGATGCACCGCTTCACGACCACCGAGGGCACGCACCTGTCGCTTCCGGCCAAGGGGATCCTGATGCCGGCCGGTACCCATGAGAGTCTCGGCCTCGACCGCGGTGACCCGGTCGAGGTGCGGGCTTCGGGTGGGCCACCGGTCGACCTCGTCGTCGCAGGGTTCCTCGACGAGCCGCTGAACCCGGTCGCCTACACCGCGCTTCCCCAGGCGCAGGCACTCCAGGCGTCACCAGCGGCCACGGGTGTCCTGGTGCAGCTCACCGACGGGGCTTCGCCGGGCGCGGTCGCACAGGCCATCGGCGCACGGACCGGAGTGACCGCGTACCTGGCCACGTCCACGGTGAAGAAGGCGATGACCGACGCGTTCGCGCTCTACGACACGCTGGTCGGTCTGATGCTCCTGTTCGCCGCGGCGATGGCCGCCGCCCTGCTCTACAACGCGATGAGCGCGAACGTCGCCGAGCGTTCCGTCGAGCTCGGCACCCTCCGCACGGCCGGGATGGGAACCGGGATGATGGGCCGCATGGTCGCGGCGGAGAACCTGCTGCTGGTGCTGGTCGGCATCCCGGTGGGCCTCGTCGTCGGGACCTGGACCGCGGACTGGTTCATGTCGACGTACGAGACCCAGGGCTCGCACTGGTCACTGACCATGAGCCCCCTGACGCCGGCCATCGTCGCAGTGGGCGTGCTGCTGGCGGCGATCCTCATCCAGGCCCCGGCGCTGCGCAGCATGCGCCGCCTCGACCTGGCACGGATCGTGCGCGAACGCTCGCTGTGAGCCGCGCGGTCGCTCCGGGCCTGTCAGGCCGGTGGCTGGTCCTCGCCCGACTCCTCGGCCCGGTCGGCCTCGTCCTTGGTCGCATGGACGGCACCCTCTGCGTGCTCCGGTGGGCTGTACACGGTGTACAGGACGAGGGGATTGGCTCCGGTGTTGCGGAAGTTGTGCTTCGTCCCGGCGGGTACCGCGACCAGGTCACCCTGGGCGACGCTCTCGGTCTCACCGCCCACGTCAGCCTCCCCGACCCCGCTCACAAACGTGAGGATCTGGTCGCCGTGGTGCGTCTCGGCCCCGATCTCACCACCCGGTGGAACGGTCATGACGACGAGCTGCTCGTGCTCGCCCGTCCACAGCACCCGCCGGAAGTCAGGGCTCTGCTCAGCGACCGTGGCAATCGTGAAGCGGTTCATCTCGCCCATGTCTGCACACTCCTCTGCTCCGATCGGCACACGCCTCCATCCACGCTGACACTCTTCCGGCATGTGGGGCAGAGGCGATGGTCCCGGCGCGGGCACCGTCGTACGGATCACTGGCGCGGCGCGCGCCGCCTGGTCCCGGCCGAGGTGACTTTCGACCCCGGTGCGGCCCGGAGAACGCTGAGAGGCTGGGACCGTGAAGCCCTTCCAAGCGCGGGGCGTCCTCGTGCTGTTCGTGATGTCCACCGGGCTCCTGCTCGCCGGAGCGGGGGCCTGGGCGCTCGATGCCCATGGCGTCGCCGACGTCACGTGGCTGCTCGGCACGGTCGTGGGTCTGGTCGCCTCGGTGGTCACGACCGCCGCGGCGATCCGGCGACGCGCGGCCTCGGTCGACGTGATCGCCGTGCTGGCGCTCGCAGGTGCGCTGGCGGTCGGCGAGTTCTTCGCCGGCGCGATGATCACGGTGATGCTCGCCAGCGGACAGCTGCTCGAGGCGCGCGCGGAGGCGCGGGCACAACGTGAGCTGCGGCTGCTGCTCGAGCGGTCGCCGCGGACGGCCCGACGACGGGAGGGTGACGATCTGGTCGAGGTTCCGGTCGAGGCCGTCGCCCAGGGCGACCGGCTGCTGGTGCGACCGGGCGAGGTCGTGCCGGTCGACGGCCGGCTGCTCACCTCGGCGTCGCTGGACGAGTCGACGCTGACGGGCGAACCGCTGCCGGTGGAGCGCCACGTCGGCGAAGACGTCCGCAGTGGTGTGGTCAACGCCGGCGGACCGTTCGACGTGCTGGCCACCGCGACGGCGGCCGACTCGACGTACACGGGGCTGGTGAGGCTGGTCGAGCAGGCCCAGGCCACGTCGGCGCCCTTCGTGCGTTTGGCCGACCGGCTGGCAGTGCTGTTCGTACCACTGACCCTGGTCCTCGCCGGTACCGCGTGGGCCCTGACCGGGGACCCGGTCCGCGCGGTGGCGGTGCTGGTCGTCGCGACCCCGTGCCCCCTGCTCCTGGCCGCACCGATCGCCTTCATCTCCGGCCTGTCCCGGGCCGCGCGCATCGGCGTGGTGATCAAGGGTGGGAGCGTGCTGGAGCGACTCGCGACCAGCCGCGTGGTGCTCTTCGACAAGACCGGCACCCTGACTCGCGGGCGCCCACAGGTCACCGACACCATCGCGCCTTCCGGCGGCATCGACGCCGACGAGCTCCTCCGGCTGGCCGCCTCGCTCGACCAGGCCTCGCCGCACGTGCTCGCCACCGCGTTCGTGAGCGCGGCCGCGTCGCGGGAACTGCAGCTGGAGATGCCTAGCGAGGTGGTCGAGGAGCACGGCCACGGAGTGCGTGGGCGGGTCGGCGACCACGAGGTCCGATTGGGCAGGGCGTCCTGGATCATCCCCGGTCCCCTTCCCTCCTGGGCTCGACGGGCCCGGAGGCGAGCCGGTCTTGCGGGCACCCTCACGGTCTTCATCGCCGTCGACGGCCTGCCGTGTGGCGTCTTCCTGCTCGAGGACGTGATCCGGCCGGATGCCCCCAGAATGGTCCGGGCGCTGCGCGAGGCGGGCATCCAGCGCGTCGTACTGGTGACCGGGGACCGGGCCGACATGGGCGCGGCCGTCGGGCGGATCGTCGGCACGGACGCCGTCCTGGCCGAGTGCCTGCCGACGGACAAGATCAACGCGATCATGGCTGAGCGTGAGACCGGCCCCACCCTGATGGTGGGAGACGGTGTGAACGACGCCCCCGCGCTGGCTGCAGCAGACGTCGGTGTCGCCCTCGCCGCACGCGGCGCGACCGCGTCCTCCGAGGCCGCGGACGTCGTCCTCGCGGTCGACCGGGTCGATGCGATCGCCGATGCGATCCTCCTGGCCCAGCGGTCCCGGCGGATCGCCCTCCAGGCAGTGGGAGTCGGTATGGGGCTCTCGCTGGTGGCGATGGGTGCGGCGGCGGTCGGGCTGCTTCCGCCGGCCGTCGGCGCAGCCCTGCAGGAGGCCATCGACCTGGTCGCGATCGCCCTCGCGCTGCGAGCCGTGCTGCCCGGCAGGACCCACACCGTCGCCCTGCCCGCTGCCGACGTCGCACTCGGCCACCGGTTGCGCGCCGACCACGAGGCCACGTACGCGGTGGTCGAGGACGTGTGTGCCACCGCCGACGACCTGAGCGCGGAGGCTCCGGACATTGCGCCCGTCGAGCGACTCCTGCGCCGGCTGGGCACCGATCTGCTGCCGCACGAGCGCGACGACGAGGAGCTGCTGGTCCCGCTCGTGGCCCGTGCCCTCGGCCCCGGCGCAACCGCGTCGTTGAGCCGCACCCACGCGGAGATCGAGCACCAGGTCTCCCGGCTCCAGCGGTTGCTCGAGGAGCTCGAGTCGGAGGACGTGCAGCCCGACGACATCGTCGAGCTGCGGCGCCTCCTCTACGGCTTGTACGGCGTGCTGCGGCTGCACAACGCGCAGGAGGACGAGACCGCGTTCAGCCTGCTGCCCACGGTCGCCGGACCGGTGCCGGCCCGCTAGGGACGCTCAGGCGCCGCGCTGGTCCGGCGGGCGGGGCCAGTCCAGGTCGTCACGGCCACCGGTCAGGCGCACCGGCCGGCGGAGCGAACGACCGGCCCGCCACTCGCAACGGTAGTCGGGATGGTCGGCCCACTCCGCTGCCAGCACCCTGAGCGTGTAGCACGGCCACTGCGCCGGCTGGCCCTCCGGATCCCGGCAGGTCTCGCAGGTCGCTGCGACGAGCTCGAGCGGCGCGCCGGGCGCCCGGACGACCTTCGGACCGGCGTTGCGGTGCGCCCGCACGATCAGCCGGTGGGCCAGGCAGGCCGACTGGACACGCCAAGGGCTCCATCGGTTGAAGTGCTCGGCGTCCGCCGGCGAGCGCCAGGGATCGTCCACCGGCCGGCCGTCCAGCGCGGCGTGGGCGAGTGCCTCCTCCTCGGCGACCCGGGCCAGGATGAAGTCCGAGATTGCCATGCTGCCTCCAACCGTCGCGGGTGCTCGAGTTGATCGGCCGCGGCGCAAGGGCTGTCCGTGGTCGCGTGCTGCTGTTTTCAGGTTTCCATCGGTCTCGTAAATCGGTCAAGGCGTGTCACTTCGAGGGCTGCGGGACCTTGCAGTGGTGCACCTTCGGGTTGACGCCCAGGTAGTTCAGGGGGCCGGCGATCACCGTCACCACGACCGTCCCGGTCTTGGCGCAGCTGTCGTTCTTGCCTGCGAAGTAGTCCCGCTGATAGGCCGCCAGCACCCCGATCACCAGCCACAGCACGACCAGCACTGATCCGATCCGCATGATGCCCTCTCCTTCATCTCATCGTCGTGGTCCGCCGGTCAGGGGGCGGCAAGCCGGCCGTCCGGGCGGCGTACGACCTCACCGCCGGTGACCGCGAGCATGAGCGCCCGGTCGAACCGCCCCGGCTCCCAGTACGCCGCGCCGACGAGCGTGCCGAGCTCCTCGGGGGCGAGCGGCCCCCGGTCGCGCAGGGCGCGCACGATCTGGCGCATCTCGTGGGTGACCTGCTGGTCCCGGGGCCCCTCGGTGGACGGCTTCGGTGGTGGCATCGGCATGGCAGTCCCCTCTCACTCAGGCGGTGCCGTAGGCGGGTGCGCCGGCCGGTACGTCCTGACCGGAGTCGTCCTCGGCGGTCAGCGGCTGGGCGATGCTCTCCAGCGACCTGCCCTCCGCGTGCACCCCGAGCAGCGCCTCGACGATCCCACCGCCCACCATGAGGGCGGCACCGAGGAAGTAGCCCACCGCGATCGCGGTGATGTCGTGGTTCGCCGACGCGTGGTCGATCAGCGCCCCGAACAGCAGCGGGCCGCTGATGCCCCCGACCGCCGTGCCGATGG
>DATAKN010000147.1:0-3498 GCA_036261595.1 Marmoricola sp.
ACTCCCCGGTGAACGGGCGCTCGGTGCCGGCCTGGCGCAGGACGGCGTACTCCTCGGGGCTCAGCTGCTCGCGCCACTCGGCGTCGGACTTCTCCACTGCGTAGGACATGAGGCAAGGCTACGGTGTGCTCCATGGCCAAGTCCGCCCCTGCCGCCGAGGTCGTCGCCGGTGACCGCGCCGTGCGGGTGTCGAGCCCCGACCGGGTGATCTACCCGGCGACCGACCGGACGCCCGAGGTCACGAAGCTGATGGTGGCGGAGTACTTCGCGGCGGTCGGTGAGGGGCTGATGCGGGCTCTGCGCGACCGGCCGACGGCGCTGGAGCGGTGGCCTGCCGGTGTGCACCCCGGCATCACGCTGGCCACCGGTCGACCGGGGGAGAAGGCGGACGCGTTCTACCAGAAGCGGGTGCCCAAGGGCGCGCCCGACTACCTGCAGTCGGTCGAGGTCACGTTCCCGTCCGGGCGCAAGGCCGATGAGATCTGCCCCACCGAGCCGGCGGTACCGGTGTGGTGCGCCCAGATGGGCACGCTCACCTTCCACCCCTGGCCGGTACGCCGCACCGACGTCGACCGGCCCGACGAGCTCCGGATCGATCTGGACCCGCAACCGGGCACGGACTTCACCGACGCCGTGCGGGTCGCCGGCGTGGCACGCGAGCTGCTCGAGGAACTGGGCCTGGTCGGATTCCCGAAGACCTCGGGCAACCGCGGCGTGCACATCTACGTGCGGATCGAGCCGCGTTGGGAGTTCGTCGACGTGCGGCACGCGGCGATCGGATTCGGACGCGAGCTGGAGCGGCGCGACCCTGCGGTGACCACGGCGTGGTGGAAGGAGGAGCGGGGGAGCCGGATCTTCGTCGACTACAACCAGAACTCCCGCGACCGGACGATCGCCTCGGCGTACTCCCTCCGGCCGATCCCGGGCGCACCGGTGTCGACCCCGATGACCTGGGAGGAGCTGGCCGGGGTGACCGACGCGCGCGAGCACAACCTGTTCACGGTGCCGGAACGGCTGCTCGACGGCGACCCCTGGGCGACCATCGACGACCGGGCGTTCTCGTTGGAGCCACTGCTGGCATTGTTCGAGGAGCAGGGTGCTGTCGAGCTGAACTACCCGCCGGACTACCCGAAGATGCCGGGGGAGCCGCCGCGCGTGCAGCCCTCGAAGAAGGTCGCCGAGCACTGGGACGCGGACGGCAACAGGATCGCCCCGTGAACCAGATCCTGCCGAGCGCGGGAGTCGGTGCGTGCCCGTGCGGCTCCGGCGAGTCGTACGACGCGTGCTGCGGTCCGATCGTGCGCAACGAGCGCTGGGCGGACACCGCCGAGGAGCTGATGAGGTCGCGCTACACGGCGTACGCGATGGGCGACGTCGACCATCTGTTCCGCACCTGGCACCCGGCCACCCGTCCGGACGGGCTCGATCAGCTCGCGCCGATGGCATGGACCCACCTGGAGATCCTCGAGGTCGTGGGCGGCGGCCCGGCCGACGAGCACGGCGTCGTGGAGTTCCGGGCGACGCACGCCGGCGGCGTCCTGCACGAGCGCAGCCGGTTCATGCGGCGGGCGGGACGCTGGGTGTACCTCGACGACGGGGCCACGGACGGACCGCACCCGGCGAGTTGAAACGTTGACTCGTTTTCGTCAAATTGCGACAAATCCGCTGCGTAGGTGCTTAGGCTGCTGAACAGAGCCCGGGATCGTGGGGATCCCCGGACGGCGACACCCCTGCGAGGTGTGTGTTGAGGATCGGCGAGTTCATCGTGGCGCGGGTGGAGGCTGACGCCTTCCTCGCCGAGCGCATGGTTCGCCGGCTCGGCGGAGCAGAGCTCACCGCCGACGACATCCGAGGCCTCGGTACGTGGGACCCGCGCCGGGTGCTCGTCTCCTGCACGACGCGTCGACAGCTGGTGCTCAGCCACCGCACGGGCCACCCGGCCCTGGGATCGGTGCCGTGCGACTGCTGCCAGCCGGACGCCACCTGCCCGCCGTGCTACACGATGCGGGCGCTGGCCCTGGAGTGGAGCAGCCACCCCGACTACCAGCCCGAGTGGCGGGCCCACCCGGTGCCGCGGCAGGCTCGGAGCGCGTAGGCCGGGTCAGGCGACCCGGACCGCCCCGGAGCCGGCGCACGGCACGGTGGCGAGCCGGTCGTCGTACCCGATGCGGCAGCGGCCGCAGTAGACCTCGAGAACCTCGATCTTCGTGGCTGCCGGCAGGACGTGGCGCCCGGTCCTCGACGCGTGCTCGGCCCGCAGGCTCTCGCCTTCTCCCATGCCGACGAGTGCTGCGCCGACCCACTGGTGAACCACGGTGAAACCCCCACTGATCAGACAATTGACACGAACGAGTTTGGTTTCAACAATGAAGCCATGGCAATAGTCCGTTCGGCCCATGCCGCGGCAGCCGAAGGTCTGGCCGACGCGGGGTCGTCAGCTCCGCTGCGCACGCGACGTGCGGAGGTGCTCGCCTGCCTGGAGGACGCCGGTGAGCCGACGACGGTCGCGGTCGTGGCGGAGCGGACGGATCTCCACGTCAACACCGCCCGCTTCCACCTCGACGCCCTGGTGGCCGACCGGCTCGCGGAGCGGAGCGCCGAGAGCTCCGGGTCTCCCGGGCGCCCGCGCATCCTCTACCGGGCTCGTCCGCGGCCGTCCGGTCCGCGCAGCTACCGGTTGCTCGGGCGGATGCTCAGCGGGCTGGTCGCCGATCTGGACCCGGACGGCTCGGCAGCCGTTCGCACCGGTCAGGCGTGGGGACGCGAGCTGGTCGACGCGGCCCCCGGTACGCAGGACGCTGATGAGGCTCTGGTCCGGCTGGATGCGCTCATGGACGACGTCGGCTTCGACCCGGTCACGACGCCGCGGAGGTCCGGGGCAGAGGTGCAGCTGCGGCACTGCCCGTTCCTCGAGGTCGCGGCGGATCAGTCCGACGTCGTGTGCGGCCTCCACCGGGGCCTGATCGAAGGCGCGCTCGAGCAGATCCACGCACCGCTGGCGGTGGAAGAGCTGAGGCCGTTCGTGGGGCCCGGGCTGTGCGTCGCCCGGCTCAGAAGCCGCTGATTCCCTCGCCCTCGCCGGCCTGCTCGTCGAAGGTCTCGTGCTCGAGCAGGTGCAGCACCGGTACGCCGAGCTTGCGGCGGGCGCGCGAGGTCCAGTCGAGGTGGAAGAACTCGGCGACCACGTGCGGCCGCGTGAGGATGATCGCCTCCCGTGCGTCGACGTCGGCGACCTTCTTGGCCAGTGCCTGGATCGGGTCGACACTGACGATGTCGCCGACAGCCTTGCCGCCCGCCGCCTGCAGGGCCGCAATCGAGTCGCGTACGGCGGCCCGCGCCTCCTCCAGCACCTCACGACGGATCTGGTCGACGTCCTCGGGGTCCAGGAACATCGTCGGGGTCGCCAGCACCTCGCCACCGGCGAGCGCGCCCATGCCGGACTCGATCTGCGTCGCACTGTCCTCGACCGGGACCAGCACGTGGTAGGTCACCGGCTCG
>DATAKN010000156.1:0-5522 GCA_036261595.1 Marmoricola sp.
GCTCACCAGAAAGTGCGGTGCGAGATGGGTACCAACCTGTCCGGTGACATTTCCGAAGTGAAGTTCCTGACCATCGCCGAGGTCGCCTCGGTGATGCGGGTCTCGAAGATGACGGTCTACCGTCTGGTGCACGGCGGCGAGCTGCCGGCCGTGCGCGTCGGACGCTCGTTCCGGGTGAGCGAGGACGACGTCAACGAGTACCTGCGGAAGAGCTTCTTCCAGACCGGCTGATCTCCAGCCGGACCGGTGGTCCCTGCGCTCGGGCAGGGCTACCGCTCTGGCTCACCTCACGCTCTCGACCCCAGCAGTGTTCATCGCGTCACTCCCGATTCGTTGCAACGCAGACCTGCGGATAGTCTGGTCCCTTCGAGGAGCCCTACGGACGGGCTCCGAGCGCATGAAAAGGGCATCCGTGGGTTCTGTCATCAAGAAGCGTCGCAAGCGCATGGCGAAGAAGAAGCACCGCAAGCTGCTGAAGAAGACGCGCGTGCAACGGCGTCGTCTGGGCAAGTAAGAGTCGTCGGGACCAGAGACCTCCGGGGAGGCCTGCCGTGGGCCGTGTCGTGCTCGTCACCGGGGTCGCTCGCGACCTCGGACGCCGGTTCGCCCGGCAGGTGGCGGCCGCGCCCGGCGTCGACCGGGTGATCGGGGTCGACATCTCCCCGCCCCGGGGCGACCTGGGTGAGGTGTCGTTCTCGCGCGCGGACATCCGCAACCCGGTGATCGCCAAGGTGATCATCCGTGAGCAGGTCGACACCGTCGTGCACATGAGTGTGCTGCCGTCGGCGACGGCGGGCGGCGGGAGCGCCAAGGAGCTCAACGTCATCGGCACGATGCAGCTGCTGGCCGCGTGCCAGCAGTCGCCCGACCTCGAGCACTTCGTGCTCAAGTCGAGCACGGCGGTCTACGGCTCCTCGAGTCGCGATCCGGCCATGTTCTCCGAGGACATGGACGCGCGTCGCGTGGGTGCCGTGGGGTTCGTCAAGGACCTCAACGAGGTCGAGGGCTACGTCCGCGGGTTCGCGCGTCGGCGCCCCGACGTACGCGTGACCACGCTGCGCACGGCGAGTGCGCTCGGCCCCGGGCTGCACACCCCTCTGACGGCGTACTTCCGGCTGCCGGTGATCCCCACCGTGCTCGGTTTCGACCCGCGCATGCAGTTCCTCGACGACACCGACCTCATCGACGCGATCGAGCACGCCACGCTCGGTGATGTCGCGGGCACGTTCAACATCGCCGGTGAGGGCGTCATGATGCTCTCGCAGGCGATCCGCCGGCTCGGCCGGCCGTCCCTGCCGCTGCCGAGCTTCGCGGTGTCGACCGTCGGCTCGGCGATGCGCCAGGCGAGGCTGGTCGACTTCTCCCGCGAGCAGGTGAGCTTCCTGACCTACGGCCGTGGAGTCGAGACCGCGCGGATGCGGGACGTGCTCGGCTTCCACCCGGCGCGCACGACCGAGGAGGCGTTCGCGGGCTTCGCCGCGTCGATCGAGCCGGGGATCATCTCCGAGCGTCGTGTACGGGCCGCGGAGACGGCCCTCCTGGGCGCCCTCGGCGGTGCCCGTGACACGACCGCCCAGCTGACCGCCTCGGGAGCGGCGCGTTCGGCCGGACCCTCGGAAGGGGCGCACGATGGGTGACGCCGAGATCATCCCGATCGGCACGCGCGGCAAGCCCGGGCGCGGCAGCGGGAGCGAGAAGCCGTCCCGGTCCGCCCGGAGCCTGGCGGCCCGGTCCTCGACTAAACGGACCTCGCAGCGTGCCGCGCAGGAGTCTGCCCGGGACGCCGGCCCGGACGCTGTCCGGGGCGCTGTGCCCGAGCCCAGGCCCGACGTGGACGAGCCACGGATGCCCGAGCCGCGCCAGCCCGTCGCGGAGACGCCGCTGGCGCCGGCCCCGACCCCGCAGGTTGCGCGCGACCACCGCCACCCGACTCCGGGGATCCCCGCGGTCGACTGGATCGCCGGCTTCACCCAGGCCGCCGTCGAGCTGTTCGGCGAGAACTGGGAACCCCGCCTGGCGGCGTTCCTGGCGTTCCTGCGGCGTCGGCTCACCGGTGACTACACGGTGGACGAGTACGGCTTCGACGCCGAGATCACCCAGCGCTTCTTCATGACCGCGATCCGGCCGGTGGCCGAGAAGTGGTTCCGGATCGAGGTGCGCGGCACCGAGAACATCGCCGCCGAGGGCGGCGCGCTCCTGGTGTCGAACCACTCGGGCACGATCCCGGTCGACGGCCTGATGACGATGGTGGCCGTGCACGACCACGCCCACCGGTTCCTTCGCCCACTGGGGGCGGATCTGGTCTTCAAGCTCCCCGTCGTCAGCGAGATCGCCCGCAAGGGCGGCGTGACGCTGGCGTGCAACGAGGACGCCGAGCGCATGCTCCGCGGCGGCGAGATCGTCGGGGTCTGGCCCGAGGGCTTCAAGGGCATCGGGAAGCCCTACAGCGAGCGCTACAAGCTCCAGCGGTTCGGCCGCGGCGGGTTCGTCTCGGCGGCGATCCGCACCGGCGTACCGATCATCCCGACGTCGGTGGTCGGCGCCGAGGAGATCTACCCCCTGGTCGGCAACATCCCGTCGCTGGCCCGCCTGCTCGGCATTCCCTACATCCCGATCACGCCGTTCTTCCCGCTGCTCGGGCCGCTCGGCCTCATCCCGCTGCCGTCGAAGTGGATCATCGAGTTCGGCGAGCCGGTGCGCACCGACGTCTACGACGCCGGCGCCGCGGAGGATCCGATGCTGGTCTTCAACGTCACCGACCAGGTGCGGGAGACCATCCAGCAGACGCTCTACCGCTTGCTCATGCAGCGCCAGTCGGTGTTCAGCTGATCACTGGCCGACCAGGAGTCAGGGGCCGACCAGGATGTTGGTCACCGCGTCGAGCGTGTTGTTGACCGTGGTGGTGACCGGGGTGAGCAGCCCGCCGGTGGTGCTGTCGACGGTGGTCAGCAGGCCCTGAACACCGCCGGTCACCGTGGTGACCGTGCCCTTCAGCGTGGTGTCCTGGGTGGGCGTCGCGGGCACCTGGATCGGCACGCCGGGCAGCACGGAGCCGGAGCCGGTGGTGGCCACCTGGGTCGTGCTGGGAGTCGCGGGCATCGGTGTCTTGGCCGCGATCTCGGCGGCCTTCGCCGCCAGGGCCTGGGCCTCGCTGCGGCGCTGTTCGGCCACGGCCGCCGAGGCCGACTGCGTGATCAGGGTCTGCATCGCCGGCGACGAGGACAATCCGGTGAAGTCGCCCGTGCCGTTGTCCGGCCCGCAGTTCGCGCAGAGGACCCGCGCCTGCTGGTCGAGGTCGCCCAGGAAGGCTCGCGCGTCGGCGAAGTCGGGCCGGAGCTCGGCCGGCGCCTGTCCGGCCAGCGCGTCGAGGCGCTTGGACTGACTGCTCAACGTGGTCCGGAGAGCCGCGAGGTCGTCCGCACTGCCACCGCGCTGGTAGGCGACGAAGAGCAGGTCGGCGCCGTTGGCCTCGCTGCGCTTGAACGACGCCAGCGTGTCGGCGATCCGCGAGGAGTTGTCGCCGGACCCGACCAGGCCGTGGATCTCGTCGAGGCGGCTGCTCGCCTGGTCGACGAGATCGCGGCCCCGGGCTGCGTCGCTGGTGTTCAGCGACACCTGCGCACTCTCGATGCCACGCTTGATCGGGTACAGCGGGTCGCCCGGCAGGGCGTTCTCCGCGGCCGCAGCGACACCCGCGGTGCCGCCGACGACGACGATGGCCGCAGCGGCGGCCGCCAGGCGACGGCGGTGCGGGCGTGCGGGGCGCAGGGGCACGACCGGAGCGGGCTCGGAGTCGGTGGGGACCAGCAGCGTGTCGGCCGCGGTCATCAGCTGCGCGCGCAGGTCGGCGACGAACTCGGGCCGGGCGCTCGGGGGGTCCTGGTGGCGGAGGAGGTCCACAGTGGCGGTCAGGTCGGCGTAGCGGTCGGCCACGTCGGTCTGGGAGCCGTCGAGGACGCGCGCGAACTCCTCAGCCGCTCTGCGTGCCGCGATCAGCGACGTCATGATGTCGTTCCTGGGGTCTGGGAGGGGACGCTGGGCCGGCCCGCGGGGGTGGTGCGGTCAGCTGTGCGCTCGTACACACTGGACAACGAGGTGACCGGCCGGTGAGTTATGCGTCGTGCGGCCATCACTCACGCTCCCCGGCAGGGATGAGCTTGGCCAGGTTGCGGACGCCGCGCAGCTGCAACTGCTTCACCGCACCGCTGCTGCGCCCGAGGATCTCAGCGGTCTCCGCGATGGACAGGCCCTGCAGGAATCGCATGATCAGGCACTCGCGCTGCTCGGTGGGCAGCTCGCCGAGCGCGCGCAGCAGTGTCTCGTTGGTCAGCGACGAGAGGACCTCGATCTCGGGGCCGTCCGACGTCGTGTCGAGGGTCTGCATGTCCTCGGTGGTCTGCTCGAGGCGGGTGCGGCCGGCCTTGAAGTGGTCGGCGGTCAGGTTGCGGGCGATCGTCATCAGCCACGCACCGAAGTCCTTGCCCTGCCACCGGAAGGAATGCATGCTCCGCAGCGCCCGGAAGAAGGTCTCGGCGGTCAGGTCCTCGGCCAGGGTGGTCGACCCGACGCGGTAGTACAGGAAGCGGTAGACCGAGGGCTGGTAGTGGTCGTAGAGCTGGCCGAAGGCCTCCTTGTCGCCGCTGCGGGCGAGCTCCACGAGAGCGATCAGCCGGCTCGCGACGGCTGCGTCCTCGGCCGAGGACGTGGCCAGGTCACTGTCGCCGTGGTCCCGGTGGCCACCACCGGGCGTGCCGGCGGACTCCGTCTCCACGGACGTGCCCTGGCGTCGCCGTGGGCCGGAGATGGTGGCGCCGGCCAGCGCGATCGAGTCGCTGTGCAGCCACCAGGGCGAGCCCGCACCGGACGCCGCCACGGTCGCGGGGGCGCCGGGCGCGAGGATGTCGGCGAGGGCGTCACGTAGCGCGGCAAGGCCGCGCAAGACTCCCGGGTCGACGCCCATCGCACTGTCTCCCTCCCTGGCCCCCCGCCAGGCGCTGAGGGCTCAGGATAAGCAAAGACGGGGCCGGATGGGAAACAAACGGCCTTACGTCTCATCCGGGCCCGAATCCGTCATCCCGGTTCCTGTACCCGGCGCGCCCCCGGAGAATCGCCCCACAATGCACCTTTTGGGGCATCTCGTGAGAGGGGTCAGCGGAGCCGGCGCCGGATCGCCGTACCGGCCGCGAGGCTGCCGACGGCGGCGCCCGCGACGGCCGCCGTGAACACCCCGGCGCGGGCCGCGCGACGGCCGGTGCGGTAGTCGCGGATGCGCCAGCCGTGGGCCCGGGCATGGGCGCGCAGCTTGGCGTCCGGGTTGATGGCGCACGGGTCGCCGACCAGGGACAGCATCGGCAGGTCGTTGGAGGAGTCGGAGTACGCCGAGCAGCGGCTGAGGTCCAGCCCCTCGCGTGCGGCCAGGGCCAGGATCGCCTCGCCCTTGGCCGGCCCGTGCAGCATCTCGCCGACCAAGCGTCCGGTGTAGACGCCGTTGATGTGCTCGGCCACGGTGCCGAGCGCGCCGG
>DATAKN010000157.1:0-4514 GCA_036261595.1 Marmoricola sp.
CCGTCGGGCAGGTCGAGCCGGTCGCGGTACTCCTCGATCACCCCGAGCCACTGGTGCGGGTGTCGGTGGTCGGTCATCAGTCGTGTGCTCCCTCTACGCGCATCACCGAGGACACGTCGCGCACGAACGCCATCTGGCGGACGGCCTCCACGGTGGCGGAGAGGTCGGCGTCGCTGGCGCTGTGCGAGACCACCACCAGCTGCGCGTCGTCTCCGCGGCCCTCCTGGCGGACGGTCTGGATCGAGACGTCGTGCTCGGCGAACGCCTGCGCGACGGCGGCCAGCACGCCGGCCTTGTCGTCGACGTCGATCTGCACGTGGTAGCGGGTCTCGGTGCGCCCCATCGGCAGGACCGGCAGGTCGGCGTACGCCGACTCGCGCGGACCGCGCTTGCCGGCGATCCGGTGCCGCGCGACCGTGACGAGGTCGCCGAGCACCGCGCTCGCGGTCGGGGCACCGCCGGCGCCGGGGCCGTAGAACATCAGCTGGCCGGCGGCCTCGCTCTCGACGAACACCGCGTTGTAGGCCTCGCGGACGCTGGCCAGGGGGTGGTTCCTGGGGATCATCGCGGGGTGCACCCGCGCGGAGACCGCCGGACCGTCCGGGCCGTCCTCGAGGGCGCAGATCGCGAGCAGCTTCACGACGCTGTCCATCTCGCGTGCCGACGCCACGTCGCTCGCGGTCACCTCGGCGATGCCCTCGCGGTGCACGTCGCCCGCGGTGACCCGGGTGTGGAACGCCAGGCTGGCCAGGATCGCCGCCTTGGCGGCGGCGTCGAATCCCTCGACATCGGCGGTGGGGTCGGCCTCGGCGTAGCCGAGCGCCTGGGCCTCGGCGAGTGCTTCGGTGAACCCTGTGCCGGCACTGTCCATCCGGTCGAGGATGAAGTTCGTGGTGCCGTTGACGATGCCGATGACGCGGGTCACCCGGTCACCCGCGAGGGACTCGCGCAGCGGCCGCACGATCGGGATCGCGCCGGCCACGGCTGCCTCGTAGTACAGGTCGCCGCCCGTTTCGTCGGCCGCGGCGAACAGGCTGGCCCCGTGCTCGGCGAGAAGCGCCTTGTTGGCCGTGACCACCGAGGCACCGTGGGCCAGCGCGGAGAGGATCAGCGTGCGGGCCGGCTCGATGCCGCCGATCACCTCGACCACGACGTCGACGTCGTCGCGGGCCACCAGGGCCTCGGCGTCGGTGGTGAACAGCTCGGCGGGCAGGTCGACGTCACGCGCGAGCCCGAGGCGGCGTACGGCGATGCCGACCAGCTCGACCGGCGCGCCGACCCGGGCCGCGAGGTCGCCCGCCTGCTCGCGGATCAGCCGCGCCACCTGGCTGCCGACGACGCCGCAGCCGAGCATGGCCACGCGAACGGGGCCCTGCCGGACGACATCGTGCTTCTCGGTGCTCATCGCGGCTCAGTCTTCCACCCGCGCGCCGGCTCCGGTGTCGAGTCTCAGCAGGTCGTCCTCGGTCTCGCGGCGCACCAGCACGGTGCTGATCCCGTCCTTCACCGCGATCACCGGCGGGCGCAGCGCGTGGTTGTAATTGCTCGACATCGACCGGCAGTACGCGCCGGTGCCGGGAACGGCGAGCAGGTCGCCCGGCACGAGGTCACCGGGCAGGAACTCGTCCTTGACCACGATGTCGCCGGCCTCGCAGTGCTTGCCCACCACGCGGGTGAGCAGCGGCGGGGCATCGGACTCCCGGCTGGCGAGCGTGCAGGAGTAGTCGGCGTCGTACAGCGCGGTGCGGATGTTGTCGCTCATGCCGCCGTCGACGCTGACGTAGGTGCGCACGGCGCCGCCGTCGAGCTCGACGGCCTTGACGGTGCCGACCTCGTAGACCGTGCACACCGCGGGCCCGACGATCGCCCGGCCCGGCTCGATCGAGAGCCGCGGCACCTCGAGGTCGCGCGCCTTGCACTCCTCGGTGACGATCTTGGTCAGCTCCACGGCGAGCTGCGCCGGGTCCGACGGGTCGTCCTGGGTGGTGTAGGCGATGCCGAAGCCGCCGCCCAGGTCGAGCTCCGGGAGCGCGACCCCGATCTCGTCGAAGACCTGCGCGTGGAGGGCGAGCACCCGGCGTGCGGCCACCTCGAACCCCGAGGAGTCGAAGATCTGCGAGCCGATGTGGGAGTGCAACCCGCGCAGGTCCAGCCCGGGGACCTGGTGGATCTGGTGGGCTGCCGCGAGCGCGTCACCGCTGCTGATCGAGAACCCGAACTTCTGGTCCTCGTGCGCCGTGGCGATGTACTCGTGGGTGTGCGCCTCCACCCCGGCGGTCACGCGGATCAGCACGCGCGCGCTGCGGCCGAGCCGCTCGGTGATCTCGGCAAGTCGGTGGATCTCGTGGAAGGAGTCGACGATGATCCGCCCGACCCCGAGCCGGACGGCCCGCTCCAGCTCGGCGACCGACTTGTTGTTCCCGTGGAAGCCGATCCGCTCCGCGGGGAAGCCGGCGCGCTCGGCAACGGCCAGCTCGCCACCGGTCGCGACGTCGAGGAAGAGCCCTTCCTCGGCGACCCAGCGGGCGACGGTCGTGCACAGGAACGCCTTGCCGGCGTAGTAGACGTCGTACTGGGCGAACGCGTCGCGGAACGCGCGGGCGCGGGCGCGGAAGTCGACCTCGTCGAGGACGTACGCCGGCGAGCCGTGCTCGGCGACGAGGTCGGTCAGGCTCAGGCCGCCGACCTCGAGCACACCGTCCACCTTGCGCGCGGTCGACGACCACAGCTGCGGGACCAGCGTGTTGACGTCGGCCGGTTCGCGCAGCCACGCCGGTCCGGGCACCGACACGGCAGCATGCGCCCAGCCCGCCTCATGAGCTCGCACGGCGTGCCCTCACATCCGCTCGGGCGCACTGACGCCGAGCAGGTCGAGTCCGTTGGCCAGCACCGTGCGGGCCGCGGCGACCAGCACCAGGCGCGCCTCGTTCACCGGAGTCACTGGGTCGTCACCGGACGGCAGCATGCGGCACTCCTTGGTGTCGTACCACTTGTTGAAGACCGCCGTGGTGTCCTCGAGGTAGCGGGCGATCCGGTGCGGCTCGCGCAGCTCGGCCGAGGCGGCCACGACACGCGGGAACTCCGCGAGCGCCCGCAGCAGCTCGCGGTCGCGCTCATGGGTGAGCAGGGCGGGGTCGTAGCCGGCCTGCGCGGAGGAGACCGACATCCCGAGATCCGCGGCGTTCTCCATCATCCGGCACGTGCGGGCGTGGCCGTACTGCACGTAGTACACGGGGTTGTCGGCCGAGGCCTTGGTGATCTCGGCGACGTCGAGCACCAGCGGCGAGTCGGCCGGGTAGCGCGCGAGGGAGTACCGCAGCGCGTCGACGCCGATCTCCTCCGCGAGCTCGTCGAGCGTGACGATCGTGCCGGCGCGCTTGGACAGCTTCAGCTCCTCACCACCGCTGAGGATCTTCACCAGCTGCCCGATCATCACGTCCAGGGTCTGGTCGGGATCGTCCCCGACGCACGCCGCCATCGCGCGGAGCCGGTTGACGTAGCCGTGGTGGTCGGCTCCGAGCAGGTAGATGCAGTGGTCGAAGCCCCGCCTGCGCTTGTCCAGGTAGTACGCCGTGTCCGAGGCGAAGTAGGTGAGGTCGCCGTCGGTCTTGATCAGCACCCGGTCCTTGTCGTCACCGAAGTCGGTCGTGCGCATCCAGAGTGCGCCGTCCTGCTCGTAGACGTGGCCGAGGTCCTTCAGGTGCTGGAGCGTGTCGGGCACCGAGCCGGACTCGTGCAGCGACTGCTCGGAGAACCACACGTCGAAGTGGGTGTTGAACCGCTCCAGCGCCCGCTGCTGCTCGCGGAGCTGGATCTCGTAGCCCTTGGCCCGGACGGCCGCGCGCCGCTCGTCGGCAGGCAGGTCGAAGATGCCGGGGCTCTCGGCCTCCACGGCCTTGGCCAGGTCGTCGATGTAGCCGCCGGCGTACCCGTTCTCGGGCGTCGGCTCGCCGAGCGCCGCGGCGATGATCGAGTCGGCGAAGTGGTTCATCTGCACGCCGCGGTCGTTGATGTAGAACTCACGCGTCACCTCGGCGCCGGCCGCTGCCAGCACCCGGCCGATCGCGTCGCCCAGGACGGCCCAGCGGGTGTGGCCGAGGTGCAGCGGCCCGGTGGGGTTGGCCGAGATGAACTCGACGTCGATCCGCTGCCCGGCCAGGACCTCGGTGCGCCCGTACGCCGCTCCGGCAGCCACGATCTCGGCCGCGACCTGCCCCTGGGCGCCCGCCTCCACGGTGATGTTGAGGAATCCCGGACCGGCGACGTCGACCTTCGCGATGCCGTCGGCCTCGGACAGCACCCCGGCGAGCAGCTGCGCCAGGTCGCGCGGGTTCAGCCCGGCCGGCTTGGCCAGCTTGAGCGCGACGTTCGTGGCGTAGTCGCCGTGCTCCTTGCTCCTCGGGCGCTCCACCACCACCGAGCCCGGGACGCCGTCGGGCAGGGTCACGCGCCCGGCCTCGCTGAGCGAGGTGAGGGCGGAGACGATCGTGGCGGAGAGCTGCTCGGGGTTCACC
>DATAKN010000164.1:0-35834 GCA_036261595.1 Marmoricola sp.
AGCGTGGTAGCGGGCGGTCAGCGCGATGTGCAGCGGCTCGTCGAAGGCGTGCTTGCGCGCCTTGCCCGACTCCCAGCAGATCAGGTCCATGATCTCGTCCTGGCGGTCCAGGACGATGTCGTGCAGCCGCAGCAGGATCGCGGCTCGGTCGTCGATCGAGGTCCGCTGCCAGGCCTCCTGGGCGCGCCTCGCGCGCGCGTAGGCCTCCTGCACGTCGGCCGTCGTGGACTGCGGGATCACCGCGAGCGGCTTGCCCGTCGCCGGTGCGTACGTCGTCACGCTGGCGCCGCCGGACGCGACGATCCGGCTGGTGAGCGCGGTGACGTACTCCGGCTCGAAGGCGTACGACGCCCGCGGGTCGTGCTCCGGGTCGGCGGGCAGGCCTGTGGTCGGGTTCACACTCATGCGGCGACAATAGACCGGCGAGTAACTTTACACAATGGGTCGTTTGTAAACCGGGCCGCGGAGCCGGATCAGCGGAGCTCGCGCATCGTCGCCGACGACGTCAGCGACGTCCGCCGCTGGCGCGCCCACTCCTCGCCCGGTCGCCAGCTCTCCGCCAGGATCAGGCCGGCGAGGACGCCCACGCCGATCATGCTGCGCACCGTCGGATGCGAGACCGTGCCACCGAACACCAGGCTGAGTAGTGAGGCGGCCAGAACCGCGATCCCGACCAGCTCGATCCTCTCCAGGAGGGGCCGCGGATAGAGCCGGTACCAGCACAGCCCGAGTGCCACACCTGCGAGACCGAACAGACCCGCAGTTCTCGCTTCACCGATGTGGTGGGCCAGGCCGACAGCGAACCACCCCAGGACAGTGCCGGCCGTCCAGGGCACCACGCAGGCCCAACGTTCGCGCTCGACGCGCATCCTCATGCTCACTCCTCCGGCTCCGGCGGCGTCTCGTCGCCCTCCGCCTCGTCGCGATCCGCCCACTCCAGCAGTGGCGTGAGGTCGAAGACGTGGTCGTCGATGTCGTGGTGGAGGTCGCCGATCTCGGCGTACCTGGCGGGCATGGTGGCGATCGTGAAGTCGCCCGGCTCGCAGTCGTCGACCTCGTCCCAGCGGATCGGGGCGCTGACCGTGGCCTCGGCGTTGCCGCGCACGGAGTACGCCGCCGCGATGGTGTGGTCGCGGGCGTTCTGGTTGTAGTCGACGAACAACTGCGCCGGGTCGCGGTCCTTGCGCCACCACGTCGTCGTCACCGCGTCGCAGCGGCGCTCGACCTCGCGGGCGAAGGCGAGGGCGGCGCGGCGTACGCCCTTGTGGTCGTGGTCCGGGCGCACGCGCACGTAGACGTGCATGCCGTGGCCGCCACTGGTCTTCGGGTAGCCGACCGCGCCCAGCTCGTCGAGCACCTCGTGAGCCACGTGGGTGACCTCCTGCACGGTCGACCACGGGCAGTCCGGGCCCGGGTCGAGGTCGATCCGCCACTCGTCCGGCTTCTCCACGTCGGCGCGCCGGCTGTTCCACGGGTGGAACTCCACCGTGCTCATCTGCACGGCCCAGACCACCTGGGCGATCTCGGTGACGCACAGCTCGTCGGCCGTGCGCTTCCACCGCGGGAAGAACACCTCCACGGTCTCCATCCACGGCGGAGCGCCCTTCGGCAGCCGCTTCTGGTGCACCTTCTCTCCGGTCACCCCGGTCGGGAACCGGTGCAGCATGCACGGCCGTTCGCGCAGCGCGTTGACGATCCCGTCCCCGACCGAGAGGTAGTACTCCGCGAGGTCGAGCTTGGTCTCACCACGCGCCGGGAAGTACACCCGGTCGGGGTTCGTGATCCGGACGACCTTGTCGTCGATCTCGAGCTCGATCGCGTCGCCCATGGGTCGACCCTAGTGACCCCGCCGCGGGATCGTCCCCGACCGCTCGCCCGGCGTGGCACGCTGGGACGCATGGAGCGCGACGAGTACGCCGAGGAGGACGCCGCCTTCGTGCGCCACCTCGACTCGCTCGGCGTACCGCATCCCTACGGGTCGCCCGACGCTCGGCGGATCGGGCTGGACCGGAACACCGAGGAAGGGGCACTGATCGCGTTCAGCGGGGCACTGCGGCCGGACAAGGTGACCCACCGTGCGGTGGCGTGGGTGCTGCTGGTCGCGTTCGGCATCCCGGTCGTGGTCGCGCTGCTGCACCTGCTCGCCGCCCTGATGCGACTGCTCCTGGGCTGAGCCGAGGCAGCGAGGGCTCAGAGGCCGTGCATCGCGAGGAGCTGCTCGAGGTCGCCGACTCCGAGGTCGTGGTGCCAGCGCTCGGCCTGCAGCCCCGCGGTGCGCGCCGCCGTCACGTTGGCGGCGACGTCGTCGATGAAGAGCACCTCCGCTGCGGCCAGCCCCAGACGTGCGACCACCGCGTCGAAGAAGTCCGCGTCGGGCTTCGCCGCCCCGATCTCGCAGGAGAAGAACAGCCCGTCGAGGAGGTCGGCGTACCGGAGGTGCTCACGCATCACCTGAGCCCGGTAGCTGTCCTGGTTGGACGCGAGGTAGCACGGCACCGACCGACGTACTCGGGCGAGGACGTCGTGCACGTCGGAGACCGGTTCGATGGCGCGCCAGGTCGCGAGCAAGGCCTCCCGGCGGTCGCCGAGCCCCTGTCGCTCCAGGACGAGGTCGATGTGGGCGGCGAAGTCGACCTCGCCGACCATCGCCTGCGCCGAGACCGACCACAGGTCGCCGGCGAGCGCGGCGAGCCGATCGCGCCCGACCACCGCGCCGACGCGTTCCTCCCAGGCCGCCGTCGTCCGCTGGAGGACTCCGTCGGCGTCCCAGAGAACGGCGCGAATCACTCGACGTTCACTCCACGCCGTGGCGCCGCACGCCGAGCCGTTCAAGGGTGGCCAGGATCGGCTCGGCCAGCTCGGGCCGGCAGACCACGAGGTCGGGCAGCAGCACGTCTGCCTGGTTGTAGACCAGCGGCGAGCCGTCGATCCGGCTGGTGAACAGTCCGGCGGCGCGGGCGACCGCGACGGGTGCCGCGGAGTCCCACTCGTACTGACCACCGGCGTGCACATAGGCGTCGGTGACGTCGCGAGCCACCGAGATCACCTTCGCCCCCGCCGAGCCCATCGGGACCAGCTCCGCGCCGATCTCCGCGGCGAGCGCCTCGACGAACGCCGGCGGCCGGGTCCTCGAGACCGCGATGCGCGGCTTCGGAGCCGTCCGGGCCGGTACGACGGGCGGTTGGCCCGTGTGGAACGTGACACCGAGTCCCGGCTGGGCGACGGCGCCGGCGACGAGCTCGCCACCACCGTCCGCGGTCCGGGCCCAGAGCGCGACGTGGACGGCCCAGTCGTCGCGCGGCGGCTCGGAGTACTCCCGCGTACCGTCGACGGGGTCGATGATCCAGACCCGGTCGGCGGTCATCCGGTCGTGCTGCCCCGACGTACCCCGGTGCTCCTCCTCGCTCAGCACCGCGTCGTCGGGCTGGTGCTCGGCGAAGATCTTCATCAACAGCTCGTGCGACGCCAGGTCGCCGGCGTCCTTGAGCTCCTTGCCCTCCAGACCGCTGCCCCGGACCTGCACGAGGAGGTCACCGGCGACGGTGGCCGCCCAGGCGGCGAAGAGGTGGTCGTTGTCGAGCGCCTCGGCGGGCGGCGTACCAGGGTCGAAGCCGGGATCGGATGCAGTCACGGTCGGCACCCTAACCGCGTCACTCAGCTGTTGAACCGCTGCTGCGTCTCGGCGAGACCCTTCTCCACGAGGCACTCGACCGCGTCGGCGGCCTTGTCGACCTGGAAGGGCAGCACCTTGCGCTCCGCGGCGGAGTAGTTGGAGAGCACGAAGTCGGCCGGGTCCTGGCGGCCGGGCGGGCGACCGATGCCCACGCGCACGCGGTAGAAGTCGCCGGTGCCGAGGGACGACCGGATCGACCGGAGCCCGTTGTGCCCGTTGTCACCCCCGCCGAACTTGACCCGCAGCGTGTCGAAAGCGATGTCGAGCTCGTCGTGGATCGCGATCAGGTGGTCGGCCGCCACGCCGTAGAACTTCGCCAGCGTCGAGACCGCTCCCCCGGACTCGTTCATGTAGCCGCGCGCGCGACCGAGCACGACCTTGGCGGCCGGTGCGCCCGGCGGCGCGAGCCGCCCCTCGAGCGCCTCGGCCCGCCCGGACTTGTGCGCGCGCAGGCTGCCGCCCATCCGGCGGGCCAGCTCGTCGACGACGAGGTAGCCGACGTTGTGTCGGTGACCGGCGTACGTCGGGCCGGGGTTGCCCAGCCCGACGACCAGCCAGGTCTCCTGCTCGCTCACGCGGACGTCGGTGCCGAGGTCACTCGGACTCGGCGGGCTCCTCGGCGGCCTCGGGGGCGGCCTCGCCCTCGCCCTCGGTCTCGGCCTGCGGGGCCTCGTGCTCGATGCCGGCCTCGGCCTCGGCCTCGGCGAGCTCGGACTCGACTTCCTCGGCCGTCGGCGCGTGCGTCACGTTGACGACCAGGGTGTCGCCGTCGGTCAGCAGCGTGGAGCCCGAGGGCAGGGTGATGTCGGAGGCGAGGATCTGCGTGCCGACCTCGGCGCCCTCGACCGACACCTCGATCGCCTCGGGGATGTGGGTGGCCTCGGCCTCGACGCTCAGCGTGTTGTGCTCGGTGACCACCAGCGCGTCGGACGCCGCCTCACCGACGACGTGGACGGGGATCTCGACGGTGACCTTCTCGCCCTTGCGGACGGCGACGAAGTCGATGTGCTCGAGGAAGCCCTTGATCGGGTCGGCCTGGACCTGCTTGGTCAGCGCGAGCTGGACCTTGCCGTCGATCTCGATGTTGAGCACGGCGTTGGCCCCGCCGTGCTTGATCGCGAGCATGGTGTCGTGGCCCGGCAGGGTCACGTGGATCGGGTCGTTGCCGTGGCCGTAGATGACCGCCGGCACCTTGTCGGCGCGGCGGATGCGGCGCGCGGCGCCCTTGCCGAACTCGGTACGGGCCTCTGCCTTGATCAGGTCTTCGGACATGGTGCGGCGTGCTCCTCGGGAGGTCGTGCGTGTACGGATGGTCGGTGGCTGCCCGGGGCCGGAAGCGGCCGGAGACACGACATGCACCGCACGCCGACGCGCGGTGCATGCAGAAAACGCATCCCGACCGCGTCGATCACGGAGCATCCCCGTCTCCGGGGCTCCCTCGCCGAGGCAACTTCGTCATCCTAGCGGTGCCCTTGCGGGCAAGGGAAATCGGTTGGAGAGCAGCCCACCCGTGGGCGCCGGTCGCAACCGCCGTCAGGCGTGGCCGTCGAACATCGACGTGACGGACCCGTCCTCGAAGACCTCCTTGATCGCCCGCGAGATCAGCGGGGCGATCGAGAGGCAGGTCAGCTTGTCGAACTCACGCTCGGGCGGGAGCGGGAGCGTGTTGGTCACGACGATCTCCGTGGCCGGAGAGTTCTTCAGCCGGTCGACGGCGGGGTCGGAGAGGATCGCGTGCGTGGCGGCGATGATCACGCCTGCCGCACCGTCCTTCATCAGGGCCTCGGCCGCCTTCACGATCGTGCCGCCGGTGTCGATCATGTCGTCGACCAGCACGCACATCCGCCCCGACACGTCACCGACGACACGGTTCGCCACGGTCTCGTTGGGGCGGTCGATGTTGCGCGTCTTGTGGATGAACGCCAGCGGTACGCCGCCGAGGCGGGCCGACCAGCGCTCGGCGACCTTGATCCGCCCGGCGTCCGGGGAGACCACGGCCAGCTGCTGGTCGCCGTACTTCTCCCGGACGTAGTCGGCCAGGATCGGCAGCGCCATCAGGTGGTCGACGGGACCGTCGAAGAAGCCCTGGATCTGGTCGGCGTGGAGGTCGACGGCGATCAGCCGGTCGGCGCCGGCGGTCGTGAACAGGTCGGCCATGAGGCGGGCCGAGATCGGCTCGCGGCCGCGGTGCTTCTTGTCCTGACGGGCGTAGCCGTAGAACGGCAGCACGACGGTGATCCGCTTCGCCGACGCCCGCTTGAGCGCGTCGACCATGATCAGGTGCTCCATGATCCACTCGTTGACCGGAGCGGTGTGGCTCTGGATCACGAAGGCGTCGCAGCCGCGGACCGACTCCTCGTAGCGCACGTAGATCTCGGAGTTCGCGAACTCGTACGCCGATGTCGGGACGAGGGTCGTGCCCAGCTCGTCGGCGACCTCGCTGGCGAGGTGGGGGTGGGCCCGCCCGGTGAAGACCATCAGGTTCTTCTCGGTGGTCCGCTTCATTCCGGTCACGGGCGCTTCTCCTCGGGGGCGACTGTCTCGATTGTCACCCACCCGCGGGCGTGTCCCCAACATCGGGTCCGGGCGTGCCGCCATCTGGACGCTGCTCCGCCGCCTCGGCGTGCCCGCTGAGGGCCCGCTCAGCGGCCTCGGCCTGCTTGGTGCCGGCCCGCTTGCGCAGCGCCCACTCGTCGTAGTGCCGCTGCGGTCCGCTGGTCACCGCCAGCGCACCGGGGGGCACGTCGCGCCGGATCACGCTGCCCGCGCCGGTCGCCGCGCCGTCGCCCACGGTGACCGGGGCGACGAACGTGTTGTTGCTGGCCGTCTTCGCGTAGGCGCCGATCGTGCTGCGGTGCTTCTCCACACCGTCGTAGTTGGCAAAGATCGTGCCGGCGCCGATGTTCGCACCCTCGCCGATGGTCGCGTCGCCGACGTACGAGAGGTGCGGAACCTTCGCGCCCGGGCCGATCTCGGAGTTCTTGGTCTCCACGAACGTGCCGATCTTGCCCTCGGCGCCGAGGACGGTGCCGGGCCGGAGGTAGGCGAACGGTCCGACGTTCGCGCCGGCCCCGATCACCGCCAGCTCCGCATGGGTGCGTACGACGCGCGCCCCCGCCCCGACCTCGACGTCCTTGAGCGTGCAGTCGGGACCGATCACGGCGTCCTCCTCGACCGTGGTCGCGCCCTGCAGCTGGACCCCGGGCAGGAGCGTCACGTCCGGCGCGAGCTTGACGTCGGCGTCCACCCACGTGGTCGCCGGGTCGACGACCGTGACGCCGTCACGCATCCACCGCTCCAGGATCCGGCGGTTCATCTCGGCACCGAGTGCAGCCAGCTGGACGCGGTCGTTGGCGCCCTCGGTCTGCATCACGTCGTCGATCGCGAAGGCCGCGACCGTCCGCCCGGCCTCGCGGGCCAGCGCCACCGCGTCGGTGAGGTAGTACTCCCCCTTGGCGTTGTCGTTGCCGATCCGGGGCAGCACCTCGTCGAGGAACTCGGCGTCGAAGGCCAGGATGCCGCTGTTGATCTCGCCGATCGCGGCCTGCTCGGGGCTGGCGTCCTTCTCCTCCACGATCGCCGCGACCGCGTCGTGCTCGTCGCGCAGGATCCGGCCGTAGCCGGTGGGATCGGCGACCACACCGGTGAGGACGCTCATCGCGACCGGCGACTCGCGGTGGAACCGCACGAAGCGGGCCAGGGTCTCGCCCTCGAGGAGCGGCGTGTCGCCGTACGCGACCACGACGGTGCCCACCCGTGCCTCCGGCGGCAGTGCCTCCCAGGCGATCCGGACGGCGTGCGCCGTGCCCTCCTGGGTGTCCTGCACCGCCATGACGGCGTCCGGGACGATCTCCTCGATGTGCGCGCCGACCTGCTCCCGCTGGTGGCCGACCACGGCGACGATCCGGGTCGGTTCGAGCTGACGAGCGGCGTGCAGGACGTGGCCGATCATGCTCCGGCCCGCGATCGGGTGCAGCACCTTCATCGTCTTGGACTTCATCCGGGTGCCACCACCCGCAGCCAGGACGATCACGGTCACGTCGTCGGACACGAGCACTCCTCGGTCGGAATCGGCAGGGATTCCACAGTAGCGAGGCAGCCCGGCATGCCCTGCGGCAGGCGGTCAGCCGCGAGTACGCCGCAGGAAGCTGTCGATCGGCCCGAGGAAGCGCTTGATCGCGGTCGCCGTGCGCTCCGGGTCGGTCGCGTGCGGGAAGTGCCCGTGGGACTCGACCGTGGTGTACGAGCTGCCCGGCACCTGGTCGTGGACGAACTCCCCGACCTGCCCCGGGACGAGCGGATCATGGGTGGCCTGGATGACCAGGGTCGGGCACTCGATCGCCGGCAGCTCGCGGCGGGTGTCGGACAGGAAGGCGACCCGGGCGAAGTCGGCGGCGATGTCGGGGTCCATCCGGAGCAGGGCGGCGGTGAGCTCGGCGGCGACGTCCGGGTGCTCGGCGTGGTCCAGGAAAGCCGGAGCCACGGTCCGGGCCCACCTGCCGAAGTCCACCGTGATCCCGGCGAGCAGGTCGTCGATCTGCTGACGCGAGAACCCGCCGACGTACGGCGGCTCGTCGACGAACCTCGGCGTGGGAGCGACCATGACCAACCCGGCGACGAGGTCTGGTGCCTTCAGGTGGGCCAGGACGCCCATCATCGCCGCTGCGGAGTGTCCGACCACGACCACTTCGTCGAACCCGAGCTCGTCGCAGATCGCGATCAGGTCCTCGGCGTACCCGGTGAGGCTGGCGTGGCGCACCGGGTCGTAGGCCTCCCGGCCGGCCGCCCCGCACCCGGCCTGGTCGTAGGTGACGATGAGGTGGTCGTCCTCGAGGAAGGGCAGCAGGCGGTCCCACATGGTCTGGTCGCAACCGTAGCCGTGGAGCAGGACGAGAGCCGGACGCGTGGAGGCTCCTCGTACGGTGACGCGGTGGAGCTCGCGCCGAGTTCTCGATCCCACCCCGGACATATACCCCGGTTGCAGGTCGGCGTACCGCACGCCCGGGAACGGCCGCCTCGTGGCTCCCCGGGTAGGAGTCGAACCTACGTCGCTAGTCCTGATTCAAAGTCAGGCGGGCCCTGCCGGCAGACCAACCGGGGATTGCGAAACCCGCAGGTCAGGGTGCACATGTCGCGATCGTTCACACGCACGAGCACTCCCGCACACGGTTCGGCACGCGAAAATGTACCGCGCCGTCGAGGCATGCGACCGGCGGGCTCGACCAGGGGTCGGCTAGGGGCCCGCCGGGTCCACGGTGATCGTGACACTCTCCTGCGTCGGGTGGCCGTCCCCGCTTCTGACGATGCTCCACGAGTGCGCGTAGTGCCCGTCCGCGAAGCCGAGGGCGAGCACGCGGAATCCGCCGGACGCCGTCCCGATCGCCGGATCCGATGGGAACGGCTTGTCGGTCTGGTCCCACTCGCCTCCCTCGATGTCGGGACAACCCGAGACGCGGCTGCGGTGGATCACCACCGGGACGTCGTAGCCGATGGCCGGGTCCAGGACGCTGCCGAACATCCACATGCTCACCTGCAGCGGTCGGTGCCCGCCTCCGCGCAGGAAGGTCAGCCCGTAGTCCTTGACGTAGAAGTCCATGTACGACCCCGACTTCGCCGTATCGGTCGTGGTGACCTCGCAGTGGCCGACCGGGTTTCCGCTGCTGTCGTAGGTGTCGTAGGTGTCGGTGGTGTGCCCGTCGTAGTGGGTCCAGGTCAGCGGTGCCGTCCCGGACGGCACCGAACCGGTTCGCGAGGCCGCCAGAGATGGCGCCGTCAGCGTCAGGTCGCTGTGCAGGCCTCCGCTCAGACTCGCGTTCGTGTTCTGGTCGGCCCACGTCTGGTCGAACGAGACCCGGAACGAGGAGCAGGCCCCGAGGGCGTCGGCGAGCTCGGCGGACTTGGCGTCATGACCCGCGAGCTGAAGCGTGCGCATCTCCTGGACCATCTTTCTCAGAGCGCTGAAGCCCCCGCCGCTGACGCACTGCTGCTTGACCAGGTCGGCGTGACGGTCGATCAGGTCCGCGATGCGGTGCTCGAGCTCGTCGGCGAGGGTGGCCAATTCCGCGCCGTTGGCGTCGCCCAGCAGCTCCTCGCCACGCAGCCACTCGCGGCCCAGCTGCACCGCCACCTCGATGTCGAGCTCGCCGCCGTTGGCGGCGTTCTCGAACGCCGGCACAAGGACGTTGTTGAAGCGCTTGACCATGCTGGTGCGCAGCTCGTCCATGGGGTCCGCGGCGGTGGCGTCCGACGACGCAACAGTCCGCGCAGCGACGTGCATCGGGGCGGCGACTGAGAGCGCGGCACGTCTCGCGGCGAGAGTCGCCGGCGCGCCGGCCGCCTCGATCTGCTGGTCGTCGTCGGTCGGGACCCGCGCTTGGAGCGCAGCCCGCTGGGCGGCCGTCGCGGTGGCGAGCCCGACGATGCCGAGGTGGCTCAACCGGACACGCAGGTGGTCGGCAGACCACTGTCCATCGGCGTCGGGGCTGAGCGGGAGGAGCCGGACGTCCGACCCATCGGCATCGGCGGCGAAGGCCACGAGGTCATCCTGAGCGACGGCGTCGAGCACGGCCGCGTCGAGCGTGAAGTCGATCGCGAACGGCGAGCTGGTCAGCGCGTCGCCCGGTTCGATGTCGACCGCGGTCAGGACCTGCTGGAACGGAAGCGGTTCCGTGTCCTCGGTCAGCGTCACCCGAGTGACGTCGAAGGTGAGGTTCTCGATGAACGTCGTCCAGGGAAGCGTGAGGGTCGCGTGCACGCCCGGATCCGGGTCGATCGCCCAGACCTGGTCGTCGGTCAGCGGCGGCGACCAGGAGAAGGGGCCCGGACGCTCCCACCCGAAGCTGGCCGTCAGCTCGGGGCTGTCCGGACGCACCACCGAGACGCCCCAGGGATCTGCCGCCGGCAGTGCTCCGTCGTACCCGGGAACGGGCGCGGGGGCTGAGTCCAGGTCGACGAAGGACACCGGGGTGCTCGCGCAGTTGTTCGCCTCGCTCGCCTCGACATGCTCCCAGTAGCCCTCCGTTGCCGAGGTGTCCGCGCACACGACCACGTAGCGCGCGCTCGGAGGAGCCGCTCCGGTCCAGGTCAGCGCGATGCTGCCGTGCGAGGTGCCGGTCAGACCGTGGTCGACCTGGAACTCGCCGAGCGGGGGCTTCGCAGGGTCCCAGGTCGGCTGATCGCTGAACTGCGCCGCGATCGCGATGGTGTCAGAGGGATCGCTGCCGCCGACGTTGTCCCAGGTGAAGTCGACGCTCTGGGTGTCGGTCTTCCCGGATCCGACGTAGAACCGGTGCACGGCGACGCTTCCCGGCTCCACGGTGAAGTCAGGCTCGTTTCCGTCGTAGGTCGGCACGAGGCGGGCGTCGAGGTGAGCGCTCGCGCGGATCGCCGTCTCCCCCGGCTTGCGCACCCGGATCCAGATCTGACTCTGGGCCCGGACCGTGCTGGTGTATCCCGGAACCGCGAGGACCACGGGGACGTCGGCCGACTGGCCCGGCGCCAAGGACGGCAGCGGGATCGGCACGGTCGAGGGCTGGGTCACCCCCGCCGGGCTCACCCACCCGAGGTCGGGGTCGTGGTCGCCGACGAATCCGGCCAGCTCGGCCTGCAGGCCCGCCGCGATCGGATCGGAGCCGTTGTTGGTGACGTGGATCGTCGCGGGGACGCTCGCGCCGTCATGGCCGAGGTCGATCCGGTCCGTCGAATCGGAGACCACGGTGAAGCCGAGGGCTGTCCCGTCCGGCCAGCAGGCTCCGCACGGAGTGCCGTTCACGTCGATCCGCACCGGAGAGGTCGCACAGCCGTCCGACGGCCCGCCCTCCGACGGGCAGGCGACGACCTTCCAATCGTAGGAAGCAGCCGAGCAGTTCAGGCAGTCCGACAGGCTCCCGGTGGCGTGAACCACCGTACTGTCGCCGGCAGCCAGTGCAGGCACCGGAACCGTCGTGGTGGCTTCGGCGGTCGGACCGAGAGTGCTGCTCCCGTCGGTCGGAATGCCCACCAGCACCGAGGTGGCTGCCGACGTGCCGGGGGTCGGGTTCTCGACCGTCACGGCGTACTGCAGCGCGGTGGCGTCCGCGGAGGCGCTGTCGACCTCGACCGGGTTGGGCGTCACCGAGACCGCCGTCACCCTGGCTGCACCCGGCATCGTCACCGTCGTCGTTGGCGTGCTTGCCGGCGGCGCACCGTGCGAGCTCACGGTGGTCGCCCGGAACCGGTACACGTGCCCGGCCGGCAACGTGAGACCGGTCCACGTCGCGGTGCCGGTTCCGTCCTGGGCGGGAGTGGCGCGGAAGGAGGTGAAGGCACCGCCGTCGACCGATTCGGACAGCGAGACCGCGCGTCCGGGGCGGGCTGGACTGAACCGCGCCGTCAGCGTGCGCGACCCACCCGAGCCGGAGACCGCCAGGGTCGCCCCTTGCGACACGGTCGACACGGTCGTCGCGTAGCTGGCAAGAGCGGGATACGTCCTGCCCTTGTGTCGCACCCTCGGCAGCCACACCCGGTACACCCGCGCCACCGAAACCGACAACGCCAACGACAACCGCCCGGTCGACGGCACGGTCACCCGCCGCAAGGTCCGCCAACCCGACCCGTGCTTGTACTGCAGCTTGGCGGGACGGCGAAAGTGGGTCGGCACCGTGGATCGGAAGGTGACCACCTCTCCGGCGATCGCCGGAGCCGGCGTGGCCGTGAGCGTGGGCCGAGCCGTCGCCGCGGACGAGGGGGTCGCCGCGAAGCACGCCATCACGCACAGCGCTGAGACGACGACCGTCACCCACCTGGCGAAGCGTCGATTCACCGCACACCCACCCATCGTCGAGAAATGCCCGTCCGACGCTAGGGCGGTCCGGTGGCGTGCGTCAGTGTCGCGCCGGTGCCAACCTGATGGGACTCACCGGTGGGCGAGCACCCGCTCCCGGGCAGTCCTGAGCAGCCGGAACCAGGTTCGCCGGCTCACGCTGAGAGCCGCCAGACACTCCGCTTCGTCAGCTCGCTCGCCGAGGTGGACCAGCTCGATGGCCCTGCGCAGGCGCTGATCGGATTCACTCGCGCCGAAGATCGAGTCCAGCCGGGCACGCAGCGCGGCGATCCGGTCGGGATCGTCGTCCTCCGCCAGCAGCACGGCGGGATCCGCCGGGCGCGGCTCGAAGCCGCGCTCACCCAGGACCATCGCCTCGACCATTCCGACCACCCCGAGCGGTCGGAAGTCGCTGAGCGCGACGGGACGCGGCAGCGGACCCTCCAGCTCGCGCGCGATGGCCGAGGTCGTCCCCGGTCGGCGGTCGGGCGACGGGTAGTGGATCAACATCGACTGGGTGTCCCCGACGCGGCGCTGCAGCATGAACGCTCCGGCGCCCAGACGCGCGGCCGCGGCGGCGGCCTCCGGCGGGCCCTCGGCGAACATCACCACCCCCGCGAATGAGCGGGCGGGGTCCGCGTCGGTCTGCTCGGCCGCAGCGTGCAGAGCAGCCGCCACGGGACCCTCGGGCGACAGCAACGCCACCGGGACGAAGCTGCTGAACATCACCGGAGGACCCTCCACGTGCCGGATCAGCACCGTCTGCTCGGGCCAGCGCTCGAACCAGGCCAGGATCTCTCCCCAGTCCTCGCCGCCATCGAAACCGTTCGCCGAACCAAATCGAACCAGCTCGCCCGAGCGGGCGATGTCGGCGTAGTAGGTCTCGCTCGGCTCGTTCCCGATGGCCTCGCGAAGTGCGGGTGTCTCCACCAGCCGCGAGAGCCGGATCAGCGCGTCCATCTCACCGAGACGAGCCCGGGTGGCCAGGTGCTCGGCGATCCGCCGTACGAGCTCGGCGGCCCGGCGAGGTTCGTCGGCCGCCAGCCGGTCCCGGATGGCGGCGGCAAGGACTGCGTGCACGGCGATCAGGTCGCCGACGCGCTCGGTGACCGGCAGCGCCGCCAGCTGGCGCATCCCCGAGCGGGTGGCCCGACTGGGCAGTGCGGCCGCCAGGACGCGCGCGTCGACGGTCCGCGCGAGCGCAGCAACCTCCAGGATCTCGCGTGGAACCTCGAGGATCTCGTGTCCGGCCAGCCATTCGATCAACCGTCGCTCCAGGTCGCCTCGCCCGGACCGTACGGGTGGACCGGCCAGGGAGCTCCCGGCAACGCTGAGTGCGAGCGGGGAGCCCTGCGCCCACCTGAGGATCCCCGGCACGTGCTCCTCGTCAACGCCGCGGGAGCGGAGCAACCTCTCCGCGTCATCGTCGGGTAGCGGCCCGAGCAGCATGCTCACGAACACAGCGTCGAACCCGTCTTCGCGCCACGACACGGACGGAGCACGGCGGCCCGCAAGAAGGAGTCGAGCTGAACCGGGCAGCTGATCCACAAGCTGCTCGCGCAGGGTCAACAGGCCCGGGCCGAGGTGGTCGACCTCGTCGATCAGCAGGCACAAGCACTCGCCACCGACGGCGGCCATCTGGGAAACGACGCGCTCCGGTTCGGCGGGCAGCGTGCGCCCGTCGAGCCGCGCGATCACGAAGCCACGCTCCTCGGCGAGTCGGCCGGCTGCGCGCAGCAAGCTCGACTTCCCGATGCCGCCGGGCCCGTGGACGAAGAGGATCCGGCTGGGCGAGCGCGAGTCGAGGAGATCAGCGATGGCTGCCAGCTCGGCATCGCGACCCGTGAATCGTTCGGCGTCCGCCGAGGCGGCGACCTCACGCATCGTTCTCACCGCGGCCACGGTAGCGAGGAGCGAGACGGACCGCGGCTTGATTCAGGAAGGTCCAGATCCGCGCAGCCGGCCGTTCCGCTCCTGGCCCAGGCGGCGTCCAATCCCCGGCCCTGTTCGGATCAAGCTTCGCCACCTCAGCGCGCTCGTCGGTCCCAGCCTCTCCGACCACGTCGCCGACGTCGGCCAGCATCCTGCGCAGACCGCCCGCCGTCAGGGCCGCCGGCTCGGCGGCGCTGTGACGTGGCGCAGCGGTCGCATCACACGGCGTTCGCCCCTGTGATCAGCGTGGTCGACCTCGCTGCAGCTGGCGCTGCTGATCCTCAGTCACGTCAACGCGGCGATCTCCGCCGCCACCCGCTCCGGGGCCTCGATGGAGGGCCAGTGCCCGACGCCATCGAGCAGGACCACCTCGGTGCCGGGGCGCAGGTCCGCGAGGTGTCGCGGCATGGCCGGGACCGCGATCGGGTCGAGCACGCCCCACACGGCGCTGACCCGGCCGGCGTACTCGACGAACGCCGCCGTCCAGGCCGACTGGTGGCGACGCCGCTCCCGGATGTAGTCGATCTGCTTCGTCAACAGGCGATCGCCGGCCTCCAGCCGAATGAGATCGAACAGATCCTCGATCGCCTCGGGCCCCAGGTTCGTTCCCGGCGCAACGCTCTCGCGCAGGTTGCGCCGCAGGAAGGCCGGCGGAAACGAGAAGGGCATCGCCCGGCCGCGCGCCAGCAGCCCGAGCCGCTGCCCGCGGGTCAGGTGGGCCAGGTCGATGAAGATCGACCCGTTGAGCAGCACGACGGCCGGCACCTCGAACCCGAGGCGACCGGCGTTGCGGCGCGCGAGCAGCTCGGCCACCACGGTGGTGCCCATGTCGTGGCCGACCAGCGCACACGCCTCCAGTCCGGCCCAGGCGACGAGCCCTCGACGAGGTCGGCCTGCTCGAACAGCGAGTACGACGCGTCGCGCGGCTTTTCAGAGAATCCGTAGCCGAGCAGGTCGAGCAGCAGCACCGGCCGCTCCAGGTGCTCCACGACTCCGGCGAAGTCGTACGACGAGCCCGGGTAGCCGTGTACGACCGCGATCGGTACGCCGATGCCGTCCCGTCGCACCACGAAGACCCGCCGGCCCGCGAGATCGACGTACTCACCGCCCTCGCGCCAGCGCTGCACCCGGGAACTGACCACGGCGACCTCCTCGTCGGTCACCAGTATCAGGCGCCCGAGGTCTCCACGACGCCGAAGTCGTGCTCGGTGAAGTCGACGGTACGGCGGGCGTTGGCCAGCGCGGTGACCGTGCTGGTACCGATCGGGCCCCGGCGGTCGAAGACGACGGCCGTGCCGACCGCGATGCCCTCGTCGGCGAAGCGCTCGCGGGCGGAGAGGCCGATCTCGGTGCTCACCGGGAGCCGGGACAACGCGAGGGTGATGTCGGTGTTGATGTACTCGACGCCCGCGGCTCCCCAGTTCATGACCATGCTGGTGGCGTCGGCCACCCCCGCGACCGCCTGGAACGGGGTGGGCTTCTCCCCCAGCACGATCGGCAGGCCGGTCTGCCAGGTCTGCTTGCGCGAGGCGTTCTGGTGCTCGGCGAAGTCCTGCGACCAGCCGGCCTCGCTGTGGAAGATCGGCACACGCGGTTCCTCGGAGACCGGCGCGATCTCCAACGGCGGCGGCTGCGGGAGGTCGTCGGAGGACCACACCGCGCCGCCGGGCTCCTCGCTCGGCGCCAGGAAGATCGCCCCGGCACGCGCCACCGGCCGGCCGTCCTGCTCGAGGACGGCGTCGACGAGGCAGATCCGCGCCCCCTCCCGTACGACGTTCGTGCGCACGGTGCACGCCGCCATGCTCGGCGCCCGGAACAGGTCGACGGTGTAGCGCGCCGGCCGCAGGTCGTCGCGGCCCAGCGCGGCCACGGTCCGCTCCAGGCCCCTCGCGAGAGCACCGCTGGTGGCGACCCCGTGCATCTGGTCCTCGCGCCACAGGCTGCGCGCCAGGTCCTGCGGGATCAGGACGTCGCCCTCGGCGCGGAACAGCGCGAACTCGGTCATGGGCTCATTGTCCCGAGGGCCGGTGTGGTTTGCGCCGACGGGGGTACTGGACGTTCTTTGGTGGTTACGAGCTCGTAGGTTACGGTTTCGTAGGTAGACCGGCGCAACGTGAGGAACTCCATTGACGACGTCCACTCCTGTCCTGGACGCCGACCGCGTCGCTCCGGCCGCGACGCTCGGCGGTGACACGCAGTCCCGCAAGGAGCAGCTCGCCCTCGGCGCGTTCATCGTGGTGCCGTTCCTCGCGGTGCTCGCCGCAGTGCCGATCGCCTGGGGTGGCTGGCTGAGCTGGACCGACCTGGTGATCATGGCCGCGATGTACTGGATCACCGGCCACGGCATCACGGTCGGCTACCACCGGCTCTTCACGCACAAGTCGTTCAAGCCGAACCGGTTCGTCAAGAACGCGCTCGCGATCATGGGATCGATGGCGGTGCAGGGCCCGGTCGTGCGCTGGGTCGCCGACCACCGCAAGCACCACAAGTTCTCCGACCGCGACGGCGATCCGCACAGCCCGTGGAAGTACGGCACCAGCCTGCGCGCGCTGTGGAAGGGCTTCTGGCACGCCCACATGATGTGGCTCTTCGACGAGGAGCAGACCCCCCAGCGCAAGTACGCCCCGGACCTCATGAACGACCCGGACATCGTCCGGATCTCCCGCGGGTTCTTCGCCCTCGTGCTGGTCTCGTTGCTGCTGCCCGCCCTGCTCGGCGGCCTGATCACGTGGTCGTGGCAGGGCGCGCTCACCGCGTTCTTCTGGGGCTCGCTGGTCCGGATCGCGCTGCTGCACCACGTCACCTGGTCGATCAACTCGATCTGCCACACGATCGGCGACCGGCCGTTCGTCTCCCGGGACAAGTCCGCGAACGTGTGGTGGCTGGCGATCCCGTCGATGGGCGAGTCGTGGCACAACCTGCACCACGCCGACCCGACCTGCGCGCGGCACGGCGTCCTGCGCGGCCAGGTCGACACCTCGGCCCGGGTGATCTGGGCCTTGGAGAAGATCGGCTGGGTGCACGACGTGCGTTGGCCGGTCCGCGACCGGATCCAGGCGAGGCTGGTCGCGAACCAGGCCTGAGCACGGACGAGGACGGCGACCGCCGCGTCCGCTGGCAGGATGGCCGAGTGCCTGCGAATCCGAAGAAGACCGCCCGCAGCCGGATGACCGCGGCCGAACGCCGCGAGCAGCTGATCGAGATCGCCCGCACGGCGTTTGCCGAGCGCGGGTTCGACGGCGCCTCCGTGGAGGAGATCGCCGCGCGGGCAGAGGTCTCCAAGCCGGTCGTCTACGAGCACTTCGGTGGCAAGGAAGGCCTGTACGCCGTCGTGGTGGACCGCGAGGTGCGCCAGCTGCTGGAGATGATGCGAGCCGCGCTCGTCGAGGGTTCGGCCCGGGTGCTGCTCGAGCGCGCCGCCTCGGCACTGCTGGACTACGTCGAGCAGTCCTCCGACGGCTTCCGGATCCTGGTGCGCGACAGTCCGCTGGGCTCCGCGACCGGCTCCTACGTCTCGATCATGAGCGACATCGCCAGCCGGGTGGAGGGCATCCTCGTCGACGAGTTCCGGCGCCGCGGCTTCGACCCCAAGGCCGCGCCGATGTATGCCCAGATGCTGGTCGGCATGGTCGGGCTGACCGGCCAGTGGTGGCTCGACACCCGGAAGCCGGACAAGGACGTCGTCGCCGCCCACCTGGTGAACCTGGCCTGGAACGGGCTGGCCGGTCTCGAGACCAAGCCGGTGCTGCGCACGCGCGGCTGACGCCCGGACAGCCACCGGTCGTCGCCCGATGTGCACACGACCTTCACCTGCGGCTCGACGGTAGGTCACGGGCGGCGAGTTCACTGCCGGGCATGGAGTTCTTCGCGAAGTCCACGAGCACGGCGCTCGCCGCCGTCGCCGGCGACACCGCCCACAGGTCCAGTGACCGGGCGGTCCCCGGACGGACGGTCCGCAGCCAGCGGGCAGTCCCGGTCGTGATCGCACACCGCGGGGCATCGGGCCACCGGCCGGAGCACACGCTCGCGTCGTACCGGCTCGCCATCGCGATGGGCGCCGACTACGTCGAGCCCGACCTGGTCGCGACCAGGGACGGCGCGCTGGTCGCCCGCCACGAGAACGAGATCAGCGGCACCACCGACATCGCCACCCACCCCGAGTTCGCCGACCGGCGGACCACCCGGTGCGTCGACGGCCGCCCGGTGACCGGGTGGTTCACCGAGGACTTCACTCTGGCGGAGCTGAAGACGCTGCGCGCAATGGAGCGGTTGCCGCAGGTGCGGCCCGCGAACACGCGGTACGACGGCCACTTCGAGATCCCCACCTTCGACGAGGTGCTCGACCTGGTCCTCGCCGAGAGCCGACGACTGGGCCGCTCGATCGGGGTGTACCCGGAGACCAAGCACCCGTCGTACTTCGCCTCGCTCGGGCTCCCGCTGGAGTACCCGTTGCTGGCGGCCCTGCGGCGGCACGACCTGGACCGACCGGGCGCGCCGGTCTTCGTGCAGTCGTTCGAGACCCACAACCTCGAACGATTGCGCGAGCACACGCAGCTGCCCCTGATCCAGCTCGTCGACCTGGGCGGCGCGCCGTACGACCTGGAGCGCACGGGCGACCCGCGCACCTACCGCGACCTGGTCTCGCCCGCAGGCCTGGGGCGGGTCGCCGCCTACGCCTCCGGCGTAGGCGTGCACAAGGACCTCGTGCTGCCGCGCGACACCGCCGGCAAGGTGGGGCCGCCGAGCACCGTGGTCGACGACGCCCACGAGCACGGCCTGCTCGTGCACGCCTGGACACTGCGCAACGAGAACCAGTTCATGGCCGACGACTTCCGCGTGGGCAGCGACCCGAACGCGTCCGGTGACGCGCAGGCAGAGATCGAGGCGTTCCTGGACGCGGGGATCGACGGCTTCTTCACCGACCAGGCGGACACCGGTGTGATCGCCCGGGACGGGTGGCTCAGCCTCCTGCAGGCGGGTTGACCGACACGCCCTCCGGGGCCAGCACCTCGACTCGGTTGCCGTGCGGGTCAGCGGTGTGGAACCGCAGGTGGCCGGGGAACGTCGTGCGCTCACGCTCGTCCACCGGGTGCCCGGACGCGCGCAGCCGCCCGGCCAGATCGTCGAGGGCCGCCACGTCGTCGAGCACGAGCGCCGGGTGCGCCTTGCGGGCCGGGACGAACGGCTCCTCGACGCCGACGTGGATCTCCGCGGTGACGCCGCCGTGGGCGTCGTACGCGCGGAACCAGCAGCCGCCCCGGCCCGCGAGCGCTTCCGGCTTCGGGACCTCCGTGAGGCCCAGGCCGTCGCGATAGAAGGCGCGGGCCGCGTCCTCACCGGCGGTCCGGCAGGCCACCTGCACGTGGTGGAGTCTCATGCCTCACCACCCCTCTGCGCGACCACGAACACCCGACGGAAGGGCAGCACGACCCGACGCGCACCCTCGGGCCCGGTCTCCGGGTACGCCGCCCGCAGCCGCTCCTTGAAGGTCTCCTCGAACCGCGCCCGCAGCTCTGGGTCCGCGGCATCGAGCGCCTGCAGGGTCGGCCGCGCCCCGGTGCCGCTCACCCACGCGAACACGGCGTCCTCGCCGGGGAGCACGTGCAGGTAGGTGGTCTCCCAGGCGTCCACGGTGCAACCGAGGCCGCCGAGGGCCCGGAGGTAGGTCACCGCGTCGTGCGCATCCGGGGCGGCCACGCCTGCGGTGTGCGCGGCGTACGGCGCCTCCGCCGCCAGCTCGGCGCGGATCGTGTGACTGGGCTGGTCGAAGTTGCCCGGGACCTGGAACGCGAGCCAGCCGCCGGGGCGGACCGCTTCGACCAGCCCCGGGAGCAGGTCGAGGTGGCCAGGTACCCACTGCAACGTCGCGTTGGAGACCAGCACGTCGGTCGAGCCGGGCTCGGCCTCGTCGAGCCAGGAGCGCAGGTCGCCGACCTCGAACAGCACGGGGCTGTCCAGCGAGCGTGCGCGATCGACCATGTCCTCGCTGGCGTCGATGCCCGTCACGCGGGCAGCGGGCCAACGCTCGGCGAGCAGGGCGGTCAGGTTCCCGGGGCCGCACCCCAGGTCGACCACGGTCTCCGGCTGGCGGGCACCTACCCGGGCCAGGAGCTCGACGAACGGCCGGCCGCGCTCGTCGGCGTACGCGAGGTAGCGCTCGGGATCCCAGCGGTGGGTCATCTCGCCTCCATTTATCTTGACGTCAAGATAGTTTGCGAGCCATTTCTCTCGATGTCAAGAATCTTTGGCCTACCATGACTCCCATGGCAGGACAGGACCCGGCGCCCGACGAGGTCGACGCACTCGTCGAGGCGTGGCGTCGCGAGCGCACCGACCTCGACCTGGCCCCGGTCGAGGTGTTCAGCCGGATCAGCCGGCTGGCCCGGCTCCTGGACCGGGAGCGGCGCGAGGCGTTCACGGCACAGGCGATCGAGCCCTGGGAATTCGACGTGCTCGCCGCGCTGCGCCGCGCCGGCAAGCCCTACCGGCTCAGCCCGGGCCAGCTGCTGCGCGAGACCATGGTCACCAGCGGCACGATGACGAACCGGATCGACCGGCTCGGCGAGCGTGGACTCGTGGAGCGCTCCCCCGACCCGCACGACCGTCGTGGCGTGCTGGTCGGGCTCACCACCGCGGGGAAGCGTGCGGTCGACGGCGCGTTCGAGACCCTGATCGCCAAGGAGCGCGACCTTCTCGCCGAGCTCACCACCGCCGAGAGAAGCCAGCTCGCCGGCCTCCTGAAGCGCCTGATGGAGCCGCTGCGCTGATCCGATCGGGGCCGGTCAGTGCGGTTCGCCGGTCAGGGCCAGACCCACACCCAGCCCGATCATCGAGACACCGCCGACCGCGCCCATGGCCTCGCCGCGCCGCGGCGAGCGGTTGAACCACTGCCGCAGCTGCGAGGCGATCAAGGCCCAGGTGCTGTCGGACACCAGGCCGATGGTGGTCGCGAACAGTCCGAGTACGAGCATCTGCAGCTGCACGTGGCCCTCGCCCCGGTCGACGAACTGCGGGAGCACCGCCGCCAGCATCATGTAGCCCTTCGGGTTGGAGGCGCCGACGACGTACCCCTGCCGTACGGCGCGCGCCCACGTCATCGGCGTGCCGCCGATCAGGTCCACGTCCGCGGAGAGGAAGTCCTTGCGGCGCCGAACCGCTTCGTACCCCAGCCACACCAGGTACGCCGCGCCGCCGAGCTTGAGCACGGTGAAGACCGCGATCGACTCCTGCACGACCACGCCGAGCCCGAGAGCGACGAGCGCGGCGATCGTGACCAGCCCGATGGTGTTGCCGACCACCGTCGCGAGGGCGACCCGACGCCCGTAGGCGAGTGCCCGGCCGACCGTGAAGACCACGCTCGGACCCGGGATCACGATGATGACGAAGGCGGCGATGCCGAAGGTCAGCATCTGGTCGAGCGTGATCACGAGCCCACGGTAGAGGCGGACGAGCCGGACGTCACTCCAGAATCGACGCCGCCTCCAGCCATTCGGCTTCCAGCGTGTCCTTCTCCGCGAGCAGCTCCTGCAGTTGCTCCGACAGCGTGGAGAGCGCCGCGTAGTCACTGGCCGCAGCGGCGATCTCTCCATGGAGCGCCGCCTCCTGGACCGCGATTCGCTCGAGCTGCTTGTCGATCCGCGCGAGGGTCTTGCGCGCCGCGCGCTCCTCGGCGCTCCCGCTCTTGGCGGGCGATCCGCTGGTCGAGCCTGTCGAGACCGGCGGTGTGGTTTCGAGGCTCGCTGGCGCTCGCACCTCAACCACCGGAGTGGCCGTGCGCCTCATCTCAAGGTACTGGTCGACCCCGCCGGGCAGCATGCCGATGCTGCCGTCGCCCAGGAGCGCCCAGATCGAGTCGGTGACGCGCTCGAGGAAGTAGCGGTCGTGGGAGACCACGACGAGCGTGCCGGGCCAGCCGTCGAGGAAGTCCTCGAGCACCGTGAGCGTCTCGATGTCGAGGTCGTTGGTGGGTTCGTCGAGCAGCAGCACGTTCGGCTCGGACAGCAGGATCTTCAGCAGCTGGAACCGCCGCCGCTCGCCGCCGGACAGGTCGCCGAGCCGTGCGGTCAGCCGGTCGCCGGTGAAGCCGAACCGCTCGAGCATCGCGGTCGCCGACACGTCCTGCCCGCCGGCCGTGCGGGTGACGCGCCGGATGTCCTCGATCGTGCCGAGCACGCGCGCTTCCGGGTCCTCGGGCGTCACGTCCTGGGTGAGGTGCTGCAGTGCGACGGTCCGTCCGGTCCTGACCCTCCCGGCGGTCGGGGCGAGCGAGCCGGACAGCAGGTTCAGCACCGACGTCTTGCCGGCGCCGTTCACGCCGACGATGCCGACCCGGTCCCCAGGGCCGAGCCGCCAGGTCGCATGCCGCAGCAGGGTCCGCTCGCCACGGACCAGGTCGACGTCCTCGAGGTCGACGACGTCCTTGCCCAGGCGCTGGGTCGCGAACCGCTCCAGCGCGAGCTTGTCGCGCGGCGGTGGCTCGTCCTCGATGAGCGCGGTGGCGGCGTCGATGCGGAACTTCGGCTTCGACGTACGGGCCGGCGCGCCGCGGCGCAGCCAGGCCAGCTCCTTGCGCACGAGGTTCTGCCGGCGTTGCTCGGTCGCCGCGGCCTGCCGCTGCCGCTCGGCCTTCGCGAGCACGAAGGCGGCGTACCCGCCGTCGTAGGAGTCCACGACCCCGGCACCGTCGGGCCCCGGGTGCACCTCCCAGGTGGTCTCGCAGACCTCGTCGAGGAACCAGCGGTCGTGGGTGACCACGACGAGTGCGGACGTACGCCGGCTCAGGTGCCCGGCCAGCCAGGCCACCGCCTCGACGTCGAGGTGGTTGGTCGGCTCGTCGAGGATCAGCAGGTCGTCGGGCTCGAGCAGCAGTCGGGCCAGCGAGCAGCGCCGGCGCTCACCACCGGAGAGGCCGTGGACCACCCGATCGAGGGAGACGCCGGCGAGCAGCACCTCGACCACCTCACGCGTGGTCGCGTCCGCGGCCCACTCGTGGTCGGCCTTGCCGGCCAGCACGACTTCGCGCACGGTGTGGGTGTCGTCGAGCAGGTCGCGCTGGTCGAGGTAGCCCAGGTGCAGCCCTCGGGCACGGGAGATCCGCCCGCTGTCGGGCTCGATCCGGCCGGCGAGGAGGTTGAGCAGCGTGGTCTTGCCGTCGCCGTTGCGGCCGACGATGCCGATCCGCTCGCCCTCCCCGACACCGAGGCTGACCTCGTCGAGCAGGATCCGGATGCCGTAGGACTTCGACACCTTCTCGAGGTTGACCAGGTTCGGGACGGTCCTAGACATAGGTCACCACATGGGCTCCAGCGACCGGGCCGGGTGCGCACAGCACGCCGCGATGAGCGCCGCCGAGCTCGGCGGCGATGTCGCGAGCGTCGTCGGCGTCGCGGGCCAGCCCCAGCCAGGTCGGGCCGGATCCGGAGAGCAGCGCGGCCTGGGCGCCGGCAGCCTCGATCCGGGTGCGGGTCTCCCGCAGGTCCGACCGGAGGTCGAGCGCAGCCGGCTCGAGGTCGTTGTGCAGCTCGGCGGCCAGGTCGTCGGGGCGGCCGCCGGCCAGCGCGGCGAAGAGGCTCACCGGGGCGCGCAGGTGCTCGCCGAGCCCCAGGGCGTCGTACCGTGCGTAGACGGAGGCGGTGGACAGGCCGGTGGCGTTCGGCACGACCACCCACCACCATGCGCCGTGGTCCTCGACCGGGTCGACGAGCTCTCCACGGCCGGTCCCGTACGCCGTGCCACCGACCAGGGCGAACGGCACGTCGCTGCCGAGTCGCCCGGCGAGGGCGAGCAGGTCAGGATCGGAGGTGTGCAGGTCCCAGAGCCGGTCCAGCGCCACCAGGGCAGCCGCGGCGTCGGCGCTGCCGCCGGCGAGCCCGCCCGCGACCGGGATGCTCTTGACGATCTCCAGGTGTGCGCGGCGGTCGATGCCGTGGTGCGCGCACAGCGCACGGCCGGCCCGGATCGCGATGTTGCGGTCGTCGAGCGGCACCTCCGACGCGTCGATCTCACCGGTCACGGTGACCGAGACCGACCAGTCTTCCGCTTCGGTCGCGGTGAGGTCGTCGTAGAGCCCGATCGCCTGGTAGACCGTGGCCAGCTCGTGGTACCCGTCCGGACGGGCGGGCCCGACGCCGAGATGGAGGTTGATCTTCGCCGGGGCGCGCACGGTGACGCTCATCGCGGCACCTCCGCCAGCGCCTCGGCGATCCGCACGAAGTCGTCGATCCGCAGGGCCTCCCCGCGGGTCATGGGGTCGATGCCGGCGCGGGCGAGCGCCCGCTCCGCGGCCTCCGCCGAGCCGGCCAGGTCGCGCAGCGACGGTCGCAGCGCCTTGCGCCGGTGGGCGAACGCGGCGTCGACGACGGCGAACACCTGCTCACGCGTCACCGTCGTGGCCGGGGGGTCGCGGCGGGTCCAGGCGACCAGTCCCGAGTCGACGTTCGGCGCCGGCCAGAAGACGTTGCGCCCGATCGCGCCGGCGCGGCGTACGTCGGCGTACCAGGCCGCCTTGACCGACGGGACGCCGTACGACTTGGAGCCGGGGTCGGCGGCCAGCCGGTCAGCCACTTCGGACTGGACCATCACGAGCCCGTGCCGGAGCGAGGGCAGCAGGGCGAGGAGATGGAGCAGCACGGGCACCGACACGTTGTAGGGCAGGTTGGCGACGAGAGCCGTGGGCGGCGGGCCGGGGACCTCCTGGACGCGGAGGGCGTCGACGAGGACCACCTCGAAGGCGCCGGCCTGGTCGGGAGCCCGGTCGGCGATCGTCGCCGGAAGGGCCGCGGCGAGCACCGGATCGACCTCGAGGGCAACCACCCGGCGGGCCACGGCGAGCAGTGCGAGGGTCAGCGACCCGAGCCCGGGGCCGACCTCGAGCACGACGTCGTCGGCGGTGACCTTCGAGTCCGCGACGATGCGGCGGACCGTGTTCGCGTCGATCACGAAGTTCTGCCCGCGCTGCTTGGTCGGGCGCAGATCCAGGGCCGCCGCGAGCGAGCGCACCTCCGCCGGCCCGAGCAGCCGAGGCGCGCGGACGTCGGCGGGCTGGTCGGTCACGCGGAGAAGGTTACGGCGCGGGGGCACGGTGGCTGCGCCGCGGGAGGCCGAGCGGGCAGCTCGCGCTGCCCGCTCGGCGTACTCGCTCAGGCCTGCTTGCCGCAGACCGGCCAGGATCCGTAGCCGCCGCTGGCGGCACGAACCTTCTCGGCGATCGCGATCTGCTGCTCGCGGCTGACCAGGTCCGGCCGGCTCGGGCCGCCGTACGCACGCCACGTGCCGAGGCTGAACTGCAGGCCGCCGTAGTAGCCGTTGCCGGTGTTGGCGTGCCAGTTGCCACCCGACTCGCACTGCGCGATCCGGTCCCACACGCTGCCGCCGGAGACCGCGGGCGCGCTCTTCGTTCCGACCTTGACGATCGTGGGCTGCGCCGGGGTGACGACGGTCTGGCTCAGTACGGTGCGGCCCACCTCGCGGCCGTTGTGCAGCACGACCTGGTAGGTGACGTCGCGGACGCCGGGCGTGCCCTGGCGCACGGTCTGCTTCTCGCCGGCGTACATGGTGTCGTCCTTGCGCTCGACCACCTGCGGCGCGATCGCCTCGTCGGGCACGTGGACCTGCTTGACCTGCACGCGCACCAGCACGATCCGGTCGCCGTCGGCGATGGCCGCGTCGAGCCCGGGCTTGACCACGTCGTTCTGGTCGTAGCTCGCGCCGAGCTTGTCCAGCAGGTCGCGTACGTCGGTCGCGGCGATCGTCATCGACTTCGGCTTCTCGGCGCCGAGCTTGACGACCACGGACTTCGGCGTGGTGATCTGCAGGGCCATGCCCTCGCGGTCGATCGCGGCGCCACGGCTGGTCGAGAGCTCCGCCCCGGCGTACCGGATGCCGAGCTCGTCGAGCGCCGCGGACACCGTGGTCGCCGTGGTCCAGTAGGTGCGGTGCGTCCCGTCGATGTCCATCGACAGCGGCCTGCTGTACCGCACGGTGATCCGCGTGCCGTTCTGCACGGAGCTGTCGGGCGAGGGCACCACCACGTCGCGCGAGTGCACCGTGATGCCCTCGTCGGCGAGAACGCCGCGGACGTCGTGGCCGAAGGTGCGCACGGTGTGCGACGTGCCGTCGACGGAGAGGGTGACTTCGCGGCTCATCGAGTAGTAGCCGACGGTGCCGGCGAGCGCGAGGCCGATCACACCGACCAGGCTGAACAGCCAGGTGCGGCTGCCGGTCAGGTGCGCCAGAGCGGTCTTGAGGTGGGCGGTCTTGGACGGGGTCGAGGTGAAGGGCGTGAGGGGCACGCTGCTCCGATGTTCGAGCTTCCCGGGCCGCGGGTCGGCCTTCATCCAACACGGCGGGCGCCATGTTCATGAGGCAAAGGTCGAAAATGTCTGTTTCCCGCTCCCGGCCAACAGCCATCGAGCCTGCCACCGCGGGCAACACCCACCAAACCGGCGGCACCCCTCCCCGCGGGGCAGTGTGGGGTATCTCACCCGGATCGGTGCGCCCGCACGGCGTGTCGCAGTGCGCTCAGGGGGTAGTGGCGGCGCCCCAGCTGCCGCCGAACGCTCGGTCGGTGTTGGCCTCGATCGCGCGGCACAGCTCGGTCAGGTCCGCATCGAGCGTCTCGGCCATCGCCCGCACGGTCAGCGGCACCAGGTACGACGCGTTCGGGCGTCCGCGGTACGGCGCCGGGGTGAGGAACGGCGCGTCGGTCTCGACGAGGATCCGGTCGCGTGGCGTCACCCGCAGCGCCTCGCGCAACGGCTCGGCGTTCTTGAACGTCACGGTGCCGGCGAAGGAGAGATAGGCGCCGCGAGCCAGGCACTCCTCGGCGAACGCCGCGTCGCCGGAGAAGCAGTGCATCACCCAGCGCGGCGGTGCGCCCACCTCGTCCAGCACCCGTACGACGTCCGCGTGGGCGTCGCGGTCGTGGATCACCAGCGTCTTGTCGAGGTCGTGGGCGAGCTCGATGTGGCGGCGGAACGACCGCGCCTGTGCCTCGTGGCCCTCCGGTCCGGTGCGGAAGTGGTCGAGGCCGGTCTCGCCGATCGCGCGCACCCGCTCGTGGCCGGCCAGCTCCGCGATCTCCCCGAGCGCCTCGTCCAGGCTGCCGGCAGCGTCCAGGCGAGCCGCGTCGTTCGGGTGCAGCGCCACGCCGGCGACGATGTCGTCGTGCGCGGCGGCGACCTCCACGGCCCAGCGCGCTCCCGGCAGGTCGCAGCCGATCTGCACGATCCTCGGCACGCCGACCGCAGCCGCGCGCGCCAGCGCCTCGGCCACCGGCACCGGCTCGCCGGGACCGTCGCTGGCCGGGATGTCGAGGTGGCAGTGGTTGTCGACCACCGGGTGCGGGAGCGGCTCGGGCGGCTCCGGGCGCTCCCCGAGGCGGTGCCCCCTCTGCTGGGCCGATCGCTGACCGGCGCGGGTCATTGCGCGTCCCTCCTCATGACTTGTGCACCAGGTCGTAGACGACCCGCTTCGGCACGCCCGACCTGCGGGCGACGTCGGCGATGGCCTGCTTGCGCGACACACCTGCCGACTCCTCGGAGGCGACGAGGGCGCGCAGCGTCTCGGGATCCGTCGTGGCGGCCTGCGGCTCGGCGCCGGCGACCACGATCGTCACCTCGCCGCGCACCCCGCCGGCTGCCCAGTCGGCGAGCGTGGCCAGGCCGTCCCGGCGTACCTCCTCGTGGGTCTTGGTCAGCTCCCGGCACACCGCTGCCCGCCGGTCGTCTCCGAACGCCTCGGCCATCGCCGCGAGCGTGACCTGGGTGCGGTGCGGCGCCTCGAAGAACACCATCGTCCGGGTCTCGTCGGCGAGCGCCTCCAGCCGGCGGGCACGCTCGCCTGCCTTGCGGGGCAGGAAGCCCTCGAAGCAGAACCGGTCGACCGGCAACCCGCTCACCGCCAGGGCCGTGAGCACCGCCGACGGGCCGGGCACCGCGGTCACCTCGACACCCGCCTCGACCGCCGCAGCGACCAGCCGGTAGCCGGGGTCCGAGACGCTCGGCATGCCCGCGTCGGTGACCAGGACGACGCGCTCGCCGGCCGCGAGTGCCTCCAGGAGCTGCGGCGTCCGGGCCTGCTCGTTGCCCTCGAAGTAGGACACCACCCGCCCGGCCAGCTCGACGCCGAGGTCGGCGGTGAGCCGCTTCAACCGGCGCGTGTCCTCGGCCGCGACCACGTCGGCCCTCGCCAGCTCGTCGGCCAGTCGGGGCGGAGCGTCCTCGACCCGCCCGATCGGCGTACCGGCCAGGACGAGGACGCCGGCTCCGGCGGCACGCTCGTCGGTGGTCATGGAGCCGATCATGTCAGCCTCTAGAGTCGAGCCCGTGCCCACGGTGACCCAGCCCGGGACCCTCCCCGCGACCCTCTCCCGCACGGCGACCGGCGACGTCGTCCCGCCCGCGGCCGAGCGGGCGCGGCCTCGCGCCGTCGACGACGACCCGGTGATCGCCTGGGCCGGCACCGTGGCCGTGACGCTGCTGGCGGCCTTCCTGCGGCTGTGGAACCTCGACTTCCCGAAGGCATTCCTCTTCGACGAGACCTACTACGCGAAGGACGCCTGGTCGCTGGTCCACCACGGCTACGTGACCGGGTACGTCGAGAACGCCAACGACAAGATCCTGGCCGGCGACCTGCACGGGCTGTGGACCAGCGACCCGAGCATGATCGTGCACCCCGAGGTCGGGAAGTACCTGATCGGCCTGGCCGAGCTGGTCGCGGGCATGACGCCGTTCGGCTGGCGGCTCGCCCCGGCGATCGTCGGCTCCCTGATGGTGCTGGTGATGATCCGGCTGGCCCGCCGCGTCACCGGGTCGACGCTGCTCGGCCTGGTCGCCGGGCTCCTCATGTGCTTCGACGGCCTCCAGCTGGTGCTCTCCCGGCTGGCCCTGCTCGACATCTTCGAGGCCTTCTTCGTCCTGTGCGCGGTCAGCGCCCTGGTCGCCGACCGCGACTGGTTCCGCGCGCGCCTGGCCGCCGCCGGTGTGGGCGAGCCTGCCGAGACCCCCGGCTGGGGACCACGCATCCTCTGGCGGCCCTGGCTGCTGCTGGCCGGGCTGTGGTGGGGTCTGGCGTTGGGCACCAAGTGGTCGGCGATCTTCCCGCTGGCCGCGTTCGGCCTGCTGTTCTGGGTCTGGAGCGCCGGTGCGAGGCGCTCCTTCGGGGTTCGCCGGTCGCTCCTGAAGTCGGCCCTGGTCGACGCCGCACCCGCCGTGCTGTACGTCGTCGTGCTGCCGATCGTGATCTACATCGGGACCTGGACGGGCTGGCTGATGCACGCCGGTGTGTACGAGCAGCACCTGTCCCACACCCAGTACGGCCCCTACTGGGGCTCCTACCTCCAGCAGGACACGCACGGGTTCTTCCCCGAGCTGTGGCGATCACTGCGGTCGCTGTGGCACTACCACCACGACGTCTACACCTTCCACACGAAGTTCCTCAACGACTCCACCCACGTCTACCAGTCCAACCCGCTCGGCTGGCTGATCCTCAACCGGCCGGTCGGGGTCGACGCGCAGCTCAACATCGCCCACGGCGCCCAGGGCTGCAGCGCGACCGGCTCGGAGACCTGCCTGCGCCAGGTGCTGCTGCTCGGCACTCCCGTGCTCTGGTGGTTCTCCACGATCGCGCTGATCTGGTCGGCCGTGTCCTGGGTGGCTCGCCGCGACTGGCGCTACGGCATCGTCGTGGTCGGCGCGCTGGTCACCTGGCTGCCGTGGGTCCGCTACGACCAGCGCCCGATCTTCAGCTACTACGCGATCGTGATCGAGCCGTTCCTGATCCTCGGGGCCACGCTGCTGCTCGGCGAGATCCTCGGCCGCGCGCCGGCCGGGTCGACGCGTCGTACGGTCGGCACCGTCGCGGCCGGCACCGTCGTGATCGCCGTGATCGTGAACTTCGCCTGGTTCTGGCCGATCTACACCGACGGCCTGCTCACCCAGAGCCAGTGGGTCCAGCGGATCTGGTTCCACCGCTGGATCTGACCACCCGTTGAGTAGCCAGTTCCGCACCGTCGAGTGGCCAGTTCGTCACGCGCGGGTGCGACCAACTGACCACTCGCGTGTCACCAACTGGCTACTCGACGAGCCGGGGGTCACCAGAGGCGGAGGGTCGGGGAGGTGGAGCGGGCGTAGCGGGACGTCGGCTCGGTGACCGCGCGGACGAGCATGCGCTGGTGGTGCGCGCGGTAGTGCAGCTTGATCCGTACGGCGCCCGTGGCGTGGGTCATCGCGCGAGCTCCCTTGATCCGCGCCCAGTGGCCGCGCACCCGCTTCTCGAGGTGGACCCAGGCGAAGGCGTTGCGGCCATAGCCGGTGGGCTGCTCGTCGTAGGACCGGACTCGCCAGGCCACGACCTGCCCGTACGCCGGCCGGCGGGTCGAGGCCGACAGGGTCGTGCGGGTGTGTGGCTTGCGCATCGTGAAGTGCGCGGCGTCGAGCTGCGAGAAGTGCCAGGACTTGGACGAGTCCTGCCACTGGAAGACAGCCCGGATCGTGTACGTGCCGTAAGGATTGACCTGTGTGCACAGGGTGAATGCGCTGGTCCCCGGACCCGTCACGTCGCCGACGAAGTCTGAGCCCGCCTTGGAGCCATCGGGCGCGAACAGGCTCACATCGAGACCCCAGCTCTGCGCATCCGCAGGGACGTTCTGCACTACGTACCCATACGGGTAGGGCCGACAGTCGTCGTACAGGACGCCGGAGACGCCCGAGACCGATCCGTACGTCGAGTCGGCCCGCGCCACTGTCGGCACACAGGTCAGGACGAGGGCCAGCAGCCCGAGCAGCACACGTCTCGTCGAGCCCGCCTCAGGCGCCGGCCATCGGGGGTGCGGTCGCGTCGGAGCCGCCTCCGCTCTGCTCGCGCCGGACGTACTCCTCGATCGCCTCGACGTCGTCGCGCGCCCGGGTGACCACGGTGAGCAGGTCGTTCATCGTCGCGACCTCCTCGACCTGCTCCTTGATGAACCACTGCAGGAACTGCTCGGCGGCGAAGTCGTTCTCCTCGCGCGCGGTGCGCGTCAGCCCGAAGATCTGCTCGGTCACCCGCTTCTCCTGCGCCAGCGCCAGCTCGACCGGCGCGACCACGTCGGCGAACGTGGTCTCCGGGGCCAGGACACCGGGGATGCGCACCTCGCAGCCGGTGTCGAGGAGGAACTTGACCATCATCATCGCGTGGTCGCGCTCCTCGAGCGCCTGGGCGTAGAAGAACGCCGCCATCTGCGGCATGGTGAGTGCGTCGTAGTGGATCGCGCACGCGACGTACTGCTGGTGGGCGGCGAACTCGTGGCCGATCTGTTCGTTGAGCTGCTCGGCGAATCGTGCTGCGGTCACGTCGGGTCCTCCCCCGTCAGGAGCCGGCTCACGCGGCGAGCGTCTTCTTGCCCGACTTCTTGCGGCTCTTCTTGTTCGTCTTCTGCTGCCGGCGCACGGCCTGGGCGAGGTCGGCCTTGGAGATCTTCTTGCTGCCCCCGTCGAGACGCACGAGCTCGCGCTTGTGCACACCGTATCCGGCCGGGAGCGTGCCCTCCTTCAGCATCCGGATCGGGCACCGGTCGCACCGCTTCGTCGAGACGCAGCACGTCGTCTTCGGCAGCAGCACCTTCTTCCCCATGCAACGAGCCTAACACCCCCTTAGGCAAGCCTTACCTGTGCTGCGCCAATCTACGACATCCCTTAGCATATGAAGACTTCTTCACATTCAAAGGTTTAAAGAAGGTAGGCACGTGTCGATCCCCCTCTACCAGGCCAAGGCGGAGTTCCTCCGCACGCTCGGGCACCCGGCCCGGATCCGGATCCTGGAGCTGCTCAGCGAGCGAGACCACGTGGTGCACGAGCTGCTCGAGCAGATCGCGATCGAGCCGAGCAACCTTTCCCAGCAGCTCGCCGTGCTGCGGCGTACCGGCCTGGTGGGCTCCCGGCGCCGCGACGGCGAGGTCGTCTACTCGCTCAACGTGCCCGAGGTCCGCGACTTCCTGCTCACGGCGCGACAGATCCTCACCAGCCTCGCCGCGACCCAGGGTGATCTCGAGCCCGAGCTCACGCCGGCCGGCGCGAAGAGCGCTCGTTGAACGTCGACCTGCTCCCCCGTCGCTCGGAGTGGGCCGCCGTCACGCGGCGTCCCGGTGCCGACCTGCTCGCCGGTGTCATGGTCGGACTGGTCGCCCTGCCGCTGGCGCTGGGCTTCGGCGTCAGCTCCGGCATGGGCGCGGGCGCCGGCCTGGTCACGGCGGTCATCGCCGGCATCGTCGCCGCCGTGTTCGGCGGCAGCAACCTGCAGGTGAGCGGGCCGACCGGAGCCATGACCGTCGTCCTGGTCCCGATCATCGCCACGTACGGCGCCGACGGCGTGCTCGTCGTGGGCCTGATGGCCGGCCTCGTCCTCGTCGTCCTCGCGTACGCCGGCCTCGGCCGCTTCATCCGCTACGTCCCCGTCCCCGTGGTCGAGGGGTTCACGCTCGGGATCGCGGTGATCATCGCGCTCCAGCAGCTGCCCGCCGCGCTCGGCGTACACGTCCACGCCGAGAAGGCGCTCACGCTGGCGACGCGCGCCGTCACCGCCTGGGTGGACTCGCCGCAGTGGTCAGCGGTGGGCCTCACCGCAGCGGTGTCGGCGCTCATCCTGGTCGCCACACGGTTCCGCCCCTCGTTGCCGGTCGCCCTGGTCGCCGTCGTGCTCGGCACGGTCGCCAACGGGGCGCTCGGCCTGCGCCTGGACACGATCGGTGCACTGCCGTCGACGTTGCCGGTTCCTTCGTTGCCGCAGATCCCGTGGGCGCACCTCGACGCGCTGGTGCTGCCGGCCGTCGCGGTGGCGGCGCTGGCGGCTCTGGAGAGCCTGCTCTCGGCCACGGTGGCCGACGCGATGTCCGTCGGGCAGCGTCACGATCCCGACCGTGAGCTGTTCGGCCAGGGCCTGGCCAACCTGGCCAGCCCGCTGTTCGGTGGCATCCCGGCGACCGCGGCCATCGCCCGCACCGCGGTCAACGTGCGCGCCGGTGCCTCCACCCGGCTGGCGGCCGTCACGCACGGACTCGTGCTGCTGGCGATCATGCTGGTCGCGTCGCGCTGGGTCGCCGACATCCCGCTCGCGGCGCTGGCGGCCGTGCTGATCACGACCGCGACGCAGATGGTCCGGGTCTCCAGTGTCGCGGCGCTGCTGCGTGCCACCCGTGGTGACGCCGCCGTGCTGGTGATCACCGCCGCCGCGACCGTCGTGGCCGACCTGGTCACCGCGGTCCTCCTGGGGCTCGTCGTGGCCGGCGCCTTCGCCCTGCGGCAGACGGCACGATCGGCCACGCTCGAGGAGATGCCGCTCGACCCACTGGACCACGGCGACGAGGAACGCGCGGTCCTGGACGAGCAGATCGTCGTCTTCCGGCTCGACGGACCGCTGTTCTTCGCCGCGGCACACGACTTCCTGCTCGAGCTGTCCGAGGTCAGCGACGTGCGCGTGGTCGTCCTGCGGATGTCGCGGATCAGCACGGTCGACGCGACCGGCGCGGCCGTGCTCGCCGACACGATCACCCGGCTCGAGGCGCGCGGGATCACCGTGCTGCTGTCCGGCGTACGAGCCCACCAGGAGCAGGTGCTGCGCAGCCTCGGCGTGCACGACCGGCTGGCCACCGAGCATCACCTGTTCGACACGACGCCGGAGGCGATCGCCCACGCGCGCGAGCATGCCGCCAGCCCGGCCCCCACAGCACCGCCACTCCACCACCCGCACGGCGAAAGGGAAGTCCGTTGAACCGCATCCTGATCATGGGGCCGCCGGGTGCCGGCAAGGGCACCCAGGCCACGACCATCGCCGGGCACTACGGCATCCCCGCGATCTCGACCGGCGACATCTTCCGCGCCAATGTCGCCGGGAGGACGCCGCTCGGCGAGACCGCCCGGCGCTACATGGAGGCCGGCGAATACGTGCCCGACGACGTCACGAACGAGATGGTCCGCGAACGGCTCACAGCCGGCGACTGCTGGCGAGGCTTCCTCCTCGACGGCTACCCGCGGACCCTCGACCAGGTCGCCTGGCTCGACAAGATCCTCGCCGAGTCCGGCGTCGCCCTGGATGCGGTGGTCGCCCTCACCGTCGACCAGGACGAGCTCGTCCGGCGTCTGGTCCGGCGCGCGGAGATCGAGCAGCGCGCCGACGACACCGAGGAGGTCATCCGCCGGCGGCAGGACGTGTACGCCGAGGAGACCGCGCCCCTCCTCGCCGAGTACGACGCCCGAGGCCTGCTCGTCGAGGTCGACGGCACCGGCAGCCAGCACAAGGTGACGGCCCGGATCTTCGACGCTCTCGGCATCCGGGTCTGATCGGCCCTCAGGAGACCGGCGTCAGCCGGAATACCCGGATCCGCCGGTCGGTGCGGCCGCGGTAGACCGAGTACACCGAGGTCACCTCGACCATCTTCTGGTACGCCGCCTCGGCCTCCTCTCCGTCGAGCAGCGTCGCCGTCACGGGGATCCGCTCTCCCCCGACCAGCACCAGCGCACGCGGATCGGCGATCAGATTCGCCGTCCACCCCGGGTGGTGGGCCTGGCCGAAGTTCGACCCCACCACGATGACCGAGTCGCCGTCCCGCGCGAACAGCAACGGGCTGACCCGTCGCTGACCGGACTTGCGCCCGGTCGTCTCCAGCAGCAGCGTCGGCGCCCCGATCGGCCCGAGCAACGTCCGGCGTCCCTCGGTGCGGACCAGCACCCGCCGGTCCAGCGGCATCAACGTGCGCACAGTCCACGACCCGGGCCGCGTGGAGGCGAACCTCGTGGCCAGCCGCGCCAGCACCGTGTCGGAGCTGCCCCATCGGGCATCCGGGATCTGCGTCACGGGGCCCAGTGAACCAGCAAACCCGCCGAGGCGTCGCAAACGAAAACATTCGCGACGCCTCGGCGGGTTCTTGGGCGGTGTGTGTCCGGCCGGATCAGGTCAGCCGGTGTTGCGCATGCCCGCGGCGATCCCGTTGATGGTCAGCAGGAGGGCGCGCTCGAGCTCGGGGTCGTCCTCGCCGCGGCGGTGGCGGGCGAGCAGCTGGATCTGCAGGTGGTGCAACGGCTCGAGGTAGTTCTCGCGGATCTCCAGCGTCGTGCGCAGCACCGGGTTCCGGTCCAGCAGGGCCTCGTCGCCGGTCACCTCCAGCACCTGCGCGACGGTCAGGTCGTACTCCGCGCGGATGTCGTCGAGCAGCGGCCGGACCTCCGCGGGAGCGAGCGCCTCGACGTACCGGGCGGCGATGTCGAGGTCGGTCTTCACCAGCGTCATGGAGACGTTGTCGAGGAACGTCCGGAAGAACGGCCAGCTGCGGTACATCTCCTCGAGCACGTCCCGCCGGTCGCCGGCGGCGGCGAGGCCGGAGCCGACGCCGTACCAGCCGGGGACGATCTGGCGGGACTGGGTCCAGCCGAACACCCACGGGATCGCACGCAAGTCGTC
>DATAKN010000166.1:0-6031 GCA_036261595.1 Marmoricola sp.
CCACGAGCAGCTGCTGGCCGAGGGCGGCACCTACGCCGACCTCTACGCCACCCAGTTCAAGCCGGCGACCGCCCCGGCCGGCTCCGACCCTGCCCTCGAACCGCTCTGACGTGAGGTTGCCATGGACACCGCACATGACCCCTGGAAGCTGACCGGCAAGGTCTACGTCCTCACCGGTGCGAGTCGCGGCCTCGGCCGTGCCACCGCCGAGCTGCTCGTCGACGCCGGCGCGCACGTGGTCATCTCCGGCCGCGACCGCGGACGCCTGGACGACGCCGTGGGCGCCCTGGGCGAGAACGCCCTCGGTGTGCTCGCCGACAACGCCGATCCCGACGTGGGCGACGCCGTGGTCGCCGCGGCACAGCATCGCTGGGGCCGGGTGGACGGGGCGCTGGTCTCGGTCGGCGGGCCGCCGACCGGGACCGTGATGGACACCCCGGACGAGGTCTGGACGTCCGCGTTCGAGTCGGTCTTCGTGGGAGCCCTGCGGGTCGCCCGCGCCGTCGCCGGCGCCATCCAGCCGGTTCCGGACGGTCCCGGCGGCTCGATCGCGTTCGTGCTCTCGAGCTCGGTGCGCTCACCCCTGGCCAACCTCGCCGTCTCCAACGGCCTTCGGCCCGGCCTCGCGATGGCGGCCAAGACGCTGGCCGACGAGCTGGGGCCCCGTGGGATCCGCGTCAACGGACTCCTGCCCGGCCGGATCGGCACCGAGCGCGTCGCCGAGCTGGACGCCGCCACGGGCGACCCCGCCGGCGCGCGGGCGAAGGCGATCGAGAGCATCCCGCTGGGCCGTTACGGTGAGCCGAACGAGTTCGCGGCCGCGGCGGCGTTCCTGCTCAGTCCGATGTCCTCATTCGTCTCCGGGGCGATGCTGCCCGTCGACGGTGGCATGCTGCGGGCTCTCTAGCTCCTCCTCGCGGGAGCGGAGCCACTCGTCGTACGCCAGATAGCCGAAGCCGAACAGCGCGAGTGCCCCGAAGAACCACCACTGCAGCCCGTAGAAGAAGTGCGGGCCCTCGCTCTTGTCGTCGGGCATCTCCGTGGCGGCCAGCGGCTTCGTCGGCGTCGGGCTCTCGGTGTGCAGGTCGAGGAAGCCGCCGTACAGCGGGTACGGGAGCACCTTCGCCGCTGCCTTGCTGGAGATCGCCCGCGTGGCGAGGTCGCTGATCTCGGTGGAGCCGCCGGTTCCGTCGACGCGCACCCAGCCGATGACGGTGACGTCCCCGCTCTGCGCCGGAGGCACGTCGGGGCGCTTGCTCCCCACGTTCCGGCTCGCCATCCAGCCCCGGTCGACGAGGACGGCCGCGCCATCGCCGGTGCGAAGCGGGGTCACGACGTCGACACCGGCGCCGGCATCCCGGGTCTGGTACTTCACCACGATCGTGTGCGCGTCGTCCCAGGTGCCGTGCGCGACCACCTCGCGCCACTCGTCGTGCTGCGAGGGTCCGGCACCCACCTTCATGAGGTCCTCGATGGGGACCGGGGGCTGGTCGAGGTTGTGCGCGATCGTGTGATTCTGCGCCTTCCGCTCGTCGAGGCGGTGGAACTGCCAGTCGCCGAGCCTGCTCGCGCCCCAGGCCATCGCCACGACCGCCACCGCGAACAACAGCCACCGTCGACTGAGCAGGAACCTCACGCCGCGAGGTTAGCTGTGGGTCCTGCACGTAGGGTGTGCAGGGTGAGCATGCAGCCTCTCGCCGACCGACACGGTCGGGTCGCGACCGATCTGCGGGTGTCCCTGATCGACCGGTGCAACCTGCGCTGCACGTACTGCATGCCGGCCGAGGGCCTGGACTGGCTGCCGAACGAGGAGATGCTCACCGACGACGAGGTCGTCCGCCTCATCCGCATCGGCGTCGAGCGGCTCGGGATCACCGCGGTGCGGTTCACCGGCGGGGAGCCGTTGCTGCGCAAAGGCCTCGTCGACATCGTGCGCCGTACCAAGCAGCTCGACCCTGCCCCCGAGGCGTCCTTGACGACGAATGCGCTGGGGCTCGGTCGTGTCGCCGCCGCGTTGCGCGAGGCAGGCCTTGACCGGGTCAATGTCAGCCTCGACACCATCCGGCGTGAGGACTTCGCCCGGATCACCCTGCGCGACCGGTACGACGACGTCATCCGCGGCCTCGAGGCGGCTCGGGAGGCGGGTCTGGAGCCGGTCAAGGTCAACGCCGTGCTGCTCCGCGGGATCAACGACGACCAGGCGCCCGAGCTGCTGCGGTGGTGCCTGGACAAGGGCTACCACCTGCGCTTCATCGAGCAGATGCCGCTGGATCCCCAGCACGGGTGGATGCGCAGCACGATGGTGACCGCGGACGAGATCCTCGAGTCCCTGCAGCGCGAGTTCGTGCTGACCGAGGCCCGACGCCCCCGTGGCAGCCAGCCCGCGGAGGAGTTCCTCGTCGACGGCGGTCCGTTGACCGTCGGCGTGATCGCGTCGGTCACCCGGCCGTTCTGCGGCGACTGCGACCGGGTCCGGCTCACCGCCGACGGGCAGATCCGCAACTGCCTGTTCGCCCGCGAGGAGTCCGACCTGCGCACGCCGCTGCGCGCCGGGGCCGACGACGCCGAGATCGCGCGGCGCTGGGTGGCCGCGATGGCCGGGAAGCTGCCCGGCCACGGCATCGACGACCCCTCCTTCCTCCAGCCGACGCGTCCGATGTCCGCCATCGGCGGCTGACCACCGAGGTCGCGCCGAGCAGGCAGTGCCGTACGCCGAGATCGCGCCGAGCGGGCGGTTGCGTACGCCGAGGTCGCGCCGAGCGGGCAGTGCCGTACGCCTAGATCGCGCCGAGCGGGCAATGCCGTACGCAGTGCCGGCGTATCCAACTGCCCGCTCGTCGTGCCGGCGGCGTACGCAACCGCCCGCTCGATTGCTTTTCGCGTACGCAACCGCCCGCTCGCGCGTCAGGAGTCGTGCGGCACGACCTCACGCAGGAACCGGCGCGCGCCGAGGAAGTCGCCCAGGGTGGTCTTGTGTTCGTCGCAGGCCAGCCAGGTCTTGCGACGGTCAGGGGTGTGCAGCTTGGGGTTGTTCCACCGCAGCTCCCAGGTGGCGGGGGCTGTACAGCCCTTTGCGGAGCAGATCGCGGTCACCGCGGCCCTCCCGGGCCTCGACCGGGGCGGTGCCGGACGACCTTGGGGGTGAATCGCCCGGCACCTGAGCCGGCGGCTTGGGGGTCGGCGCGCCGGTCCCACTCAGATTGTCCCACGTTCACCGCCGGACTGGGGCCGATCGGACCGTCCCGTTGAAGAACCTTGCCCGAGCTCCCGGTGGGCGAAGCCGGGGACGAACGGTTGCGTGCCCTCGACCCGCGGGCTGGAGCTGTTCGCCATCACGACGGCGACGTAGGGCAGCAGGAACGCCGCCGCGACGAGCACCCAACGCAGCCAGTTGTCGCCGACCACGACCGCGCCGATGAAGCACACCGTGCGGATCGTCATCGAGATCATGTAGCGACGCTCCCGGCCGCTGCGCTCGACCCGTGGGCTCTCCGGCGCACTGGTGATCCGAACGACCTCCGGATCCCGACCCCGATCTGCGCCAGCCATCCCCCGATCCTACGTCGGCGTGCGCCCCTCTCCACACGTGGCATCCTTGGCCCCATGTCGAATCGCACCTATCGCGTCACCGAGATCGTCGGCACGTCGCCGGACGGCATCGACCAGGCCGTCCGCAACGGCATCGAGCGCGCCGCGAGGACCCTGCGCCACGTCGACTGGTTCGAGGTGACCCAGGTCCGCGGCCAGGTCAAGGACGGCGCCGTCGAGCACTTCCAGGTCGGGATCAAGGTCGGCTTCCGCCTGGAAGATGACTGACCGCGGTTTTGTCGTAACCCGACAACGGCTCCGCCGATTGCTTGTGGGTGGCGCGCACGCATCGATCTCCGTTTGGAGGTAGCCGATAGCCCCTCGCTAGGGTCGGCCCATGAGCAGATCGGTCCTCGTCACGGGCGGCAACCGTGGCATCGGGCGGGCAATCGCGGAGGCGTTCCTGGCGCAGGGTGACCAGGTGGCCGTGACCAGTCGGAACGGCGAGGCGCCCGAGGGGGCGTTCGCGGTGCCGTGCGAGGTGACTGACAGCGCCTCGGTCGACGCCGCGTTCACGGCCGTCGAGGAGCACCAGGGACCGGTGGAGGTGCTCGTCGCCAACGCCGGCATCACGCGTGACACGCTGCTGCTGCGGATGAGCGACGACGACTGGTCCCAGGTCATCGACACGAACCTCTCCGGCTCCTACCGAGTGGCGAAGCGGGCTGCGAAGGGCATGCTGCGGTTGCGTCGAGGCCGGATCGTCTTCGTCTCCAGCGTCGTCGGCCTCCTCGGTTCGCCGGGCCAGGTCAACTACGCCGCGTCGAAGGCCGGGCTGGTCGGCATGGCGCGGTCGATCGCCCGTGAGCTCGGCAGCCGGTCGATCACCGCGAACGTCGTCGCGCCCGGGTTCATCGAGACCGACATGACCGCCGTGCTCCCCGAGGAGCAGCAGGCGGCGTACCGGGAGCAGATCCCGCTGGGCCGGATGGGCTCGACAGCCGAGATCGCGAATGCCGTGACCTGGCTCGCCTCGGACAACGCTGGCTACGTCACCGGGGCGGTCATCCCGGTCGACGGCGGACTCGGAATGGGGCACTGATGGTTTCGACAGGCTCAACCAGCGGGATTCTCGCGGGCAAGCGCATCCTGGTCACCGGCGTGACCATGGACAGCTCGATCGGCTTCGCCGTGGCGAAGGTCGCGCAGGAGCAGGGCGCGACCGTGCTGATCTCCAACTTCGGCCGCGCCCTGGGGATCACTCGCCGGATCGCGGCCCGGCTCCCGCAGGAACCGCCCGTGCTCGAGCTCGACGTCACCGACGACGAGCACCTGGCGCAATTGCCGGATCGGGTCCGCGAGCACGTCGACGGGCTCGACGGCGTGGTGCACTCGATCGCCTACGGCAACCCCGAGACGTTGTTGGGCGGGAAGTTCATGACCGGGCCCTGGCCCGACGTCGCCCAGGCGGTCCAGGTGTCGGCGTACTCGCTGGCGTCGCTGAGCAAGGCCTGCCTGCCGCTGATGTCTTCGGGCGGGTCGGTCGTCGGTCTCACCTTCGACGCGACGGTCGCGTGGCCGGCGTACGACTGGATGGGCGTGGCGAAGGCGGCGCTGGAGTCGTGCTCGCGGTATCTCGCCCGCGACCTGGGCCCCCAGGGCGTCCGGGTCAACCTGGTCAGTGCCGGGCCGCTCAAGACGCTGGCAGCCAAGGCGATCGACGGGTTCGAGGCGATCGAGGAGAACTGGTCGGCCCGCTCGCCGCTGGGCTGGGACGAGAGTGACCAGACACCTACGGCCAAGGGTGTCGTGGCCCTGCTCTCCGACTTCTTCCCGGCCACGACCGGTGAGATCGTGCACGTCGACGGTGGCTACCACGCGATGGGAGCCTGACCGCCTCGGTACCGTGCCCCGGTGACCTCCGACGGTGAGCTCGTCGCGCTCCGCTCCCGGCAGGGCCGGCTGACGCTCGCAACGGTGATCCTCGGCTCGGGGATTGCGTTCCTCGACGGCAGCGTCGTCAACGTCGCCCTGCGCACCATCGGCACCGATCTGGGCGCGGGTCTCGCGTCCCTGCAGTGGGTGCTCAACGGCTACCTGCTCACGTTGGCGTCGTTGATCCTCGTCGGCGGAGCGCTCGGCGACCGGCTCGGCCGGCGCCGGGTCTACCTGACCGGCGTCGCCGGATTCGCCGTGACCAGCGCGTTGTGCGCGTTCGCCCAGTCGCCGGGGCAGCTCGTGGCGGTCCGCGTGCTCCAGGGAGTCGCGGCGGCGCTGCTCACCCCCGGGTCACTGGCGATCATCGAGTCCGGATTTCGCCACGAGGACCGATCGGCTGCGATCGGCACCTGGGCCGGCATGTCGGGGGTCGCCTCGGCGGTGGGGCCGCTGGTCGGCGGGTTCCTGGTCGAGCACGGCGGCTGGCGCTGGATCTTCGCGATCAACGTGCCCCTGTGCCTGCTCGTGCTGTGGCTCGGCCGGCACGTGCCCGAGTCCTGCGACC
>DATAKN010000184.1:0-14864 GCA_036261595.1 Marmoricola sp.
GACGCCCGGCTCACGGTTCCGGGCAACCCGGATCACGTCCTCGCGGAACTCCTTGGGATACGGCTTCGGCATGGTGCACATCCTCTCCCGCGGCACCTCTCAGCACCGCAGCGACGTGTCACCTATCCGTGCAGCAGACCCGTGGTGTCGCCTCATTGCGTTCGAGTCTCTGCACCGAATACGTCTAGCAGACGTGAGCAGCATGTGCAGCGGAATCTGGCTGGGAGGCGCCGAGGACGGCGCGCCAGCGCCGCCCGCAGGCGGGTACGCCGGCGGAGCCGGCGCCTTGATTTAATAGAGGCGGATTCGGCAGTTGACGCCCGACCCTCGTTGCGACGCCTCTGTGATCGCAGCGGCCGTTCGTTGGGGCCTGGGCAGTTCGGCGCCGAACTGCTCCGCTGTCGTCGTGTCAGGAGGACAGGCTCACTCGCTTCATGCCCCGCTGCTCTATTAGGGCCACCATCGCGGGATGCGCGGCGAGCCGCTGGCGAGCGCGGTGAAGCCGAACGCGTGCGGTACCTGCCGTAATGCCGATTGCTACGGCCGCCTCGACGATGGTCAACTCTTCCCATTCGGTGAGTCGAATCAGTTCGCGGTCGGTCTCGTTCAGCCCAGAGAGCGCTTCCCGAACGATTCTGCAGGCAGCCTCACGCGCAGCGTCTTCGGTCGGAGCCGGCGTGAGGAAGGCTCTGCGCTCCGCATCTGCTCGGCGGAGCGCCGAACGGCTATGTCCGAGCGCGACGCGGCGCGCAACGCCGAACAGCCATGCTCGATGTAGTCGCTTGGCCGGGAGTTCTCGTCGGCGGTTCCACGCGACGACAAAGACCTCCGAAAGCAGATCAGACGCTGCGTCGCCGACTCGGCGTGAGAGGTAGGCGTGCAGCTCTGGAGCCGTTCGGCGGTATAGAGCCTCGAACTGCGTAGCGGTGAGCACATGTGCGCCCATTAGGGACGCAAATCCTGCGGGACGGCCTGCGGCAGGTCCGGTACGAGATCAGGGATGCAGCGGACATTCCGGGCCAGGACCGCCCCCATTTCATTGGGGTCGTTGCCGCTTGCCGCCTTCTGAACGAGCGACAGGTAGCCGAAGCGAGTGTTGTCAGCGGCCTCGTGCTGGGTACCGGTCTGATCAGTGAGCGTGGTTTTACCCATGGCCTGTTTGGTGTCGAGCGCCGTGACTGCGGGCCACGCGCTGGCGGACATCAACGTGGCAACGGCGGTCCTCTTGGAGGTGGCGTCCCCAGCCGTGACCGCGGAAGCCCATTTGTTGGCCCACGAGCAGATTGCGTCATCCGCCGTGAAGCCTTGAAGAGCGCTGACCGAGACCAGTGCTTGACCGCTTCGGAGCTCGCTTGTCTGCGTCTCGTTGGAGATCGCGCGCGCTTCCTCTGTCGGGAAGGGAATATCCCGGCTCTCGTCGATCACCGTCTGTGCAAAGTCCTCGCCGTCGGGATTGAGTCGCTCCCCAGGTCCACCCAGAGCAGTGTCTTCCTGGTCGATCGGGCCCTTTCCAGTGTGCGAGCTTAGTAGTGTCGCCGCCGCCGCTGTGCCGCCGAGGCCCAGAACGATGGCTGCGGATGCACCGACCAGGACAGCTCTAAGGCGGCGACGACGACTGGGTCGGACCATGCCGACCTCGTCGGCTAGGCGGATCCAGATTGTCTCGAGTTCAAGACTTGATGGGCCTATGACTTCAGGGGCCGCGTCAGCTATGGCCCGGCCATGCCAATCAGTCCACTGGTTCTCGGTAGCCATAAGGCCCTCCTCTGGATTGAGTCTCCAGATGTAAGTGTCAAAGCGTTACACCCGATGCCAATTCGTTACGTGTCTTGAGCCGCCTAGCCCCGTAGCGCCTTGTCGATTGACCGGTAGTGGGGAGGGGAGCGGTGAGAGTGGAGCTTTCTGCTTAGGAACGCATGACCGTCATTGGGGAGACTGATGCAGCTCTGAGGGCCGGCAGCAGACCGCCGACGAGACTTGCGGCAACGCCACAAGCGATAAGAAGCGGGGGAAGGACGGTTGGCATGATCAAAGTCCATCTATGCGCCCAACACCATGACGCCGCAATGGCGAGACCGAGGGCGCTTCCAAGGACGGCTGCGGTGAATCCTGCAATGGCTGACTCAGCGAGGACTAGCGACCCGATTCGGCGACGACTCCAGCCAATAGCTGAGCGCAGGCCCAGTTCGCGAAGACGTTGATGCACGGAAACCATCAAGCTATTTGCGACGGTGACCATGCCCAACACGCCCAAGAATGCCCCGAGAGCTGTGCCGACGCGTCGCAGATCAGTGGCGACATTCCGGGCGAGGATGGTGCCGTCGGGCGGCGTCACATCCGTTAGTGCCAGCGATCCGTCGGGGTCCACCACCTGGACTGTGTAGTGAGCGACTGCCCTCGCCGATCCGGGACGGACGCGTGCCACCAGTCGCACATTCGTTCCAGCGCCGCCGAGGGTTTCTACAGCCGCGCCGCGGGACATGACTACTGCGCGATTGGCGTACCCGAAACCATCGCGGTTTTGGACGATGCCCGCAACACTGAATGGGATTCCCCGAACGGTAATCTGAGCATCGGAGCCGTCTCGAGTGGGCTGTGCGTCAATGCCGAGTTCTCGAGCCAGACCCCGGCCAACCCATGCGACCTGCGGTGAGCTCCGCAATGTGAGCAGCTTGTTGCTCGCACCTGAGGTCACAGAGGTGCCGGTAGCTGCCAACCCGCCAGGATCAGCCACGATGATCGGCACGCTGCGGTCTATGTACGAGCCGAAGGATCGACTTACATCTTCGCCGTCGGACCAGATCGTGAACTCTCCGACGCTGGAGACAGGCTCCAGGTGGCGTACAAGTTCAACCTGCTCGACGGAGAAACCGGACTCTCGCGGCGCCTCTGACTTGACGACAACATGATCGGCCCTCTGCAAATCGAAGCGGAGATCGACCTCCGCCTGCTGGGTATCCGCGATGGCCACAGCAGCAGTCGCCCCCGCAATTCCAAGCATGATGCCCGACATCATTCCCACGGTGTGTCCGGGTCGTCTTAGTAGTGAAGCTCCCGCGTCGAGCAGGATAAGGAAGAGCGCCCGCGCCATTGTCCAATACCGTGGAAGAACAACCGTCCGGCGCCACCTCATGCCGTCACACCGTCAACGATCCTCAGCACACGGTCGGTCATTGCCGCAGCACGCTCGTCATGGGACACCACGATGAGGGTCGCCCCGCGCGCAGTCACCTGCGTCAGCAGATGCAGGATCTCCCGTCCAGCGGCTTGATCGAGTGCGGCGGTTGGCTCGTCCGCTATCACGAGTGTTGGGGATTTCACCAGTGCCCGCGCTAGCGCAACTCGATGACGCTCACCGCCGGACAAATCGCCGGCGCGCCTATCTGCTATGGGTTCGAGCCCGACTCGCGCCAAAGCCTCATGGCTTCGACGTTCGCGGTCGCGGTACGTAAGCCTGGAGTCCACAATGCCCAAGCCGACGTTTGCCTGGGCCGTTCTTTCGTCGATTAGATCGGACTGCTGGAAGACAAATCCGAGATGGTGTGCTCGAAACCTGGCGAGGTCCCTTCGCGAGCGGCCGACCATTTCGGTCCCTTCGAAACGATATGAACCCTCGGTTGGGGGTTGGAGCGCCCCAATGATTGACGCTAAAGTCGTCTTTCCTGCTCCAGAAGGTCCGACTATTGCCAATGAACTTCCGGCCTGTACGCGGAGGTCGATCCGGTGCAGAATTCGCGTGCGTCTCGGCGCGTCGACGGTTAGTCCGATCGACTGCAATTCGATGAGAGCAGACATGGCCGCCCTAGCTGATGGCGCTCTGGGGGCCGGGGAGTGCAGGCTTCTTCTGCGCCCTCGAAGCCTTCGCCGGATCGAACAGTTCCACCTCATCGCCGACCTTGAGGCCCACTCCATTCACGCCCACGAGACCCTGTGAGGAGACGCCGACATTGACTGGGATCGTCCGGCGGATACTGCCGTCAACGACCCGGACGGAGGTCGAGCCGTCTTCGGAGACGCGGATCGCACTGAGGGGGACAGCTAGGACAGGCCCGTCACTACCGTCGTGCTGGACTCCGAGGCGAGCCGTCTTTCCGTTGACCGGTCGCGCCGGTCGCACCTCGACGTCGATGTAAGACTCTCCACGCGTCTGCTTGGCGCGTGCGTCGGCCACCGCCACTTGAGCGCCGATAACCTGCAATTGTAGGAAGCCCAAAGTCAAGTCGCTGGCAGGATCGATTCCGTGACAAGTAAATAGGTCGGAGCCCGATCGGAGCTCTAGGAGTTTGGATCCGGCTTTCGCTTCGCTTCCACGGTCGGCGTAGACCTCTGACACGTGGCCGCCGGGCGGCACGGCAATCAAACTGGAAATTTGGATACGGTCAGGCAGGCCCGTGTGGTCAAATGTTCGGTTCCAAGAAGCGATTGACGCCGCGTCCATTACTCGGCTCCCTCGGCGGATAACACGAGCGCGTACGAGAGCTCGTTCGAACCCGCGGATATCCGGACCGGTCGCGCCAATAACAAGGTCCCGATACAGCACCTGATCTGTGACAACCGCGATCACGGGTCGTCCTGCCACAGTTACAAGCGTCGTACCGGTGCGCACGGACACGCCTGGACGGGCAATCGAGGTGACAAGCGGGCGGAACCCGGGAGGCGCCGTCGAGGCGAGGACGTCGACTGTTCTCAAGTCTCGCGTGCAGTCGTGCCACGTGTACTGTCGGAGAACCGTACTTTGCACCTTTGCGGTGGGCGGCGGAAGGTTCGGGGCAGAGTGATCAGCGCGCGCCTGTTGCGGCGTCGTAGCCGTCAGCATGATCGTAGCGACCCAGACGCCAGAAGCTATGGCGGCACCCAGAACGAAGACAGCGAACCTGCCTGCAGCGGTACCGCCCGCCGTGCGCAAGCTGATCACGGAAGGTACCCGAGTCCCACCAACTCGGATGCGTACCGCTCAAGCAACTCGCGGTTTCGTTCGATCTCGGCGGGTCGCCTAGGCAGGAGGAGGCGTCTCAGCCTCGTGAAGTAAGGGTCGCTGCAGTCGGCGTAGATGCGCGACAACGCTTTCACCTCTGTACTTGTCGCCCCGAGTTGGCTGAGGGCGATGTTCGTTGCCTTGAGGAAATCACCCGGAACATCTTGCCCCACGTCAAGGGAAGATTGACTCGTCATACACACCCACATCGGCTTCTTGAGAGCCAGGAGCGTGGGATCTTGGAGAGTGGTCGTGACGACATCAAGCCAGGGCTGGATCAAGTCCATCACGTTCTCGCGGCTTGGCAATCGTCTCGACAAGCCCGAGGAAACGATGTCGCAACCGGGCTTGGTCCCAGGGCGTACAGCCGGCGAATCTGGTTCGACGATCCCCCGCTCCCGGATCAACTCGAGGTCAGGAAAGAGTTGCTGCATGAACCTGTCTGCCGTGCTGTCTAGGGGTGGGCCCACTCCGCCGCACGCCTTGAACAATAGGTCCTGAGTGAAGTTGGAAACCCGGATCGCCCTGAGTTGGCTGGGCCCGGGCAGCATGAACACCGACTCGACGACATCCTGAAAGACCTGGGGATCTACATGCGACGAGGACGCAACTTCGGGCTGTTCTCGCGACGAGCCGTGGAGTCCTGGCTCTGCGGCGACCTGGCCATTGCAGGCGCTTAGGGAGGCAGCGAGCGATAGGCAGGCCGCGGAAATTCCAACTTTGGCGAGCGAGAAGAGCAAACGGACCAGCCTTAGAAGGCGTAGTAGACAGACTGACTGTACGTATATGAGACGCCGCGGCACCGGCGACCGTCGACGGTGTTGCCGACTATCTTCTTTCCTGAACCGTAAGTGTTGGGAAGCAGCTGCCAGCCGTAACTGCTGTTCTGCCACCCTCCGCTGTAATACTCACCCTTGACATAGTCGGTGTACTGCCGAGTCCAGTACCCCCATACCCCATCGCAACCAATGCTCGCGTTGAAGGTTTCCGATGTATCGGCGTTTGGGCCTATCGCGGTCCAGCGATACTGAGTTATGCAGCCCGATGCTTGGGCTGGGGCGACCCCGAGCAGTGGAATCACCGCGCCCGTTGCCATGACGCAGGCCGAGAAAATCACCTTGCGCATTGAGCTCACCTTTCGGTCGGAATATCAGTACGCGTACCAGACATCTTGGCTATGCGAGTCCGCTACGCCGCGGACTCGGCGTCCGTCTACGGTGTTTCCGATGACCTTTTTGTAGACCTGGCTGACCGTGATCCACTGCCAGCCATAACTACTCGTTGTCCAGCCATTGATGTAGTATTGGCCCTTGACCCAGTCGTTGTAGGTCGCGGTCGCAAGTCCCCAGACTCCGCTGCAATTGATACTCGCGTTGAAGTTCTCGGATGAATTTGCGGCGGTACTTGTGAAGTACCACCCCTCCGTGCATCCGTCGGCATGGGCTGGCGCGATTCCAATCGCTGGAACGAGAGCGAATGCGGCTCCGAAAATTGCGGCCCTACTTAGCGTGCGCTTCATGCGTCCTCCATTCGCAACGTCAGGCAGAGGAATCGACGCGAATACCAGGACTTCGTCCAGTCGCGCGCCTTGGCAAGGATGGTCCACCCGATAGTCAATGGTTGTCAATATGCGGCATGCCTGGCCTCCAGGCCTGACGTGCCGGATCCGACGCTCGAATCTCCCCACGGGCCGTATGTCGTCTGGCGCGTCGCCAGCGAAGCGCCAGCCGGTTACAGCCCGCAGCGACGCGGATTGGCCCGATTGCCCTCCGTAGGCTGGTCGTATGAAACACGCGCGGCCGGATCCCGCGGCTCTCGCCAAGGCGTTGCTTGCCCCGGACATGCAGGAGCGCTACTGGCACGTCGCGGCTGTGGCATCCCGTGCGCGCAGCGTGAACCAATGCCTCGCGCGCGAGGACAGCGCGCTTGTTGCTGCCGCTTGGCTCCACGACATCGGATATGCCGCTTCTGTCCGGTCGACGGGATTCCATCCACTAGACGGCGCTCGATACCTGGCGCGGAGCGGATTTGATCCTCAGGTTGTCAGCCTCGTTGCGTTTCACAGCGCCGCGGCCGTAGAGGCCCGTCTCCGAGGACTCCACGACGAACTTGCGGACGAGTTCCACCCGCCCGACCGCCGACTGCTTGATCTACTCACATTCTGTGACATGACGACAGGCCCTCAGGGCCAGTCGATGACGGTTGATGACCGTCTCGAGGAGATCCTTGCGAGGTACCGCGCGGAGGACGTTGTACACCAGGCGATCAGCTTGTCGGCCGCGCAGCTACGGACCACCGTCCGAGAGGTCGACGATCATCTCGCGGCTCAATCCCAGTAGGGGCCGCTTCGGTCTAGGAAGTGTTGGATTCGCCTGCGCATCGAACTGTGCATCGGCAGGGAGTCCATCTCTGCAGGATTCACCCACTCGACACGTGAGGACTCGGAGCTCGGCGTAGGCCGGCCTCCAGTCATTTCTGCCGTGAACACGATCGAGAACTCTTGGCGCACCTCACCATTGCTCGTGTATTCGAGTACATGGCGCGGATCGGAGTAGAGACCGCTCACCCCGGTCAGGCGGGTCCGGACGCCGGTTTCCTCAAGCGTTTCCCGTACCGCTGCCTGGCCGAGCGACTCGCCTAGGTCCATAGCACCGCCGGGGAGGGACCAGTTGCCGTTGTCCGTACGGCAGATCAGGAGGATCTCGCCAGCGTCATTCTGGACGATGCAATTCGCCGACGGGACGAGACTGTTTGCTGCCGGTGCGTTCGGATCGTCGAAGTAGTCGATGCGCCGTCCCACCCGCTTACGGTGTCATGGGTGCCTTCGCCGGATCAACCGGCAAGGCACGCTGCCAGACCCACTCGAAAGAACGGAGGTAGTGGTCGAAAAGCGGTGCTCCGTCGGCCTGCATTAGGTGGAGAACCGGACTCTGCGACGCCGGCATGCCGGCCGTGTGGGTGTTGACGAGGAGTTCCTGGTCGAAGCGGTACAGCGAGTTGTAGAGCACCGTCTCGTGTTGCCGAACCTCGATGCCATCGGTGGCTGATGCCGGCGACATGTAGGTGAGCGCAATGCGGATCCGTGCAGCCAAGCCTTCGTCGATGCCCTCATCGCGGCCACGCTGCGCGACGTTCTCCGCGTCAGGGTTGCCGTAGAGGAATCGAGTCTGCAGTCCGCTCGCAGCTCGCTCAACGAGCTTGTGTGGCAGGTCGGGGTGAGTGTCAAGGAGGAACAACCCCGAGTAGACCAAGACGTCGACGTTGGCTCGAGCTTCGTCGATGAGCCGTCGCCACACGCTGGCCGGAACGGCGCTGCGGGTCGGGTATACCGCGAGGAGTTCGCCACCTCCGGCCGATGGCACGTTGTTCTGATTGGCGACCTCCGGCCACAGGTAGGCCGGCTCGACGGCTAGAGCCTTCGCCGTCGCGACACGGTGGCGTTGGTGCGGCACGCGGCCATTGCTGATCCAGCGCTCGACTGTCTTGGGATCGACCTGGAGCGTGCTGGCGAGATCGGTGGCGGTCATCCCCGCGGCTACAAGGTGACTCTGCAGTCGTTCGTTGCCCATGGTTCCCCCGAGGGACGTGATCGGACATTTCTTCGACCGTAGACGTCCTGAGTTGGCGGCGAAAGGTGGTGCCGGCGTCCTGTGGACAAAAGGTGGAGTAGAGCCATCAACGAACCATGAAGGAGACCCTGATGGCCATCCCACGCAAGCTGCCGGTCGAGTTCAAGACCGTCTTTCCGTTCGGCGCCTACATGGTGGGCGACATCTCGCCGGTCCGCGACTACGACCGTTCGACCAAGGACCAGGTCGTGCAGGCGATGGACCCGGACACCGGCCTTCCGGTCTGGGCTGTCGACGTCGTGGACGCCGACCCGGAGGCAACGAAGTCCAACCGCACCATGACGGTCAAGGTGCCGGCGAAGGTCCAGCCGGTGCTCGAGCGGCCGCAGAACGGCCTTCCGTTCTGTCCCGTCGAGTTCAACGGCATGACCGCGACGGCGTACGTCGAGGACAACGGCAACTTCAGCCGGATCGCCTGGTCGTTGCGCGCCGCAGAGGTCCGGGAGCCGGGCAAGGCGGCCACCAAGCCCGCGACGGACAAGGCGGTGGCGTGATGGGTGCTGTTGCCGGCCAGCGTTCCGGAGGTCTGTGGGGCTCGTACTCGCTGGGAGAAGCGGCGGACGCTGTCTGGCGGGTCGCTGACGAGGTGGGCAGCGCGGTCGAGGCCACCTCCGTCCACGTCCACATGCCGACGAGTCCGACCGACTTTCCGCGGGTCGAGGTGATCGTCGCCGAACCACTCGACGCGAGGCTCGTCTACGAGCGGCTCGGGATGGAGGAGCTGCCCGGGATGCCTGGTGTCGACGTGGTGAGCTGCGTGATCGACCAGACGCTCCTCACGATCCGGGTCGCCCAGGAGTCATGATGACGACCAGCTCGATGCACGAGTGGTCGCGATTCTTCGACGTCCGGACCAACGACGAGGGCGCGATGGCGGCTATGGCCCACGTTCGGCGGCTCAATGACGTGCAGGAGGCACTGCGCGCTTCGGTGCGCCATCTCTCCTACTGCCCGGGCGGTGAGGTTTCCGAGGTTCTACAGATTGCGTTCCACGCGATCTCCGAAGCCACGGAGATGCTCGAAATAGTCGCGCGTCACTTCCGTGCCGGCGAGAACGAGCCCGTACGGCTATGAACCTCCAGACCACAGCGGCGGGGCCTGCGGCCCGTCGGGGGGTGTCCCAACTCCTGACACCGCTCCGCCGGCATCCCGGCCCCGTCGCTGTGCTGATCGCGCTCATCTGGCTCGTGTGGCCACTCGCCGCAGTACGCCCGTGGCTCGTCGGAGCCGGTGTCGTCGGCTTCGTTGCCCGTCTGCTCGCTGGTTCTCGCGTGGTCCATCCCGTGTCGCGAAGCCTCGGATGCCGAACACGACTGTGGTGGGTTCGCCGCCATTGGGCCGAGCTGGCGATCAGCTGCGGGTTGGCCGCCACCGACGGTCGGCGGCGCCTGGTCCGGGCGCCTGCGAGCCTGTTGACCGTTCCTCGCCTCATTTCTCGCCGAGCTGGCTGGCCCCGCATCTGCCTCACCGTTCGGCCGCTGATGGGGCAGACGCTCGCGGACTACGAGGAAGCCGCTGAGCGCCTGAGGGTCGCCGTCGCGGCCTCACACGTGAGGGTGGAGCCCGAGGGGGTCCGCGACGTCGCGCTCACGTTCACCGTGGGAGACGGCCTGACCCGTGCCTTCGACTTCCGCGACGGTTTCCACGACGAAGACCTGCGTCGGGTCCGGATGGGGCTGCTGGACGACGGCTCCCCCTGGCACCTGCCGGTCGGCCCGCACACCCTCGTTGCCGGCTGCTCTGGGTCGGGCAAGGGTTCGCTGTTCTGGTCCTACGCCTTCGGACTCGGCCCGGCTGTTCGGGCTGGCCGCGCGCAGGTGCACGGCATCGACCTCAAGGGCGGCATGGAGATCTTGATGGGCAAAGAGCTGTTCACCACGTACGCCACCAGCGCAGCCGAGGCGGTGGCGGTCCTCGAGCAGCTGGTGACGTGGATGCAGGACCGGACGCACCGGTACGCAGGACGGGTCCGCAGTCATCAACTCGCTGAGGAGGAGCCGCTCCATGTCGTGATGATCGACGAGCTCGCTGCACTGACTGCGTACTGCAAAGAGAGAGACCTCCAGCGGCGGGCGGAACTGGCCATCAACATGCTCTGCTCGCAAGGTCGTGCTCCGGGATTCGTCGTTTTCGCTTGCCTCCAGGACCCTCGTAAGGAGGTCATTCCGTCGCGCGGTCTCTTCACGCAGATGATCGGTCTCCGGCTCAAGGACCTCAGCGAGACCGCGATGGTGCTCGGCGAAGTCGCCTTGACTGGCGGTGCGCTCTGTCACCGGATCAGCCGAGCTACGCCCGGAATGGGCTACGTCGTACCGGAAGACGGCGGACCCCCCCTGCGCGTTCGCGCCGGCTATGTCTCCGACGAGGCGATTCGGCAACTCTCAGCGACCTACGCGTCGCCGACCCATCTGCCCGTTGTCCTACCTCCGGTCGGCCAGGCCAATCGGGACAGGACTCCCCTACGGAAGGAGCCGACGCGTGCCGACCGCGAGCTGGCGTGACCGCGCTCTGTGTCGAGCCGTGGCGGATCTGCCGTGGATCGCCGAGCCTTCGGACGCGTCCAGCGAGCAGCTGACGGTGATGGAAGTGGTGTGTGGTGCCTGCCCGGTCTGCTTCGAATGCCTCGAGGCCGCTGGTTGTTACGAGGTGACCGCCGGCTTCTGGGTCGGGCGCGTACCGTACGACGGCTCCCGTGCCTGGTGGTGAGGTGGCGTGACGCCGGCACCGCGGCTCTCCGCCGAGGCTCTTCGTGAGCTGGCCGAGGCGAACCATGTGTGCACCAGGCCGGTCATTCACGAAGTCACTGACACGGAGACAGGCCGGAAGCGGCTTGTGCCGACTCCATGCGGTGCGACCTTGGAGTCGAAGTGCCGCCCGTGTGCCCAACGTCACCGGATCCTTCGGATGCAACAGTGTCGGGAGGGCTGGCACCTCGAGGTCGAGCCGGCGATCGAGTCGCACCAGCCCGAGCTCGACGACATCAGTGGCGGGGCGCCCGAGGAGGCTGACGAGCCGACTCGCCGCGTTCGCTCGACCCGGCGACGTCAGGACGTCCCCGACCTGCCGCGGGTACCCATGGAGGGCCGCACGGTCGGCAAAGCGTTCGTCTCCCCGGCCGGGCGAACCTTTAGGCCCTCAATGTTCGCCACATTCACGCTTCCGTCGTACGGACGCGTCCGGTCTGACGGCACCCCGGTCGATCCGAGCAGCTACGACTACCGGCGCGCAGCGCTGGACGCGCTCCACTTCCCGAAGCTGGTCGACCGGCTCTGGCAGAACCTCCGCCGCGCCGTCGGCTACCAGGTCCAGTACTTCGCTGCGATCGAGGCACAGCGCAGGCTTGCACCCCACCTGCACGCGGCCGTCCGTGGTGCGATCCCGCGCCAGACCTTCCGCCAGGTCGTTGGCGCTACGTACCACCAGGTTTGGTGGCCAGCACACGACCGGATTGCGTACGACGGCGTCGCCCTCCCCGAGTGGCGCGAAGGTGTCGGGTACGTCGACCCGGTGACCGGTCAGGTTCTGCCCACGTTTGCTGAAGAGCTCGACGACCTCGATAGAGATCCGGACGCCCGGCCAGCGCACGTGATCAGATTCGGCTCCCAGCTCGACATCCAAGGAATCATCGCCACCGAGGACGACGCCGATAGGCGGGTCGCCTACCTCACGAAGTACCTGGCGAAAGACTTCGGGGAGGCGTTCGGGGACGATACCGAGCTGACCGGGCGGCAGCGACGGCACCTCGATCGTCTCCATCGAGAGGTCCGCTTCCTGCCCTGCTCGACCCGGTGCCCGAACTGGCTCCGGTTCGGGATCCAGCCCCAGGGCGCCTCAGCTGGGATGGAGCCAGGCGCCTGCCCGGCGAAAGCTCACGGCCGTCAGCACCTCGGTTGTGGTGGTCGACGGGTCTTGGTCTCGAGGAGGTGGACAGGCAAGACGCTGACCGACCATAGGGCCGACCGCGCCGCCGTCGTACGCCAGGTCCTCGCAGCTGCCGGCGTCGACGTACACGAGGCCGACCGTCTTTCGGCAACGGTCCTGCGGCCGGACGGGCAGCGCCGGTACGAGTGGAAGGTCTGGAACCCTCTCGAGGCCACCGTGCCCATCTACCGGCAGGTGATGACGCGCGCGATCGCAGAGAAGATGCGCTGGAAGGCCCAGTACGGCGCGGCTAAGGCTGCCGCCGGTCCTGACCCGCCTGACCAGCTTGCTTCGTCCTCCCCGTAGCCAGCCAATCTCGGTCGCCCGGCGGGCGGTCAAGGGTGAGCGAAGCGAATCACGAAGTGACACGAAGTGCCCTTGACGGCCCGCCGGGCGACCTGACTCTGCAAGTACGGGGAGGACGAAGCCCCGCGAGCTCGGGAGGCTCCGATGGACGACCAGCACCTGTTCAACCTGAACACCCCCCAGTCGCGAGCAGTCGAGGGCGTGAAGGTGACGCCGAACATCTGGCTGCTGAGCTCCGACGAGGTCCCGCCGATCCTCTTCACACCTGAGGAGGTGGCTCGCCTCCTCGGTGTCGGCCGCTCACGCGTGTACGACCTCATCCGGCTCCGCGACCTTCGGTCGGTGAAGGTCGGCTGCTCGCGACGGATCTCGGCTCGCGCGCTCAGCGACTACGTCACCGCGCTCGAGCTCGGCGAGCCGGCATGAGCCCCCGTCGACGCGCCGCCAACGGGTCTGGCTCCATTTGGAAGCGTCGTGACGGCCGGTGGACCGCTGCGCTGTACGTGACGGAGGCCGACGGCCGGCGGGTACGTCAGACCTACTACGGGCGCTCCCGAACGGAGGTCGAAGCGAAGCTCGTCGAAGTGCGAAGGCGGGCGGACTCTGGCGTGCCCATGCCTCCATCGCGTCTTACGGTCGAGTCCTACCTGAAGGAGTGGCTGGACACGGTCGTGTCGAAGCGCGTCCGACCGAACACGCTCGCGGCCTATCGCTTCAACGTGGACACCTACCTCGTCCCGGGTCTCGGAGCGAAGAAGCTGCGACGGCTGACGGCACGGGAGCTCCGGCTCTATCTGGCGTCACTGGAGACACGAGGCGTGGGAACTCGGACGATTCGGTACGTCCACGCCACGTTGCGAGCAGCGCTGGAGGACGCCGTTCGTGAGGAGTTGCTTGAGAAGAACGTCGCCAAGCTGGTTCGGCCACCAGCCGCGACGAGGGTGGAGCGGAAGCCCCTTGGCGTTGACGAACTGAAGCAGCTCTTCGCCGCGAATGCCGACCACCGGCTGCGCGCTCTGCTGGTCGTGGTTGCGCTCCTCGGCTTGCGGAGAAGTGAGGCTCTTGGGTTGCGATGGGAGGACGTAGACCTGGACGGTGGGTGGTTGTCGGTACGACACGGGTTGCATCGGACGGGCGGCAATCTCCAGCTGTTGCCCACCAAGACGGCACGATCTCGCCGGACCATCCCGCTGCCTTCGCTGGTGGTTCGGGAGCTGGCTGATCATCGCCGACGCCAGGATCAGGAGCGGCGCGATCTTGCGGAACGATGGCCTGACTCGGGATTCGTCTTCACCACACCGATCGGGACGCCGATCGATCCAGACAATTGCAGCAAAGTGATCAAAGCGGCCGTCAAGGCTGCTGGGTTGCGGGAAGTGCGGCTCCACGACTTCCGCCACGGGCTCGTTTCGGCGCTGTTGGGGCTGGGGGTTCCGCCGCGGACCGTCATGGACATCGCCGGTCACTCTGGTCTGGAGATGACTATGAACGTCTACGGTCACGTCAGTCTCGACGACAAGCGTGAGGCCCTCGATCGGTTCGATCGACTCTTCGAGGGCGGCGCGAAATGACACTGCTGCTGTCACCGGCTGCTGTCAACATCGACGGGTCGTCCAGCGGAACTAGAAGCCGACGGTCCCTGGAAACGGAAAACCGCAGGTCAGGATGGTGCTGCCTGCGGTTCCGGTTTGCGCGCTCGGAGGGATTCGAACCCCCAACCTTCTGATCCGTAGTCAGATGCTCTATCCGTTGAGCTACGAGCGCACGCTCCCGGTGGAGTGCCGGAGAGCGGCGCTCATCGTAGCGCGAGGCTTCGTGCCCGACGAAATCGGGCACTAAGACCCTGTCTGGCGTCCGCGGTTGATCGATCCAATAGGTGGTGATCGAAGGTACGGGTAGATTCAGCGCGGTCCTGGTCGCGCCCCTCCCCGTGTCGTGATCCGGCGCCCCTTGATCGGCTGCAACGGCGCGACGATCCACAGCTCAACAGTCCCCAGGATCCCGAGAGGACGCTCAAAGATGGCAGCAGACGT
>DATAKN010000186.1:0-13953 GCA_036261595.1 Marmoricola sp.
GACCTGCTCGATCTCGGCCATCTCGGCCGGCGGCAGCTCGTAGATGTCCTTGTCGACCGGGGCGGCCGGCTCGATCTTGTTCTTGATGCCGTCGATGCCGGCGAGCAGCAGCGCGGAGAACGCCAGGTAGGGGTTCGCCGAGGGGTCGGGGCAGCGGAACTCGATGCGCTTGGCCTTCGGGTTCGCGCCAGTGATCGGGATGCGCACGCAGGCCGACCGGTTGCGCTGGCTGTAGACCAGGCTGATCGGAGCCTCGAAGCCCGGCACCAGGCGGTGGTAGGAGTTCACCGTCGGGTTGGTGAACGCCAGCAGCGACGGCGCGTGCTTGAGGATGCCCCCGATGTAGTAGCGGGCCGTGTCGGAAAGGCCGGCGTACCCGGTCTCGTCGTAGAACAGCGGCTCGCCGTTGTTCCAGATCGACTGGTGGCAGTGCATGCCCGAGCCGTTGTCCCCGAAGATCGGCTTCGGCATGAAGGTCGCGGTCTTGCCGTTGCGCCACGCGACGTTCTTGACGAGGTACTTGAACTTCATCACGTCGTCGGCGGCCTGGAGCAGCTCGGAGAACCGGTAGTTGATCTCCGCCTGGCCCGCGGTGCCGACCTCGTGGTGGGCGCGCTCGACGCTCAGGCCGGCCTTCTCCATCTCGATGACCATCTCGTCGCGCAGCTCACCGAAGTGGTCGTACGGCGCGACCGGGAAGTACCCACCCTTGTAGCGGACCTTGTAGCCGCGGTTGTTCTCCACCGCGCCGGTGTTCCAGGCGCCGGCCTCGGAGTCGATGTGGTAGAAGCCCTCGTTGACCTTGGTCTCGAAGCGCACGGAGTCGAACACGTAGAACTCCGCCTCGGGGGCGAAGTACGCCGTGTCACCGATGCCGGTGCTGGCGAGGTAGGCCATCGCCTTGCGGGCGATGTTGCGCGGGTCGCGCGAGTAGGCCTCGCCGGTGATCGGGTCGTGGATGAAGAAGTTCACGACCAGGGTCTTCGCGGTGCGGAACGGGTCGATGTAGGCGGTCGTCGGGTCCGGGAACAGTGACATGTCCGACTCGTGGATCGCCTGGAAGCCGCGGATCGAGGACCCGTCGAAGGCGAGGCCGTCCTCGAAGACCGACTGGTCGAAGGCACCGGCCGGGACGGTGAAGTGCTGCATCACACCGGGCAGGTCGCAGAAGCGGACGTCGACCATCTCGACGCCCTCGTCCTTGATGTACTTCAGCAGCTCGTCGCTGTTCTGGAACATTCGTCCTCCTTGGCCGCAGGACCCGCGACCTGGATCAGGGTGGTGAGAGTGAGCGACGCGACGATGCATCGCAACCGGGAGCAACGTACGCCGAGCCGATTAATCGACCGTATCCGGTTTGTTTCCGGGATGTAACACGGGCCCAGCACCCGGACCGGGAAGCCACCGGATAGGGTCTGCCGGTGCTCACGCCCACGCCTGCGTCCTGGCCGCGACGCATCCTCGCGTTGTTCGTGGACTGGCTGGGCAGCTACGGAGTGGCGTTCTTCATCCTCCGCGACATCCAGCACCCGGCCTTCGCGACGCTGACCACCGTGATCTTCTGGCTCGAGTCGTCGTTCGGGATCGCCCTGAGCGGGGGCTCGTTCGGGCAGCTGGCCACGCGGCTCCGGGTGCTCCGGGTCGACGGCGGCCCGCTGAGCCTGTTGCGCGCCCTGCAGCGTCAGCTCCTCGTCTGCCTGGTGATCCCTCCGCTGGTCTTCCAGCAGGACGGTCGCGGCCTGCACGACCTCTGGACACGGTCCGGCGCCTACCAGCTGCCCGCAGCCAGTCCCCGGTGAGGCACCGTCTTCTACGCTGGCGGCATCACCACCTCGGCTCCGACGGAGGATCCATGCACACCAACCGTTCCCGCACCCTCGCGCTGGTGGCAGCCGGCGCCCTCCTGTTCGCACCGCTGGCAGGGTGCGGTTCGACGGACAAGACCAAGGACAGCAGCGCGAAGGTCGGGAACGCGTCCTCCTCCGCGTCCAGCTCGCCCAGCGCCGCGGCGTCCACGGACCAGCCGGCGGGCCTGTCCACCGAGGGCGCCGCAGCCCCGGGGCAGCCGCTGACCAAGGACAACCTGGTCCCCACCATGCTCGCGGCGATGCGTGACAAGAAGACCGCTCACATGACCATGCAGTTCGGCTCCTCGATCGGTGCCGAGGCCGACCTGCGCTACAACGGCGACCGCACCGACATGAAGATGTCGATGGACATGGGGTCCTCGAAGGCCGTCGTGATCATGGTCGACAAGGTGCTCTACCTCCAGCAGTCCGCCGGCGGGAAGTTCCGCAAGATCGACGCCAGCGACCCGGCCATGGGCAGCCTGCTCTCCGGCATGTCCAGCTTCGGCCCCGAGTCGTCGATCGGCGCGATGAAGGGCGCGGTGAAGAGCGTCGAGAAGGTCGGCACGTCCACCGTGGACGGCGCCCAGGTCGACAAGTACCAGGTCACCGTGGACTCCGCCTCGATCGCCAAGACGCTCGGTTCGGGTGCAGGCGCGGCCGCCGGGCAGCTGCCGAAGACCGTCACCTACGACCTGTACGTCGACCACGACCACCTCATGCGCCGCATCGACATGACCGTCGCCAACCAGCACATCACCATGGTGGTCAGCAAGTGGGGCGAGCCGGTCGACATCACCGCTCCGCCGGCGTCGCAGGTGGTCACCCAGTAGGGAAGTGCCGGATAAGGCGCTCGGCTCCCGACTAAGGCGCCGAGGGCGCTCCGGCGCCCCGCTCTGAGGCGCCGAGGTCCTCGGAACGAGGCGTCGTCCCCATGTGCCGGGGGTGGCCTTAGAGACAGATTCGACGGTGTCAGCAGCACACCCGGATCGGCTCGAGGAGCACCCCATGAGCAGCTTCATCACCCAGACCCTCGCCCGCCAGCAGGTGGCCGAACTGATCGCGCAGGCCGAGGCCGGTCGCGTCCGCCGTCAGTTCCGTCAGGCGCGCCGCGCCGAGCGGGCGGCCCGGCGACGCGACGGCCAGGCCCGCCGTGGGCCGGCCAACAGCACCATCGGCGCTCCGCACCGGATCGGGATCGTCGGCGCCCGGTGAGTGTGCGATGAGCCGGAGGCTCAGCGACCCCGCATGTTCTGGCGGGCGCCCTTCATCGAGGTCGGCACCGGGCCCTTGGGCAGCGGGATGTTCGAGCGGTTCGCGTCGAGAGCCTTCAGCCGCGCCAGCACGTCGGTCATCTGCGCGGGCTTCAGCGTGCGGGGGAGCTTGCTCACGCGGCGTACGAGCTTGCTCAGTGGCACCTCGTCCGGACCGTTGCCGACGACCAGCTCGGTGATCGTCGTCTCCGAGACCACCCGCTCGTGCTTGCGGCGCTCCGAGCTCATCAGCGCCTTGAGCCGGTTGGGGTTCCCCTCGCCGATCAGCACGATGCCAGGAGGGCCGACCAGCCGGTGCACGACGTCCTGCTGCTTGGTGAAGCCGATCGCAGGGTCGGTCCGCCAGCCACGACGCAGCAGGCCGAGCGCAGCCGCTGCGGCACCGGGCTGCCCCTCGATCTGGGCCAACGCGGCTCGCTGGGCGCGGCGCCCGAAGACGATCATCACCGCGAGCGTCCCGGTCAGGACGCCGAAGACGATCGGCAACACGATCGCACCGCCGAGGATCAGCCAGATCACGGCGAAGCCGGCCACGCCGGCGAGCAGGAACCAGCCGAGCAGGATGAGGCCGATCCGAGGGTCGGACGCCCTGGTCATCTGGTAGCTCTGGAGGACCTGCTTGACCCGTCCGGGCTTGGTGGGGTCTTTCTTCGCCATGGTGCTGCCTTGTCTGGTCGTTCTGGGTGAGCTCGTCGGCTGGCCGAACCCGAGGAGCCTAGCCGTTCGCGGCCGCTGAACCGGTGCGGGCGTCCATCGCCTGCCGGTAGAGCCGGCCAGCACGGTACGACGACCGCACCAGGGGTCCGCTGAGGACGCCGGCGAACCCGATCTCCTCGGCCTCGGCCGCGAGCTCGACGAACTCCTCGGGCTTGACCCAGCGCTCGACCGGGTGGTGGCGCGGCGAGGGCCGCAGGTACTGCGTGATCGTGATCAGCTCGCACCCGGCGTCGTGCAGGTCGCGCAGGGCCTGGCTCACCTCTTCACGGGTCTCGCCCATGCCGAGGATCAGGTTGGACTTGGTGACCAGCCCGAATGCCCGGGCCTGGGTGAGCACGTCCAGCGAGCGGTCGTAGCGGAACGCGGGGCGGATCCGCTTGAAGATCCGTGGCACGGTCTCCAGGTTGTGGGCCAGGACCTCCGGGCGGGCCTCGAACACCTGGGCCAGCAGGTCGGGCTTGCCGGAGAAGTCGGGGATGAGGTTCTCCACGCCGGTGTCCGGGTTGAGCTCGTGGATCGCGCGCACGGTCTCGGCGTACAGCCAGGCGCCCTCGTCGGGCAGGTCGTCGCGGGTGACGCCGGTGATCGTGGCGTAGCGCAGGCCCATCTGCTGCACCGACTCCGCCACCCGGCGGGGCTCGTCACGGTCGAGCGGGTCCGGCTTGCCGGTGTCGATCTGGCAGAAGTCGCACCGGCGGGTGCACTGGTCACCGCCGATGAGGAAGGTCGCCTCGCGGTCCTCCCAGCACTCGAAGATGTTCGGGCAGCCGGCCTCCTGGCACACCGTGTGCAGACCTTCGGACTTCACCAGCTGCTGGAGCTCGCGGTACTGCGGCCCCATCTTCGCCCGGGTCTTGATCCACTCCGGCTTGCGCTCGATCGGAGTCTCGGCGTTGCGGACCTCGAGCCGCAGGAGCTTGCGGCCCTCGGGGGCGGGATGCAGGTCGGTCACGCCTGCCAGCCTACGCGCCGAGGGTGACCGGCCGGGTGGGACGGGGGAGCCAGCGGTCGTCAGGCCGCGGCGACGTCGCGCCGGCGGAACAGCAGCACCGAGACCACGACAGCGAGGAGCAGGAGCCCGAGCAGGTAGACCCCGCCCTGCAGGTGTCCGATGTGGGCCAGCTGGTCGCAGTCACCGACCCGGGCACAGCGCGACGTGGGGTCGAAGAACTCCATCCGGGTCTCGAGCCAGCCGTAGACGTTGTTGCCGAGCGTCCAGCGGCCGATGTTGTCGACGGGGACCAGGTAGGTCAGGACCTCGCCGCCCACGCTGAGCACGAACAGCAACGACAGCGTCGCGACGGCGTGCCGGAACAGCATCGTCAGCGCGAACGCGCCGAGGGAGGCACCCATCGCGAACGTGACGGCCCGCAACAGGTGCCAGCCGACGTCGGACATCACCCCTGAGCCGTGCGGTACGTCGCGATCCACCGCGACCAGGTACATCGCCAGCCAGAAGCCACCGATCGTCACGAGCGCAACCACCCCGCTGGCGATCGTGACCGCCAGCGCCTTCGCCACCCACATCCGGGTACGCCGAGGCTCGAAGAGCAGCTGGGTCACCACCGAACCCGACCCCCAGTCGGACCCGGCGAACGCGCTGGCCGCGACCACGAGCAGCCCGGCGACCGCGAGGGCGACGCCGAGCCCGTTGCCCTTGAGCGTGCCCTCCAGGTCCAGCGGCTTGCGCGGCAGGAAGCTGCGCGGGCCGGCGGTGAGGTTGTCCCGGCAGTCCTGCGCGGTCGCGTTGGTGCCGAGGTAGGCCTCCGGGTCGGCCAGGCAGTGCTTGAGGTCCGCGGCGATGTCGGAGCGCTGGGCCGCGAGGTCGGCGTCCTTCGTCGCGGTCGCCGCCTCCTGCCGGGTGATCGGCCGGGTGTCCCAGGCGGACTTGACGGCGACCAGGGCGGCCAGGAGGGCAGCCAGGAGAAGCAGCAGCGCGATCAGTCGGCGCGAGCGGTAGCGGGTCAGCTCGACCCGGACCAGGCGCATCATGGCCGCGGCTCCGGCGTACGAGTGGTCGGTGCGGCGGCCGGTTGCTCGTCCACCGTGCCGGACTCGGCGACCTGCGGCCGCGGGCGGTGGCCGGTGAGCACCAGGAAGAACGACTCCAGATCGGGCCGGACCGCGGTGAGCTCGGCCACGTAGAGGTCCTTGGCGGCAAGGGCCCGGGTGATCTCCTCCGGGTGCTCGTGTCCCTGGACGAGGAGGTCGTCGCCCTCGCGGGACACGGCGTACCCGGCAGCGGTGAGCACCTCGGTGGCCCGGCCCGGGTCGGCGACACCGACCCGGGTGTGCGAGGTGTCCTCGCCGAGGAGGTCCTCGACCTTGCCGGAGGCGAGCATCCGGCCCTCTCCGATGATCGAGACCGACGAGCAGACCTGCTGCACCTCGGCGAGCACGTGGGAGCTCAGCAGGACGGTGGTGCCGGACCGGGCCAGGCCCGTGATCAGCTCGCGCATGTCGGTGATCCCGGCCGGGTCGAGTCCGTTCATCGGCTCGTCGAGGACGAGCAGCTCGGGCTTCTTCAGCAGTGCGGCGGCGACGCCGAGGCGCTGCTTCATCCCGAACGAGTAGCGGCGGAAGCGGCCGCGGGCCGCGCCCGACAGACCGACCTGCTCGAGCACCTCGTCGGCGCGGGCCTTCGGCAGGCCGGCCGAGCGGGCGAGCAGCTGCAGGTTGCGCCGTCCGGAGAGGTCCGGCGTGAACTGGGGGTACTCCACCACGGCACCGACGCGGCTCATCACCTCGGGTAGGCGAGCCGGCAACGGCTCGCCCAGCACCCGGATCTCGCCCGCGTCGGGCGTGGCCAGGCCGAGCAGCATCCGGATCGTGGTGGTCTTGCCTGATCCGTTGGGGCCCAGGAAGCCGTGCACGGCGCCGCGCTCGACCGCGAGGTCCAGCCCGTCGACCGCGGCCACCTTGCGGCCGAGGTCACGGAAGACCTTGCGCAGGCCGTGCGTCTCCACGACGAGGTCACTCATACGGTCTCGACTGCCTCTTTCCGGGTCGGGACGTCCAGCATCTCGCAGGCGGGGGTCAGGCCAGGGGATTGAGCACCGGAACACGCAGGTGGGGTGGTTCGGGACGTGCCTCGTAGTCGGGCGTCGCGTCGTACGGCGCCCAGGCCAGCAAGCGGTCCAGGTGCTGCTCGACCAACGGGGTCACCTCGTCGACGGTGACGTCACGGTCCAGCTCGGCGCTGAGCGAGGTGACCCCCGCGTCGGCGATCCCGCACGGCACGAACCGGTCGTACCAGCTCAGGTCGACGTCGCAGTTGAGCGCGAAGCCGTGCATGGTCACCCCGCGGCTCACCCGGATGCCGATCGCCGCGACCTTGCGCTCGGGCCTGGAGCTGCTGGCGGCCAGCCAGACCCCGCTGCGCCCGGGCACCCGTGCCGTGGCCACGCCGAGGTCGGCACAGACGCCGATCAGGGCCTCCTCGACCCGGCGTACGTAGTCGACGACCCGGACGTGGTCGGGCAGCCGGACGATCGGGTAGCCGACCAGCTGGCCGGGACCGTGGAAGGTGATCTTGCCGCCGCGGTCGACGTCGATCACCTCGGCGCCACCGGGGTCGACCGGTCGCTCGTGCGGGTCGGTGCGCTTGCCGCAGGTGAACACCGGCGGGTGCTCGAGCAGCAGCACCGTCTCCGGCCCCCCGTCGGCGACCTCCGCGTGGATCGTCCGCTGGACGTCCCACGCGCTGCGGTAGTCGAGGAGTCCCAGACGACGGTGTTCGAGCCGGCTCACGCGTCGAGACTAGTACGCCTGTGGATCGCGGACGCCGGGCCGCCGCGACCTCGGCCACGCTGGTGCCATGGTCGTTCGCGTGCCTCGGGCTCTCCTGGTGCTGGCCTCCGGCCTGACCCTCGGACTCGTCGCGGTCGTGACACTCTCCCGCCCCACGGGGCCCGTCGCGGTGGTGGACCCGTCGTCCGTGCACCAGACCGCGGGTCGTGACGCTGCGCTGGCCGTGCTGCACGACTGGGACGTACGCCGCGCCGCCGCCTGGGCCGCAGGAGATCCGGTCGCGCTCCGACGGCTCTACACGAGCGGCTCGGCCGCGGGGGACTCGGACGTCGCCCTCCTGCGTCGGTACGTCGCCCGCGGGCTCGTCGTCCGCGACCTGAGCATGCAGGTGCTCCGTGCCCGCGTGCTGGTGCGGCGCCCACGCCGGCTCGAGCTCGAGGTCACCGACCGTCTGGCCGCCGCGGTGGCGGGACGCTCGGGCGATGTGCGCTCGGTCCGGCGGCTGCCGGAGTCCACGGTCTCCACGCACCTGGTGGTGCTGCGCCGGCCGGTGCGCGTCTGGTTGGTCGCTCGGGTCTCAGCCGTGCCGGACCGCTGAGGCCAGCACCTCGGCGACGGTCCGGTCGGCGAACCGGAAGCCGCAGTCGAGGAGCACCTGCGGCACCGACCGGACCGATCCCAGGAGCTCGGGCGCCATCCGGCCGGCCGCCGGTCGCAGCACGGCCGCGGGGACGGTGAACACCGCCGGGCGGTGGACCAGCCTCGCCAGCTCGGCGGTGAACTCGGCGTTGGTGGGCGTCTGCGGGCACGACAGGTTGACCGGTCCCGAGGCTGCGTCGTGCTCGGCGAGGAAGGTCACCGCGCCGATCCAGTCCTGCAGCGAGATCATCGGCATGTACTGGTGTCCGTTGCCCAGCCGGCCGCCCAGCCCGGCCCGGAACAGCAGCAGCTGCTGGCGCAGGGGCGGGCTCTCGCGGTCCATCACCGGAGCAGTGCGGAGGATGCACACGCGGGCTCCCGCATCCACGGCCGGTTGGGCGGCGGCCTGCCAGGCGATCGTGACTGTGGTGAGGAAGGCGTCGCCGCGGGTGTCGGCCGCCTCGGTGAGCGGCTCGTCGCCGTGGTCTCCGTAGAAGGAGATGCCGTTGCCCGCGAGGAACGCGGGACGCCGGGTGCTCGCCGCGATCGCCTCCGCGAGCACGCGCGTGGTCGTCACCCTGCTCTCGCGCAGCTGCTCTGCCCAGCGGCCGGAGTGCGGGTTGCCGAGCGTGGGCGAGCCGGCCAGGTTCACGACCACGTCGGCGTGCTCGACGAGGTCTGGGTCGAGCCGGGAGGAGTACGGGTCCCACTGCGCCTGACCCGGTCCGGCCGGGCGTCGTACGAGGGCGGTGACGTCGTGGCCTGCCGCGATCAGGCTGGTCCGGAGCCGGCTCCCGAGGAAGCCCGAGGCGCCGGCGATCAGGAAGCGCATGCCCCCACCCTGCCACGGCGGCCGCCGGCCACCCGTGGTTGGCGCCCGACCGGTGGTTGAGCCTGCCGAAACCCTCGGTAGCCTTCGGAGGTGAGCGATTTCGATCTCGTCGTCCTCGGTGCCGGCCCCGGTGGGTACGTCGCCGCGATCCGTGCCTCGCAGCTGGGACTGAAGGCTGCGGTCATCGAGCGCAAGTACTGGGGAGGCGTCTGCCTCAACGTCGGCTGCATCCCGTCCAAGGCGCTGCTGCGCAATGCCGAGATCGCGCACATCATCACGCACGAGAAGAAGACCTTCGGCATTTCCGGCGACGCCACCATGGACTTCGGTACGACGCACGCACGCAGCCGCCAGGTCGCCGAGGCCAGCGCCAAGGGCGTGCACTACCTGATGAAGAAGAACAAGATCGAGGAGATCGACGGCTGGGGCACGTTCACCGGCCCCAAGAGCATCGAGGTCAAGGGCGACGACGGCTCGACCCGCACCGTGACCGCCGACAACGTCATCATCGCCACGGGCGCCACGGTCCGCCTGGTCCCGGGCGTGGAGCTCTCGACGAACGTCGTCACCTACGAGGAGCAGATCCTCGACGCCGACCTGCCGTCGTCGATCATCATCGGAGGCTCCGGCGCGATCGGCGTGGAGTTCGGCTACGTGATGAAGAACTTCGGCGTCGACGTCACGATCGTGGAGTTCCTCGACCGGATGGTGCCGACCGAAGACGCCGACGTGTCCAAGGAGCTGGCCCGCCAGTACAAGAAGCTCGGCATCAACGTGCTCACCTCGACCGCGGTCAAGGGCGTGGAGGACACCGGGTCCGGCGTACGCGTGACCGTCGCGCCCGCCGACGGCGGCGACGAGCAGGTGCTCGAGGCCGACAAGTTCCTGGCCGCGTTCGGCTTCGCGCCCCGGCTCGACGGCTACGGCCTGGAGAACACCGGTGTGGAGACGACCGAGCGAGGGGCGATCCAGATCGACGAGGTCTGCCGTACGAACGTCGACGGCGTCTACGCCATCGGCGACGTCACCGGCAAGCTGATGCTGGCCCACGTCGCCGAGGCGATGGGCGTGGTGGCGGCCGAGACGATGGCCGGCGCGGAGACCATGCCGGTGGAGTACGACTTCGTGCCCCGGGCGACGTTCTGCCAGCCGCAGATCGCCTCCTTCGGCTACTCCGAGGCGCAGGCCCGCGAGAAGGGGTACGACGTCAAGACCGCGTCCTTCCCGTTCTCCGCCAACGGCAAGGCCCGCGGCATGGCCGAGGGTGTCGGCTTCGTCAAGGTCGTCGCGGACGCCAAGTACAACGAGATCCTCGGCGCCCACATGATCGGTCCGGAGGTCACCGAGCTGCTGCCGGTCCTCACCCTGGCGCAGAAGTGGGACCTCACCGCCGACGAGGTGGCCCGCAACGTCTTCGCCCACCCGACCCTGTCGGAGGCCATGAAGGAAGCGGTCGAGGGCATCGTTGGCCACATGATCAACCTGTGAGCGCCTCGGCACGCCTCTGACGCGGGGCCGGTGCCGCTGGACAGGCGGCCTGCGCCGCGCCAGGTGTCGGCACCACCGCGTGACAGCGACCGGCGGCAGCGCGAGCCCTGGAGGGCCTCTCTGCCCTGCCAGCGGTGCGGTCAGAGGAAACGGAACATCTGCACGTCCGGCACGAACGCCTCGGCCGGCCGCGCGAGGCGGTGGACGCCGACCCGGAAGCTTGCGTCGTCGGGCCTGACGAAGGCGACCTCGTCGAAGCCGGTGCCGGCGAAGGCTCGTCGCACCGACTCGCTGGGGTCGCCGGCAGCCAGGGTCGGGTCGCCGGGCACCTTGGCGCCGCGGGTCCAGACCACGAATCCCTGGTCGCTCAGCAGCATCGGCAGCGTGTTGACGGTGCGCCGGACGTGTTCGTCGGTGACGTTGCCGAAGACGCCGCACGCCATCACCAGGTCGGCGGGTACGGCACCGCGCAGCGACTCGGTGTTGCCGGCGTCGTCGTTGCGTACGACGACGGCCGGCAGTCCCAGAGCCGCCGCCATCTCCTCGGCGGCCACGGCGAGGTGCGGGTCGAGCTCGACCAGCACCGCCTCGACCGAGGGCGCCACGGTCGCCAGCACCGGCAGCACGTCGCGCCCGTCGCCCGCGCAGAGGCTGACGAGCCGACGGACCTCCGGGTGCTCGGTGAGCACCGCGGTGAGCTGGTCGCGCACGACCTGCAGCCGTCGTGACAGCGACGACGTGGGGTCGTCGTACTGACGATGCCAGGCATGCCAGTCGCGCGACATGGTCAGGCCCGGGTGACGGTCCTGAGCACGACGTTCGCGACCGCCGCCGGGTCGCGGTACTGCGGCACGTGGTCGACGTCCATCCGCACCAGCTCGGCGCCCGGGATGCGCTCGGCGACGTCCAGGGACGCCTGCAGTGAGTCCGCCGGGTCGAGCGAACCGGCGATCACCGCGGTGGGAATGTCGAGGGACGGCAGCAGCTCCCACTGCTCGGGGTTGGGTTCCTCGAGGTGGTCCTGGGCGATGTCGGCGGCGAAGGAGTGCCGCATCTGCGCGTCGAGGTAGTCGTCGGTGCCGCTGCGGCACCACTCGGCGAGACCGATCTCCGCCAACGTGTCAAGGTCGGCCTCTGCCTTGGCGGTCCGGAACCGCTCGATGAGCTCCTGCTCCGCGGGTGTCGGCTCGGGCCACGGGTAACCGCTGACGCCTGGGCAGAGCAGCGTCATCGACGCGACTCGGTCAGGTGCTGTCACCCCCAGGGCGAGCGACGTCTCCCCACCCATGCTGTTGCCGACCAGGTGCGCCCGGGGGATCTGCAGTTCGTCGAGCACGACCACGAGGTCGCCCAATGCCTGGAACGGCACCGTCGCCACGGTGGACCGCCCGAACCCGCGGCGGTCGAACCGGACGACCCGCCGGTCACCGAGGAACCCCAGTACCCGATCCCAGATGGTGGAGTCCGCGATGCCCGGGTGGAGGAGCACCAGCGGCTCGCCCGGGCCGCCGGTGTCCTCGACCCACAGCTGGTCAGGACCTGCCCCGAGAAGGATCGCCACGGTGCTCAGACCTCGAACTGTGCTGCCTCGAGCCGGCCCTTGACGTCGGACAGGAACCGTCCGGCGTCGGCGCCGTCGACGAGCCGGTGGTCGTAGGTGAGCGCGAGGTTCACCATGTAGCGGACCGCGATCGTCTCACCGAGGTTCGGGTCGTCGATCACGACGGGTCGCTTCACGACCGCACCAGGGCCGAGGATCGCCACCTGCGGCTGGTTGATGATCGGCGTGTCGAACAGGGCGCCGAACGTGCCGAGGTTCGTGATCGTGAAGGTGCCGCCAGTGAGGTCGTCCGGCGTGATCTTGTTCGTGCGGGTGCGCTCGGCCAGGTCGGCGATCTTCTTGGCCAGGCCTGCGATGGAGAGGTCGCCCGCGTCCTTGACCACAGGCGTCAGCAGGCCGCGGTCGGTGTCCACCGCGAACGCGATGTTCTCGCGGTCGAAGTAGGTCACCTCGCCGGCGTCGGTGTCGATGTTGGCGTTGAGCTTCGGGTGCTGCTTGAGGGCGTCGATCGCCGCCTTCGCGAAGAACGGCAGGTAGGTCAGCTTCACACCCTCGCGCGCCTGGAAGTCGGCCTTCGCGCTCTCCCGGAGGCGGGCCACGTTGGTCATGTCGACCTCCATGACCTGGGTCAGCTGGGCGGAGCTCTGCAGCGACTCGACCATCCGCGTCGCGATCACCTTCCGCAGCCGGCTCATCGGCTCGGTGCGACCACGCAGCGGGCTGGGCGTCGCCGGGGCGGCTGCGGCAGGTGCCGCCGCAGCCGGGGCCTGCTCGGCCGCCGGCGCCTTTCGGGCCTCGGCCGCCGCCAGCACGTCCTGCTTGCGGATCCGGCCACCCACGCCGGTGCCCTGCACGGAGCCGAGGTCGACGCCGTGCTCGGCCGCCATCTTCCGCACCAGGGGAGTGACGTAACCACCACTGTCGCTCGCTGCCGTCGACGCCGGGGCCGAGGCAGCGGGTGCGGGTGCGGGTGCCGCGGCGGGAGCAGACGCTGACGGCGCTTGCGGTGCCTCAGGAGCAGTCTCTGCCGGCGCCTCGGCGACGGCCGGCTGCTCGGGCTGCTGGGGCTGCTGGGTCTGCGGCGTGGTTTCCTGCGCCGGGACCTCCTCCTGCGGTGCTTCCTGAGGAGCTTCCTGCTGCGCGGGCGCCTGCTCGGCAGGAGCCTGCGCCGGCGCCGATCCGGCTGCGCCGATCATGGCGAGCTGGGCTCCGACCTCGACCGTCTCGTCCTCGTTGACTGTGATCTCCAGCAGCGTGCCGGCGACGGGTGAGGGGATCTCCGTGTCGACCTTGTCGGTGGACACCTCGAGCAGTGGCTCGTCGACAGCGACCTCGTCACCCACCGACTTCAACCATCGCGTCACCGTGCCCTCGGTCACCGACTCACCCAGCGCTGGCAGGGTGACCGGGGTGCCTCCGGACGCGGCGGGCTGCTGGGGGGTCTGCTGGGCAGCCGGCTGATCCTGGGCGGCGGCGGGCGCCTCCGGGGCCTGCTGCTCCTGTGCTGCCGGGGCCGGCTGTTCCTGTGCCGGCGCCTCCTGCTGGGCGGGCTCCTGTTGTGCGGGCTCCTCCTGGGCGGGTGCTTCCTGCGCCGGGGCCGAACCGCCACCCTCACCCTCGTCGCCGACCACGCACAACTGGGCACCGACCTCGACGGTCTCGTCCTCCGCGGCGCTGATCTCCAGCAGTACGCCGGCCACCGGCGAGGGGATCTCCGTGTCGACCTTGTCGGTCGAGACCTCCAGCAGCGGCTCGTCGACCGCCACCGTGTCGCCGACCTGCTTGAGCCAGCGGGTCACGGTGCCTTCGGTGACGGATTCGCCGAGTGCGGGAAGGGTGACGGGA
>DATAKN010000202.1:0-9995 GCA_036261595.1 Marmoricola sp.
CGGTCGACGAGATCGGCGACGCCCACCAGGGAGCCGGTGTAGAACGGCACCTCCTCGCGGACGTGGCGACGGGCGTCGGAGGCACGCAGGTGGCGCATCAGGTCGACGATGCGGTGCAGCTCGTCGGCCTCGAACGCGAGCAGCCACTCGTAGTCACCGAGCGCGAACGACGACACCGTGTTGGCCCGTACGTCAGGGTACTCGCGCGCCATCTTGCCGTGCTCGGCCAGCAGGCGGCGGCGCTCGGAGTCCTCGAGGAGGTACCACTCGTAGGACCGCACGAACGGGTACACGCACACGTAGGCGCGGGTCTCCTCCTCGGCGAGGAACGCCGGGACGTGGCTCTTGTTGAACTCCGCCGGCCGGTGCAGCGCCATCTGCGACCAGACCGGGTCCAGCCGCCGGCCGAACCGGGTGCGGCGGAAGCGGTGGTAGGCGTCCTGCAGCTCGTCGGAGGTCTCGGCGTGCCACCAGACCATCAGGTCGGCGTCGGCGCGGAGCCCAGCGACGTCGTACACGCCGCGGACGATGACGTCAGCGACCTCGAGGTTCCGGATGAGGGCTTCGATCTCGGCCGCCTCGATCTCGCGGTCGGCGTCGGCGAGCGGCTCACGCAGACGGAACACCGACCACATGGTGTACCGGATCAGGTCGTTGATCTCGCGGGCCTTCTTCGCGCTGGTGCTCATGCCGCCATTCTCCCAGCACGATTCAGGGCGTCGACGCGGGGGGCGGCAACGCCACCATGACCTGGTCGGCCGCGCGCTGACCCGAGGCGATGCAGGCCGGGATCCCCACGCCGTCGTACGCCGCCCCGCAGACCGCGAGCCCGGGAAGACGGGCGACGTCGTCACGGATCGCCGCGACCCGATCGAGGTGACCGACGGCGTACTGCGGCAGGCCTCCGCCCCAGCGCTGCACGTGCGCGTCGACCGGTCGCACGGAGAGCCCGATCGCCTCGGCCAAGTCGTGCACCGCCAGGTCGACGAGCTCCTCGTCGGTGTGCTGCAGCTGCCGCTCCTCGCGGTGCCGGCCCAGCGAGCAGCGCATGATCAGCAGCTCTCCCCCGCCGGCCTCGCGCACCCAGTCCCACTTGGCGAAGGAGAACGTCGCCGCCTTCACTGCGCGCTTGTCGACCGGCGGCACCAGGAATCCGGAGCCCGCCACCTCCGGGAAGTCGCGCAACCGGAACGCCAGCGTGACCACGGCGACGGAGGCGTACTCGATGCGGGCGAGCTCGAGTGCCGCCGCCGGGGCGACGTCGCTCAGCAGCCGGGCCGCGGGCGGGGCCGGCACCGCGAGCACGACGCCGTCGGCCTGCACCAGCCGCGGCTCGCGGGTGGACCCGACCACCAACGTCCAGCCCCCGTCGGGGCGGCGGGCCAGGTCGCGCACGGTGGCGCCGGTCTCGACGGTGGCGCCGGACGTCCGTGCCACCGCCTCCGGCAGCCGGCCGACGCCACCGATCACGCCGGCAAAGATGGGGATGTCGCTCACCGGGCCGCGCATCGCCCGCGCAGCGGCCTTCGACAGCGACCGGTCACGGTCGAGGAGCGCAACCACTTGTGGCACGGCCGCGCGGGCCGAGATCTCGCGGGCGTGACCCGCGTAGACGCCGCCGAGCAGCGGTTCGACCAGCCGGTCGACGACCTCCTTGCCGAAGCGCTCCTCCACCAGGCCCCCGATGCTGGCGTCGCGACCGTCGAGAGAGGACGCCGGCAGCACCGCATCCATCGCCGCCCGGGCCAGTCCCGCCTTCGAGATCACCTTGCTGTCGGCGAGGGCCTTGAGGTCGGTCGGAATGCCCATCATCGTGCGCGGCATCGGAAGCAGGTCCCCGCGCGACCAAAGGTTCGCCGACGTCGTCGCCGGGTGGACGATGTCGTCAGCGAGCCCGGAGGCTCGCGCGAGGTCGACCGCCTCCGGCCGACGGTTCAGTATCGCCTCGGCCCCGACGTCCACGGTGACGCCGCCGACCTCACCGAGTCGCAGCTTGCCGCCGACCTCAGGGGCCGACTCGAGCAGCACGACCTCGACGTCCGGGCGCTCGGCCCGCACACGGGCCGCAGCGGCGAGCCCCGCGATGCCACCGCCGACCACAGCGACGGTGGGCCGGTGGCGTTCGGTGGTGTCCACCCCACCACTGTCCCAAATCCTCCGGTCACCGAGGGAACCGCCCCCTGCCTGGTCGCGTCCCATGGCCATGAGGCCTCGACACCGGTTCGCACTCGTCCTGCTCACCTCGCTGCTCACCGTCGCGCTGGCCGGCTGCGGGTCGGGTGGCTCCTCCGACAATCGCAGCAGCGCCGAAAACTCCGCCGCATCGACCCGAGGCGCCCAGGAGGCGCCCAGCGGCACCGCAGCGAAGGACTCGGCGGGCAGCGCGGCCGCGAAGCCGGCGGCCGACCGGACGATCGAGCGCGCGGTGATCGCCACGGCGGCGCTCCGCGTCGCGGCGAAGGACCTCACCGGGGCACGGCAGGACGCGATCAACCTGGTCACCGGACTTCGTGGTCTGGTCGCCGACGAGCAGTCGCTCTCGGACTCGCGGGGGCGGCTCGACCGGGTCGACCTCACGCTTCGGGTCCCGGCCCCCGTGTTCGGGCAGGCTCTGGACGGGCTCGGCGAGCTCGGCACGGTCCTCCACCGGCAGCAGTCGGTGGAGGACGTCACCACCCAGGTGATCGACATCGACGCGCGGGTCAAGGCGCAGCGCGCGAGCGTGGAGAGCATCCAGCGCCTGCTCAGCCGGGCCACGAGCATCGGCGACATCATGACGATCGAGCGTGAGCTCGCCAGCCGGCAGGCCGACCTCGACTCCCTCGAGCAGCAGCAGAAGTACCTCGCCGACCAGACCTCGCTCTCGACGATCCAGCTGACTCTGACCCGTCCGGCTGCAACCCACCAGGAGGCCCACGCCGGTGGCTTCCTCGGCGGACTCTCCGACGGGTGGCATGCGCTCGGTCGCACCGCGGTTGCGCTCGGCATGGTCCTCGGCGCGGTTCTGCCCTTCCTGGCAGTGCTGGCGCTGCTGGCCGGTCCGGTCGTGCTTCTGGTCCGCCGCCGACGCGCCGCGGCTCCGCCGGCGCCGACGGTCGAGGCGTAGCGCCGCCCGCTACCCGGCGGTGACCTCGTGCACGTGGTCGGTCAGCCGCTTGAGCTGGTCAGGGTCGGTCGACGGGATCACGCCGTGTCCCAGGTTGAAGATGTGGCCCCGCGCTGCGCGGCCCGCCTCGAGCACCTCGTCGGCGCGGCCGAGCATCACCTCCGTCGGCGCGAACACCAGCGTGGGGTCGAGGTTGCCCTGGACGCTGCGCCCGCCCGCGGGGCCACCCACCCGGCGTACGCCCTCGGCGAGGGGCACGCGCCAGTCGACGCCGACCACCTCGGCGCCAGCGTCGCCCATCAGGTCGAGGATCTCGCCGGTGCCGACGCCGAAGTGGATCCGAGGCACCTCACGTCGCCCGATCGCCTCCAGCACCTGGCGGGAGTACGGCATCGCGTGCTGCTCGTAGTCCGCGCGGGTCAGTGCACCCGCCCAGGAGTCGAACAGCTGCACTGCGCTGGCCCCGGCCGCGACCTGCACGTCGAGGTACGCCGCGGAGATGCCCGCGATGCGGGTCAGCAGCGCGTCCCACACCTCCGGGGCACCGAACATGAGTGCCTTGGTCTTCGCATGGTCCTTCGACGGCCCGCCTTCGACCAGGTACGACGCCACGGTGAACGGCGCGCCGGCGAACCCGATCAGCGGGGTCGCGCCGAGCTCGGCGACCAGCAGCCGCACCGCCTCGGCGATGAACGGGACGTGCTCGGGCGTGAGCTCCGGGATCGCCGCGACGTCGTCGAGGGTGCGGACCGGGCGGGCGACCACGGGGCCGACGCCCGGGACGATGTCGAGGTCGACACCGATCGCCTTGAGCGGAAGCACGATGTCGGAGAAGAAGATGGCCGCGTCGACGCCGTACCGGCGTACCGGCTGCAGCGTGATCTCGGTGACCATCTCGGGCCGCATGCAGGAGTCGAGCATGCTCACGCCCTCGCGGATGGCGAGGTACTCCGGCAGCGACCGGCCCGCCTGCCGCATGAACCAGACCGGGGTGTGCGGCACGGGCTCGCCGCGAGCTGCGCGCAGGAACGCCGAGTCGTGCAGTGCATCCGCACGGGTCGGTCCCCCGGCGGCAGGGGTGGGGGCGGCGGGCTCCGGCATGGGTCGATCTTCGCAGGTCGGGCGGCGAGTCGAGGACACCGGATACCAGGTTCAGCCTAATCTGAGATCATGCCTGCACCCCGGGAACGCCACCTCGAGCCTCCGCCGGTCCCGGCGGCGTTCGCGCGCGCCGTGGAGCAGCTGCGATCGGCCCGCTTCCGGCCCGAGGTGTTCACCGAGGAGATGCCGGCACCGCAGCGCATCGCTCCCTACGCGTCCGCGTTGTCGGCCGACGTCACCTCTGACGGTCTCGACATCGGCACCGGTCGGATCGTCCTCCTGCACGACCCCGCCGGCAACGACGTCTGGGAGGGCACGTTCCGGTGCGTCGCGTACGCCCGTGCGGACATCGATCCCGAGCTCGCCAGCGACCCGCTGCTGGCCGAGGTCGGCTGGTCCTGGCTCATCGAGGCGCTCGAGGCACATGGCGCCAGCTACACCGCGCCGTCGGGCACGGTGACGACGGTCGCGTCGGAAAGCTTCGGTGGCATGGCCGCAGAGCCGAGCACCGCACAGATCGAGATCCGGGCGTCGTGGACGCCGGTCGGGGAGCTGACACCCCACGTCGAGGCATGGGGTGAGCTGCTGTGCACCGCGGCCGGTCTCCCGCCGGTCCCCGAAGGGGTCGCGACCATGCCGAGCCGACGGGGACAGCGCGGCACCGACTGATGACCACGGACACTCCGCCGCCCGCATCCACCCCGGAGGAACCTCTCGCCCCGCCCGAGCCGGAGCCGGCTCCGCTGCTCCGGTTGCGCGAGGCGCTGCCGCCGATCACGGACACACCCGACGCCCTCGAGGCCGTCGCCGGCCGCATCGCGGCCGGCACGGGGCCGGTCGGTCTGGACGCCGAGCGGGCGTCGGGCTACCGGTACTCCGCCCGGGCCTACCTGGTCCAGCTGCGCCGAGAGGGCGCCGGCACCGCGCTGATCGACCCCACCGCCTTTCCCGACCTGGCCCCGATCCAGGAGGCGATCGGAGACGCCGAGTGGATCCTCCACGCAGCCAGCCAGGACCTCCCCTGCCTCCGTGAGATCGGCCTGCGCCCGGCTGCGCTGTTCGACACCGAGCTGGCCGCCCGACTGCTCGGCTATCCCCGGGTCGGTCTGGCCACGCTGGTCGAGTCGATCATCGGCAAGTCCATGCGCAAGGAGCACTCCGCCGCCGACTGGTCGGAGCGGCCGCTCCCGACCCCGTGGCTCGAGTACGCCGCCCTGGACGTCGAGGTGCTCGTCGAGCTCCGGGAGGTCCTGGGCAGCGAGCTGGAGGAGACCGGCAAGGCGGAGTGGGCGCGCCAGGAGTTCGAGCACCTGATCCACTTCGAGCCGCCGCCTCGGGTCGACCCGTGGCGGCGTACGTCGGGCATCCACAAGGCGAAGGGCCGACGGGCGCTCGCCGCGGTCCGTGAGCTGTGGACCGTCCGCGACGAGCTCGCCGAACAGCTCGACACCACACCGGGGCGCCTGATCCCGGACGCGGCGGTGATCGCGGCGGCCAATGCCTTGCCTACCAACCCCAAGCTCCTGTTGAGCACACCGGGGTTCCACGGGCGCGGCGCCCGGCGCTACCTGGACAACTGGGTCGAGGCGCTGAAGCGGGCCCGGGCACTGACCGATGCTGCGCTCCCCCCACTGGCGAACCGCTCCGACGGGCCACCGCAGGTCCGGTCGTGGGCGGAGCGCGACCCGGTCGCGGCGGCCCGGCTCAACGCCGCACGCGCTGCGGTTGCCACTCTCTCCGAGGAGCGCAACGTCCCGATCGAGAACCTTCTCACCCCCGACTACATGCGGCGGGTGCTGTGGAGCCCGCCGAAGGTGCCCGAGGGCGACCTCGACCAAGCCGTCGGCGACGAGCTGCTGCGGCTCGGCGCCCGCCAGTGGCAGATCGACCTGATGGCCCCCCTGATCGCCGAGGCGATCCGGCACCCGGCCGCATCGCCGGCTCCTGCGAGCCCGGCTGCCGAGAGCTGACCGGCGCGGTCAGTCCGCGGCGGGCGACGGCGAGCCCGACGGCACCGGCGTGAACAGCGGCGCCGATGCCGCGTCGATGGCCTTCAACCGCTGGTCGAGCGGGTCGATCACCGGGTCGTAGAACAGCCCGCCCAACAGCTCAGCCGTCTTCGCCGACACCGCCGGCCACGTCGGGACCTGCGGGAGCGGGTGGATCGCGCGGACCATGGCGGGGAACACTGAGGCGTTCGACGGCATCTTGTCGGCCTGCAGGAACGCGTCGGAGTTCGCCACGTCGAGGTTCGTCGGCACGACGTACCCGGTCGAGGCGAGCAGCGCCATGGCGTCGTCGGAGACGGCGTAGGCAAGGAAGTCGGCGGTCTTCTCGGGGTGCTTCGACGCACTGCTCAGGCAGAGGCCCGAGCTGGAGCCCGTGCTGGCACGGGTGCCCACCCGGGGCAGGGGCATCACGTCGAAGTGGAGATTCTCCTGCGCCCGCAGCTGAGGGGTCAGGTTGCGGTAGCCGAGCATCATCGCCAGCGAGCCGCTCTTGAACCGCTGCAGCGCCGACCGGCGCGCCATCTGGGTCTGACTGAAGGTGATGTGCGGGTCGCGCACCACCTCGAGCAGCTTCTCCAGCGCGGCGGCACTCGCCGGATCGGCGAGCGTGAGGGTGGTGGGCGTCTCGGGGTCGTCGACGATCTCGCCGCCCCCGGACCAGATGAACGGCGCGACCTGGTCGACGTCGGGAGCGACGTACACGCCGCGGACGTGGGGACGGGTGGCCTGGCGAGCCGCGGCGGCGAACTGGTCGATGTTCCACCCGGACTCGGCCGTGATCGGCCGCTTCCCCGGCTCGGTCAGAGCGGCGAGGCTGATCAGGTCGGTGTTGTAGTAGACCACCAGCGGCGACACGTCGACCGGCATGCACTGCAGGGCGTTCTCGGAGCTGAAGGCCTGGAGCGCGTCGCGCTGGTAGCCGTCGCCGAAGTCGACGTGGCGCTTGCCGAGCAGCTCGTCGAGCCGGCGTACGGCCTTCTCCTGCACCAGCGTCGGCAGCTCGTCGAGATCGGCCAGGAACGCGTCCGGCGGGTCCCCCGCGGCTCGCTCCTTCTCCAGCGCCTGCTCCGCCTGCTCCACGGAGTCGTAGGGGCGGACGTTGACCACCGTGTCCGGGTGGTCCGCGGAGAAGTCCGCGGCGATCGTCGTGTACGCCGTGATGACCTGCGGCGGCCCGTACACGGCGAAGGTCAGCAGCGTCGGGCCCGCGGGCGTCGCGGTGGTGCTTCGCGCCGCCTTCGGCTCGGCGTCGGAGGAGGAGCAAGCCGCCGTGACGACGAGTGCCCCGACCACCAGCATCGACGCGAGCACCGACGTCGGAATCCGGCGACTGCGGAGCACTGATCCTCCCTCACTCCCGGTGTCGAACCGGGACAGCTGTCTGACCAGCCCACGAGCTGGGGCACCGTCACGATAGCGGGACACGCCGCCGCACCCGGTGTCGGTCGATGTGATGCTCGTCCCCCTACGGTGGTGCCATGCGTGTCCGCACCCTGTCCCTGGCTGTGGCGTCGGCAGCGTTGCTCGGGCCCGCCGTCGCAGGGTGCTCCAGCTCCGCGGGGCCGACCGCCCGGCCTTCGACGAGCACCCCGCCCCCGACCCAGACGTCGACGAGCAGCCCCGAGTCGTCGCCGGCCTCGCCGGCGTCGTCCCCGGCGACGGGCACCCCACTCACCCTCGCGGACCGACTGCTGCCGACCGCACAGGTCCCGGGTCTCAACGCCCAGTGGCAGTGGCAGGACGGCGAGACCGGGCCGGCCAGCACGGAGCCGTTCGGCACGTGCGCGAAGGCCGACCTGCTCAGCATCGGCGCCACTGACGTCGTGAGCCGCACCTATCTCCCGCCCGACGACAGCGACGACAACGCCGCCCAGCAGGTTGCCGAGTTCCCTGACGCCCAGACCGCCGCGACGGCCTGGACCGTGCTCAAGGCCTGGCACGACCGATGCGGCCGCGCCCTCGGCGCCGACGCGGGGCTGAAGGTGGGCGCGATCCAGGAGGTCCCGGTCGGCTCCGGCAGCGCAGGCTGGTACCTGCTGTCCTGGCACCCACCCGCCGAGGAGACCGGTCGTTTCGAGGCATTCGGCATGGCCCTCGACGGCACCCGGATCACCGTGGTCAGGATCGACCACAGCGGTCAGGACCACAGCTACCCACCGGGCAAGGACCCGGTGATCGGGATGGTCACCGCCGCGGCCAGCCGCCTCGGCTGAGCCAGCTCCACGTCGACCCGTCCGGACCCGACGGACCGAACCCGCCGGTCGGCCGTCTGCGACCGGGTGGGCGCACCTATCGTGGTCGGATGAGCGAGCGAGAGCATCACCGCCCGGCGATGCCCGGGGCCGCCAGCTTCGAAGCGATCGAGACCACCGACCACGGTGTGGACCCGGCCGTGCTCGCCGAGGCTGCCGACCGTACGGCGGTTGCCCTCGTCCGCGGGGCCCGCACCCAAGCCGACGAAGCGCTGGTCTCTCGCGTGATCCACCTCGCCGACACCGAGGGCATCGAGACGCTCGCGGAGCTCTGGGCCGGAGCCCCGGCCGAGTCGCTGGCAGGCGTGCTGTGGCGGCTGTACGTCCTGCGCAGCTGGGTGTACGCCGACCCGGTGACCGCCGCCCGCGAGTTCGACCGCGGGCGGGCGGTCGCCCCGGTCGCCGAGGCGATCTCCGGCGTCGAGCAACCACCCGGGCCCGCCGAGGTGCAGGCCCTGGTCGACGCGGTCCTGGGCGGTGTGGTCATCGGCGACTTCGCCGACACGATCTTCCGCGCGGCGGCGTTCGCGCGCGTGGCGGCCGCGGGGCGCGCCCTGGGCGAGGCAGAGGCGGGCTCGCACGCCTCCGATCTCGCGGCGGCCCGGCTGCTGACGCTCGCCGACCAGCTCCAACGCGCCGGTCACCTCGAGCTCGAGGGCCGGCTCTGAGCCGGACCAGCGGGGACAGCCCGTCGTCACCGGCGAACCGTTAGAATTCCCTGCGTGCGCCGGACCGCGGCAGCCCCGGGTCCCAAAATCAGCCGCTACGAGCGGCCACGCGCCGTGAGGCGCTCCCGGTCCGGTGCACGCCAACTCCTCGGTGCGGGTCGACTACCGTCGGGCACCATGGCGTTCCGGATCCCGCGACTCCCCCGGCTCCGTCCCGTGCGTCCCGTGCACCCGGTCGTCCCGCGGCTCCGCTTCGGTTACGCCCCCGTGGCCGACGGCCGCCCCGACCCCGGCGAGATCGTCTGGGCCTGGGTGCCCTACGAGGACGACGCGGCGCAGGGCAAGGACCGGCCGGTGCTCGTGATCGGCACCGACGGCGACACCCTGCTCGGGCTCCAGCTGACCAGCAAGGACCACGACCGCGACGCCGCGCAGGAAGCCGCGGCCGGCCGGTTCTGGATGGATGTCGGGGTCGGCGCCTGGGACTCCCGTCGACGGCCCAGCGAGGTGCGACTCAACCGGCTGCTCCGGCTCGACCCCGGCGCCGTACGCCGGGAGGGCAGCGCGCTCCCGCGCCCGATCTTCGACGCTGTCCTCGCCGCCGCCCGCCCCTACCTCGTCGAATAGGCAGTTGCGCCCCATCAGCGCAGCACGATCGCCAACTCGACGGTCACGAACCGCCGACTCGACGGTCACGAAGTGCCGACTCGACGGTGACGAACTGGCGGCGGATTCCAGCGGTCTAAGCAACGCTCGCTGAAATGGAGAGTGTTGTGGCGTATTCGTTTGAGGTGCGTGAGGAGTTCTTGTCGCTGATCTGCTCGGGGGCGTCGTTTCAGTCGGCGATGGGGGCAGTCGG
>DATAKN010000215.1:0-22741 GCA_036261595.1 Marmoricola sp.
GCCCAGCACCGTCGTGACCCCCGCGAGCTCTCGACCGAGGAGGGCTACGCGCTGATCGACCGGTTCACCGAGTTCGGCTCCCCGATCCTGGTCTTCACCGGCGGCGACCCGATGATGCGCAAGGACCTCTTCGACCTGATCGCGTACGCGGACCGCGCCGGCCTGCGGTGCTCGCTGACCCCGACCGCGACGGCGCTCCCGACCGTGGCCCGGCTGCGTCGAGCCCAGGAAGCCGGCGTACGCCGGATCGCCCTGAGCCTGGATGCGCCGACGCCGGAGGTCCACGACGACTTCCGCAAGGTCCGCGGCTCGTGGGAGCGGACCATGGCGATCCTGCGCAACGCGCACGAGATCGGGTTGAGTGCCCAGATCAACACCACGGTCACGACCCACAACGTCGACCTGCTCGAGGACATGGTCCGCTTCGTCCGTGAGGTGGGCGCGGTGCAGTGGAGCGTGTTCTTCCTGGTGCCGATGGGGCGCGGCCAGGAGCTGAGCATGATCAGCCCGGAGCAGCACGAGCGGGTGCTCAACTGGCTCTACGACCTCTCCCTGGCCGGTGACTTCGACGTCAAGGCGACCGCGGCGCCGATGTACCGGCGGATCGCCATGCTGCGGCGCGCCCAGGCCGGGCAAGAGGTCGCCGGAGCGGGTTTCGCCTTCCACGACGGGCTGAACCGGCCTGCGCAGGGTGTCAACGACGGGCGCGGGTTCCTCTTCGTCTCCCACCTCGGCGAGATCACGCCGTCGGGGTTCCTGCCGATCGTCACCGGCAACGTGCGCACGGACGACGTCGTGGACGTCTACCGCAACCATCCGCTGTTCCGTGACCTCCGGGACCCGTCCAGGCTCATCGGGAAGTGCGGTGCGTGCGAGTTCCGCGAGATCTGCGGTGGCCAGCGTGGCCGGGCGTACGCCGTGACCGGCGACCCGCTCGCCTCGGACCCGGCGTGCGCCTACGTGCCGCCCGGCTGGACCGGGTGAGTGGGCGGCCGACCGCTACGGTGACCACCATGGCGGACCGATCCGGTGATCGCGTCGGCGAGCGGGTGGCGCACGCGGTGCAGGGCCTGACGCCCGGCTACTTCGCGCTGGTGATGGCCACCGGCATCATCTCGGTCGGGCTCGAGCTGGAGAGCATCGACGGCCTCTCCGAGGTGCTTCTGGTCGTGTGCGCCACGGCCTTCGTCGTGCTGGTCGTCCTCACCGCCTGGCGCTTCGCCTCCTACCGACCCGACGTGGTCGAGGACTTCACCGACCCCAGCCGCGGCTTCGGGTTCTTCACCTTCGTCGCCGGAACCAACGTGCTCGGGGTCCGGCTCGGGCTCGAGGGCGCCCACTCCGCGACGGCGCTGCTGCTCGTCGTGGCCGGTCTGGCGTGGCTCGGGCTCGGCTACATCGTGCCCTGGACCGCCGTGCTCGGCCGCCAGGAGCGCCCGGTGCTCGCCACCGCCAACGGCACCTGGTTCATCTGGGTCGTGGCCAGCCAGTCGGTGGCGATCGCGGCCGCGACGATCGAGCCGGTCTACGAGTCCGGTCGTCGAGAGCTGGCCGTGCTGGCGATCGTGTCGTGGTCGGTGGGCTGCTTCCTGTACGCCGCCGCCGGGATCATGGTCGCACTTCGGCTGATGCTCTACGAGTTCGGTCCGGCCGAGCTCACGCCGCCGTACTGGGTGGCGATGGGCGCGCTGGCGATCACCGTGCTGGCCGGCGCGCGGATCGTGGAGATGGCCGACGCGCCGATGGTCGCGGTGACCCGCGACCTCATCGCGGGCCTGGCCGTGGTGTTCTGGGCGTTCGCGACCTGGCTGATCCCCGTGCTCGTGGCGGCCGGCTGGTGGCGTCACGTGCGCCGGCGGGTGCCATTGCGCTACGAGGCGACCTTGTGGAGCATCGTCTTCCCCCTCGGCATGTACGCCGTCGCCGGGATCTACCTCGGCCGGGCCGACCACCTCCCCGTCGTCGAGGCGATCGGGCGCGCCGAGCTCTGGGTGGCCCTGGCGGCGTGGGCGGCCACCTTCGTCGCGATGTGCGTGCACCTGCTGCGCACGGTGGCACGCCGCGCAGCAGTGGGGACTTACGCCGAAAACTAGAACCGGTTACAGTTCCGGTCATGATTCTCGACCGGTTCAAAGTCGACGGCCAGGTCGCCGTCATCACGGGCGCAGGCAGGGGCATCGGGGCGAGCGCTGCCGTCGCCCTCGCCGAGGCGGGCGCTGACGTCGTCATCGCCGCGCGGCACTCCTCGCAGCTGGCGGAGGTGGCAGCGCAGGTGGAGGCGGCCGGACGGCGGGCCCTGGTGGTGAAGGCCGACCTGTCCGACCTCGACCAGACCGCAGCGCTCGCGCAGCAGGCGTACGACGAGTTCGGGCGGCTCGACATCGTCGTGAACAACGTCGGCGGCACGATCCCGAACGCGTTCCTGGACACCGACACGGCGTACCTGGAGGAGGCGTTCCGGTGGAACGTCTCCACCGCGCACGCGCTCACCCGTGCCGCCGTGCCGCTGATGCTGACCGGCGACAACCCGGGCGGTGCGGTCGTCAACATCTCCTCGGTCATGGGTCGCGTGTCCGGCCGCGGCTACCTGGCGTACGGCGTCGGCAAGGCCGCGCTCACGCACTGGACCCGGCTCGCCTCGAAGGACCTGGCGCCGCTGATCCGGGTCAACGCGATCGGCGTCGGATCGGTCATGACCAGTGCACTGGACTACGTGGCCAGCGACGAGGCGGTGATGAAGGAGATGGCCGAGAAGACCACGCTGCAGCGGGTCGGTGAGGTGGAGGACATCGCCGCGACCGTGGTCTACCTGGCCAGCCCCGCCAGTGCCTACGTCACCGGCAAGGTGATCGAGGCCGACGGCGGCCTGGACATCCCGAACCTGGACCTCAGGTTGCCCGACCTGGCGGCGCGATGAGCGGCAACGGGCCGGGGCGGAAGCGCGTCGTCGCCTGGTCGACCGGCACCGTCGGTCGGCACGCCATCGCCGGCATCGACGCCCGGCCCGACCTCGAACTGGTCGGCCTGTGGGTGTCGAACGCCGACAAGGTCGGGCAGGACGCCGGCCGGCTCGCCGGCCTCGACCGCGACCTCGGCGTGCTCGCCACCGCCGACAAGGCCGAGCTGTTCGCGCTGAAGCCGGACGCGATCGTGCACACCGCAATGACCGACGACCGGATCTTCGACGCGCTCGAGGACCTGTGCGTGATGGTCGAGAACGGCATCAACGTGGTCTCCAGCGGCCCGGTGCTGCTCACCTTCCCCGAGGGCCTCGGCATGGACAGTTTCGTCGACCGGATCAATCGGGCGGGCGCGGCGACCGGCGCGAGCCTGCACGTCAACGGCATCGACCCCGGCTTCGCCAACGACGTGCTGCCGCTGGCGATGACCAGCCTGTCCCAGCGGATCGACCTGGTGCGGGTCAGCGAGATCGCGGACTACTCGACGTACTACCAGCCGGTGGTGATGCGCGACATCTACGGCTTCGGCCAGCCGATGGAGAACGTCGCGATGCTGTGGCAGCCCGGCATCCTCACCACCGCCTGGGGTCCGGTCGTGCGCCACATCGCCGCCGGCCTCGACCTCGAGCTCGACCCGGACCTCGAGGAGGTCGTCGAGCGCGTGCCGTCCGAGGTCGACCTCAGCACCGCCAGCGTCGACATCGCGGCCGGCACGATGGGTGCGGTCCGGTTCCAGGTGGTCGGCAAGGTTGGCGGCGTCCCCCGAGTGATCCTCGACCACGTCACCCGTACGTCGGTCGACCAGATGCCCGAGTGGCCGCAGCCTCCGGAGGGCGGTGGCTGCTACCGCGTCGAGATCGAGGGCGAGCCCATGATGCGGGTCGACTTCGTCCACCACGGCGAGGACGGCGACCACAACGTGTCCGGGATGGTGACCACGGCCATGCGGCTGGTGAACTCCGTCCACGCCGTGTGCGACGCGCCGGGCGGTCTGGTCCTGGCCAAGGACCTGCCGCTGGTCACCGGACGGGGCCTCGTACGCCGGTGAGCCCGGCACTGTGATGATGACCGCATGACGCAGGAAGCAGCAGCGACCGCCGCCCGGATCAGCAGCGACTCCGGCCTGGTGTGGACGGAGCCGGGCGCCTGGCCCGTCGCTCCCGGGGTGTCGCGGATCCCGCTGCCGCTGCCGATGGACGGCCTGCGCGCCGTCAACGTCTACGTGATGGAGACCGACGACGGCCTCGTGCTGATCGACGGCGGGTGGGCGATCCCCGAGTCACGGTCCCTGTTCGAGTCCTGCATGAAGGACGCCGGCTACGCGCTCTCCGACATCCGGTCGTTCCTGGTCACCCACATGCACCGCGACCACTACACGCAGGCCTACGTCGTCGGCCGCGAGGTCGGTGCGCAGGTCAGCCTCGGGCTCGGCGACAAGCCGTCGATGGACCTCATGTACGACGAGCAGGTGCTGCGCGACCCCAACCTGGAGCGGCTCGAGCTGGCCGGTGCCGTCGAGCTCGCCGAGGGCTGGCGGGCGATGATGCCGAGCTCGGAGCGGCCTTCGCTGGACAGCTACGGCATGCCCGACGTGTGGCTCGACCAGGACCTCACCCTCGACCTCGGGAACCGGCGCGTCGACGCGCTGGCCACGCCTGGCCACACGCAGGGCCACTACGTCTTCGCCGACACCGGCAACGGGCTGCTCTTCGCCGGTGACCACGTGCTCCCCACGATCACGCCGTCGATCGGGTTCGAGCCGCGCTGGGTGGAGCAGCCGCTGCGTGACTTCCTCGACTCCCTGGTGAAGGTCCGGGCACTCCCCGACCTGCGCCTGCTCCCGGCACACGGGCCGGTGACCGCCAGCTCCCACGCCCGCATCGACGAGCTGCTCGCCCACCACGACCACCGGCTCGCCCAGTGCCTGGCCGCGGTGAAGGCCGGCGCCCGCACCGCCTGGGAGGTCGCCGGCGAGCTGCCCTGGACCCGCCACGAGCGCCGCCGCGAGGAGCTCGGCCCGTTCGACGCGGTGCTCGCGGCGTTCGAGACCCTCGCCCACCTCGACCTGCTGCACCTGCAGGGCCGGTTGGCACGGACTGGCGACGAGCACGGCCCCCGGGAGTACAGCGCGCCGGTCGGGCGCCTCGGTGGTTGAGGGTCGTGCGCAGCGAGCGCGACGAGCACGGCCCCCGGGAGTACAGCGCGACCGTGGGCTAGATTGGCCTCACACGACAGGGGAGCCCGACGGCAGCGATGCCGGGGGCTGAGAGTGCGGACCAGCCGCAGACCCTTGAACCTGCTCCGGCTAGCACCGGCGAAGGAAGTCGAAGGAGCGCCATACGTATCTCCCGCTTGAAGCTGTGCAGCACCGCAACGCTGACCGTGCTCGCCCTCACCGCCGCCGGCTGCGGCGGCGGCAGCAGCAGCACGTCCGGCGACTCGAGGACCGGCAGCGAGAAGGCCGGCAAGACCGTCGTCATCGCGACCCACGACTCCTGGGCGATGTCGAAGAAGGTGATGGCCGAGTTCACCAGGCAGACCGGCATCACCGTGAAGACCCAGCAGCACGGTGACGCCGGCGAGCTGACCAACAAGCTCGTGCTGACCAAGGACCACCCGCTCGCCGACGGCGTCTTCGGCATCGACAACACCTTCGCGAGCCGGGCCGTCGACGAGGGTGTGCTGGCCAAGTCCTCCGCGCAGCTGCCGGCCTCCGCGAAGCAGTTCGCGCTGGACGGTGACGCGGCCGACTACCTCACCCCGATCGACTACGGCGACGTGTGCGTGAACATCGACGACGGCTGGTTCGCCCAGCACCACGTCGCACCGCCGAAGACGTTCGACGACCTGGTCAAACCGGCGTACAAGGGCTTGCTGGTGACCCCCGGTGCGACCACGTCCTCGCCGGGGCTGGCGTTCCTGGTCGCGACGATCGGCACCTACGGCGACGGCTGGAAGGACTACTGGAAGAAGCTGGTCGCCAACGGCGTGAAGATCGACTCGGGGTGGGAGGACGCCTACACCGTCGACTTCACCCAGGGTGGCGGCCACGGCGACCGGCCGATCGTCGTGTCGTACTCGTCCTCCCCGCCGTTCACGATCCCCAAGGGCGCGGACAAGCCGACGACCAGCGCGCTGCTGGACACCTGCTTCCGCCAGGTCGAGTACGCCGGCGTGCTCAAGGGCGCGTCGAACCCGAAGGGCGCGCAGGAGTTCATCGACTTCATGCTCCAGAAGCAGTTCCAGGCGGCCTTGCCGGACAACATGTACGTCTACCCCGTGGACACCTCCGTCGCCCTGCCGGCGGACTGGGCGAAGTGGGCGCCGACCTCGCCGCACCCGGTCGCGATGTCGCCCGCCGACATCACCGCGCACCGGGCGGAGTGGCTGCGCGACTGGCGCGACATCGCCAGCCAGTGACGTCATGACGCTGGTGCCATGAACCTGCGGGCGCGACTCACGATCGCGGTACTGGCCGCGGTCCCCGTCGTCGTCCTCGTGGTGTTCTTCCTCTACCCGGTCGGCGGCATGCTGGCGCGCGGCGTCTGGCCGGACGGGCGGTTCGACCCCGGTGCCGTCGCGTCGGTGCTGGGCCGCCCGCGGGTGCATCGGGTGCTCTGGTTCACGGTGTGGTCCGCGGGCGTGGCGACCCTGCTCTCCGTGGTGCTCGGCGTGCCGGCGGCGTTCGTGCTGCACCGGCTGCGCTTCCCCGGCATCGGCCTCCTCCGGACGCTCGTGGTGCTGCCGTTCGTGCTGCCCACCGTGGTCGTCGGCGTGGCCTTTCGGCAGCTGATCGCTCCGTCCGGACCGCTCGGCGGCCTCCACCTCGACGGCACGCCGGTGGCGATCGTGGCCGCTCTGGTCTTCTTCAACGTCAGCGTCGTGGTGCGCACCGTGGGTGCGTTCTGGGAGAGCCTCGACCGCCGGGCGGAGGAGGCGGCGGCCGCCCTCGGCGCGCGCCCGGTGCGGGTGTTCGCGACGGTCACCCTGCCCGGGTTGCTGCCGGGCATCGTGTCCGCCGCGACGGTGGTGTTCCTGTTCTGCTCGACGGCGTTCGGCGTGGTGCTCACGATGGGCGGCCTGCGCTACGCCAACGTCGAGACCGAGATCTACCTGCTCACGACCCAGGAGCTCGATCTCTCCGCCGCAGCCGCCCTGTCCCTGCTCCAGCTCCTGGTGATCGTCACGCTGCTGGCTCTGTCCGCGCGGACCCGCCGATCGCCGGCGGTCGCCCGGACCTCGTCGCAGGCACGGCGGCCGCGGCGCCGGGACACCGGCCTGCTGCTCTGGACGGCGGTCGTGGTGGCGTTCCTGCTCGCTCCGCTGGTCTCCCTGGTGCTCGCCTCCGTCCACACGCCCGGACAGGACGGCGGCGGATGGGGGCTGTCGCACTATCGCGCGCTGCAGACCACCGGCCAGGGGAACGCCCTGCTCGTGCCGGTGACCACCGCGCTCTGGACCTCGCTACGGATCGCCGTCGTGGCGGCCTCGCTCGCCCTCGTGCTCGGCTGTGCGGTCGCCTTCCTGGTCTCGCGCCGGTGGCGTACGCCGGCCGGTCGCCGGCTCAGCGCGGTCTTCGACGGCGCGTTCATGCTGCCTCTCGGGGTCTCGGCCGTCACCCTGGGCTTCGGGTTCCTGATCACCCTCGACCACCCGCCGCTGGACCTGCGCGCCTCGCCGATGCTGATCCCGATCGCCCAGGCGATGGTGGCCCTGCCCCTGGTCGTGCGCACCGTGGCCCCGGTGCTGCTCTCGGTCGACGAGCGCCAGCGGGAGGCGGCCGCCTCGCTCGGTGCCGGGCCGCTGCGCGTGCTGCTCGCCGTCGACCTCCCGCTGGCGTGGCGTGCGCTGGTTGCCGCGACCGGGTTCGCGTTCGCCGTCTCGCTGGGGGAGTTCGGTGCCACCAGCTTCCTCGCCCGCGACGACAACCCCACGCTGCCGGTGGTGATCTACCAACTGATCAGCCATCCCGGCTCGGCCAACTTCGCGATGGCCATGGCTGCATCGGTCGTGCTCGCGGCCGCCACCGCCGCCGTGATGCTGCTGGTCGAGCGGCTGCGGATCGGGTCCGTGGGAGCCTTCTGACGTGACGACGGGACTGGAGGTGCGCGGTCTCACCGTGCGCTTCGACGGGACCACGGCCGTGGACGCCGTCGACCTCGACGTGCCGGAGGGATCCGTGACCGCGGTGCTCGGCCCCTCCGGGTCGGGGAAGTCCACGCTGCTCCGGGCAGTCGCGGGTCTCGAGCGCCCCGCCGCCGGCTCGGTCCGGTACGGCGGCCACGACCTCGCCCGCGTGCCGACGCACAAGCGTGGCTTCGCGCTGATGTTCCAGGACGGCCAGCTGTTCGGCCACCAGAGCGTGGGCCGCAACGTGGGCTACCCGTTGCGCCTGCGGCGGCAGTCTCGAGGCGAGACCAGCGCCCGCGTCGCCGAGTTGCTCGAGCTGGTCGGGCTGGCCGGTTACGAGGACCGGTTGCCGGCGACGCTGTCGGGTGGCGAGCGGCAGCGCGTCGCCCTGGCCCGCTCCTTGGCGGTCGAACCCCGGATGCTGCTGCTCGACGAGCCGCTCAGCGCGCTCGACCGCGACCTGCGCGAGCGCCTCGCCGGCGAGCTGCACGACATCCTGCGCCGCGCCGGCACGACCGCACTGCTGGTCACGCACGACCAGGAGGAGGCCTTCGCCATCGCCGATCGGATGGCGGTCATGCGTGCCGGCCGGGTCGTCCAGGCCGGCACGGTCGCCGACGTGTGGGGGGAGCCGGCCGATGCCTGGACCGCCCGCTTCCTCGGTTACGCCCGTGTCCTGGAGGGCGCCGCGGCCGTGGCGCTGCGCGACGTCGTCGAGCCCGGCGCCGGCTGGACCCAGGTCGCGCTGCGTCGCTCCGCGATCCGGTTGGACGCCGACGGACCGCTCCGCGGAACCGTCGTGTCGGCCCGCGTGACGCCCGAGCAGCTGCGTCTCGAGCTCGACGTCGAGGGCCTCGGCCGGCTGCCGGCGGTGGCCGAACCCGGCCACGCGGTGGCGGTCGGTGAGGCAGTACGGGCGTGCGTCGTACGGGACCGTCTGGCAGCACTGCCTCCGCTGCACTGAGTCGTCGCCCCTAGAATCAGTTCCCGTGAAGCCCCCGACGCTCCTGCCGCAACCGACCATGTCGTCGTCAGCGGACGGCGTGGCCGGCGGTCCGCGGCGACGGGCGTTCGCGATGCTGGTCGCTGTCGCGGCGATCATGGGAGCGCTCGCGATCATCTGCAGCCTCGCGCTGAACTACCCGCTCCGCGACCCCGACGGCTTCCTCGGGCCGGCCTGGATGCGGTTGCCCCTGCTGGTCGCCTTCGCGTTCGTGGCCGACATCGTGCCGCGCACGCTGTTCCGCGCCCGGGGCAACCCGGGCCGCTTCAAGGCCGCGGCCGAGGGGGTGATCCGCGAGCACTGGACCCGCGAGCGGATCATCCTCGTGGTGGTCGGCATCGTGAGCTTCTACATCACCTACGTCAGCTACCGGAACATCAAGAACTTCCTGCCGTTCATCATGCGCGACGGGGACGGTCCGCCGACGAAGTACGACTATGCGCTGCACCGCTTCGACCACTGGCTGCTGTTCGGGCACGACCCGGCGACGCTGCTCCACCACCTGCTCGGCACCGGGGTCTCGGCGTACGTGCTCTCGTGGGTGTACCTGATCTTCCTGCCGATGGTGCCGGTCTCGATCGTGGTGTGGGCGGTCTGGTCGCGCAACGTCAGCTTCGGGTACTGGTTCATCACGGCGCAGTGCCTGTGCTGGTCGCTGGGCACCGCGAGCTACTACGCGGTCCCGACGCTGGGGCCGAACTTCTTCTTCCCGTGGCTGTACTCCGCCCTGCCGGACACGGGGGTCGCCCACCTCCAGGACGCGTTGTTCTACGCGCGCACGAACATCTTGTTCAACCCGTTCGCCGACGGGGTGCAGTCGACCGCCGGCTTCGCGTCCCTGCACGTGGCGATCACGGTCAGCCTCGCCCTGGTGGCGCAGTACACCCTGCGCACCCGGGTCCTGCGTATCGCGCTGTGGACCTACGTCGGGCTGGTGACGATCTCCACGACGTACTTCGGCTGGCACTACATCGCCGACGACATCGCGGGCCTGGTGATCGCGCTGGTCTCGGTCTACCTGGCCGCGTTGGGCACGGGCCAGAAGTTCGATCGCGGTGGCCGCAGCTCGCACCCGACCACCTCCACGAGCGAGGTCCCGGTCGACGCGACCGACTGACCGGGATCACATCGGTGTGATTTGTCAAGACGCCACGCCGCCCATATGGGTCATATTTTGCCGATTCCGTGGTGCATGTGACGGTTGACGCCTACCGTGGCATCTGGCGCGCGCCGCGATGGGGAGGCGGTGCGCGAGGCGACGAAAGGGTCCAACCAGGTGCGCACCAGGACCAGGGGAGTTCTGACCGCGATCCTGACGGTGGCAGTGCTGCTGCCCGTCAGTGCTCCGGCGCAGGCCGACAAGCCCAAGCCCGGGCCGACGCAGGCGCAGGTCGACCAGGCCAAGGCGGTGGCCACGCGGAAGGCCGGCGACGTCGCCGCGCTCCAGGGCTCGCTCGCCGCCGCGAACGCCCGCCTCCAGGAGGCCGGCGTCCGCGCCGAGATCGCCGCGGAGGCCTACAACGGGGCGATGTGGCGTCTGCAGCAGGCACAGCAGGCCACCGCCACGGCGAAGGCTGCGGCCGCCGACGCGCTCGCCCACGTCGCCGAGCAGCGTGCGGGCATCGCCCAGCTCGTCACGCAGAGCTACCAGGACGGCACGGTCCTCAACGGGATGTCCGCGTTCCTCGGCGCCGAGGGACCCACCGGTGTGATGAGCCGCCTGGGTGTCGTGCAGAGCGCCGGCGACTCCATGCAGGCGCGGTTCGACCAGTACACCGCGCTGAACGCCCTGGCCCGGGTGGCCGAGACGAAGGCGGCGCAAGCGGAGAAGGTGCAGGCCGGACTGGCCGAGAAGGCCGCCACGCTGCGCGACCAGGCGGCCCAGGCTGCGGCCGCCGCGCAGAACGAGGCCGTGCGCATCGCGAGCGAGCGGCGTCAGCTGCTCCAGGACCTGGCCAAGGCGCAGAAGGTCTCGCTCGACCTCGCCACCGAGCGTCAGAAGGCACTCGAGCGGAAGGCCGAGCAGGCGGCGGCAGCCGCGGCCGCCGCCAAGGCGAAGGCGGAGGCCGCTCAGGCCAAGGCCCAGGCGAAGGCGCAGGCCGCGAAGGCCAAGGACGCTACGGACAAGGCCAAGGCCGACGCCCAGGACACCCAGGACCAGCTCGCGGAGTTCGGTGTCGAGGGCGGCTGGAGCGATCCGGGGCTGCCGATCCCGAAGGGCACCGGCCCGGGGGCCACGGCTGCGATCGAGTTCGCCAAGGCGCAGCTCGGCGAGCCCTACGTCTGGGGTGGAGCCGGGCCGGACGTGTGGGACTGCTCGGGTCTGACCATGATGGCCTGGGCGGCCGGCGGGATCTCGCTGCCGCACTTCGCGGCGGCGCAGTACCAGCTGACCAAGCACATCTCCCCGGCCGACCTGAAGGCCGGCGACCTCGTCTTCTGGGGCACGTCGCCGAACACCATCCACCACGTCGCGCTCTACATCGGCAACGGGCAGATCATCCAGGCGCCGCACACCGGTGACGTGGTCAAGGTCAGCCCGCTGTTCGCCAGCCCCCCGGACTTCTTCGGCCGTCCGTAGAACTTCTGGCACAGCGTTTGCTGGCAGAGTTGGGCCATGCCCGACTACACGCCGCCCACCGTGGACGTCCCCGGCCTCACTGCGCTGCTGGACGGCAAGTACGCCGATGTCCGCAACCTCGCTCGCAAGCAGCTGGCCGAGCACGCGGACGTGCTCGTCGAGGCGCGCGAGATGCCGCGCGAGGAGTTCCGTGACCGCGTGCTCCAGCTGGTCCAGGAGCTGGCCGCGACCGGACAGACCGGGCTCGGGTTTCCTGTCGAGTACGGCGGTGGCGGCGACATCGGCGCATCGGTCGCGGCGTTCGAGACGATGGCGTTCGGCGATCTCTCCGTGCTGGTGAAGGTCGGCGTGCAGTTCGGCCTGTTCGGCGGTGCCATCCTGCAACTGGGCACGAAGAAGCACCACGACGCCTACCTGGAGCAGCTGGTGAAGGCGCAGCTGCTGGGCTGCTTCGCGATGACCGAGACCGGTCACGGGTCCAACGTGCAGGCGCTCGGCACGACGGCCCGGTACGACGTCGACACCCACGAGTTCGTGATCGACACGCCGGACGCCAGCTCCCGGAAGGACTACATCGGCAACGCCGCCCGGCACGCCCAGCTCGCCGTCGTGTTCGCCCAGCTGGTGACCGGAGAGACCAGCCAGGGCGTGCACGCGTTCCTGGTGCCGATCCGCGACGAGAGTGGCGAGCTGCTCCCCGGCGTACGGGTCGAGGACGACGGGCGCAAGATCGGGCTCAACGGCGTGGACAACGGCCGGATCTGGTTCGACCACGTGCGGGTCCCGCGCGAGAACCTCCTCAACCGGTACGCCGACGTCACCGAGGCCGGCGAGTACCAGTCGCCGATCGAGAACCCCGACCGCCGGTTCTTCACCATGCTCGGCACGCTGGTGCAGGGTCGGGTGTGCGTGGGCGGGGCCGGGATCTACGCCAGCAAGGTCGCCCTCGCGATCGCGGTGCGCTACGCCTTGGCGCGCCGCCAGTTCGGCAACCCCGGCGGCCCCGAGGAGCTGCTCCTCGACTACGGCCTGCACCAGCGCCGCCTGTTCCTGCCGCTCGCGCGGACCTATGCCCTCCACTTCGCCCAGGAGGTGCTCCTCGGCGAGCTGCACGGCGTCTTCTCGGCGACCACGGAGGTCGACGAGCACGCCCGGCGGGCGCTGGAGTCGCGGGCGGCGGGCACGAAGGCGCTCGGCACGTGGCACGCGAGCACCACGATCCAGGAGTGCCGGGAGGCCTGCGGTGGCGCCGGCTACCTGTCGGCCAACCGGTTCGACGCGCTGCGCGCGGACACCGACGTGTTCACGACGTTCGAGGGCGACAACCACATCCTGCTCCAGCTGGTGGCCAAGGGTCTGCTCACCGACTACTCGTCCTCGTTCGGCGAGCTCGACCAACTGGGCATGGTGCGGTTCGTCGCCGGGCTCGCCGTCGAGACCGTGATCGAGCGGACGTCGGTGCACAAGCTGCTGGAGCGGATCAGGGACGTGCTGCCCGGCGGCGACGACGACTGGGACTCCGAGGCGGGGCTCAACGACCCGGCGTACCAGCTGGCGATGTTCCGGTGGCGCGAGGAGCACATGCTGGCCGGGGTCGCGCGGCGGCTCAAGCGCGGCATGGATGCGGGCATGGAGCCGGCCGAGGTGTTCAGCCGGTGCCAGGACCACGTGATCGGGTCGGCCCGGGCGCACGTCGAGCGCCTGGTGCTCGAGGCGTTCGTCGACCGGACTGCCGCGATGCCTGAGGGCGGGAACAAGACGGCGCTGAACCTCCTGTGCGACCTGTACGCGCTGAGCACGATCGAGGCCGACCGCGGCTGGTGGATGGAGCACGGACGGCTCTCGTCGGCCCGCGCGAAGGCGATCACCCGTGAGGTCGACGAGCTGTGCCGCCGGATCCGCCCGCTGGCGCAGGACCTGGTCGACGCGTTCGGGGTCCCGGCCGAGATGCAGGCCGTGCCCATGCTCGGTGACACCGTGCCCGGCGACGCCGTCCAGGACGCCTGATGCGGCTCCCGGGTCTCGGCGGCTGGAGCGAGGATCCGCTCTGGGCCTCGATCTACGACTGGGCGGTCGAGCATTCCGTCGTCGGGGCGCCGCTGTGGCGGCTCGGCCTCGGCAGCGACCTGCGCCGCCTGTACGCCGCCACCGCGGAGATCGGCCGACAGCCGGCCGGCTCGGCGGTGTTGGACATCCCGTGCGGCGGAGGGGTCGCGCTTCGTGGGCTGCGGCCGGGCCAGGGCCTCAGGTACGTCGCGGCGGACATCTCCCCGACGATGCTGGACCGGACCATGCAGGCGGCCCGGGAGCATGGCGTCGCCGACCAGGTCGAGCCGCGCGAGGCCGACGTCGGTGCCCTGCCTTTCGACGACGGGGAGTTCGACCTCGTGGTCTCGTTCACCGGCCTGCACTGCTTTCCCGACCCGCACCGCGCGGTGCTGGAGATCGGCCGCGTGACCCACCCGGGCGGCGTACTCACCGGCAGCGCGCTGCTGAACACCTCGCCGTTCTCACCGGGTGGCCTGCGCGCGCTGCCCTTGCGTCAGGTCGGCCGGATCGCCGGGCTCCTCGGCCCGAGCGCCGCCGCGACCGAGGTACAGGCCTGGCTCGCCGAAGCCGGCTTCACCGACATCACCCTGCAGATGTCTGGCCCGATGGGTTACTTCCGAGCGAGGAGGAGCTGAGGCCCTCAGTGACCGCCGCGCTCGGCCTGGTGCTTCTCGAAGCGCTCGATCGAGGCGCGGATCTCGGCCTCCGCCTCGGAGCGACCGACCCAGTTGGCGCCCTCGACGGACTTACCGGGCTCGAGGTCCTTGTAGACCTCGAAGAAGTGCTGGATCTCGAGCAGGTCGAACTTCGGGAAGTGGTTGATGTCGCGGATGTGCTCCATCCGCGGGTCGTGCGTCGGGACGCACAGGACCTTGTCGTCGCCGCCGGCCTCGTCGGTCATCCGGAACATCCCGATCGCGCGGGCGCGGATCAGACAGCCGGGGAAGGTCGGCGCCTGCAGCACCACCAGGGCGTCCAGCGGGTCGCCGTCCTGGCCGAGGGTGTTCTCGATGTAGCCGTAGTCCTCGGGGTACGCCGTCGAGGTGAACAGCATCCGGTCCAGGCGGATGCGGCCGGTCTCGTGATCGACCTCGTACTTGTTGCGTGAACCCTTCGGGATCTCCACGAGTACGTCGAACTCCACGGGCGCTTCCTTCCGCTGGCTGGTGACCGGGCTAGTCTCGCGCACAACGTCGTGGATCGGTGAATCGGAAAGGTCGAAATCGCGCATGCGTGACGAACGCCACGCCTCCGCTGCGGAGGACCTGCCGCGACGTCGGCGCTGGCGCACGCTCGCGGGCTGGCTGCCGGAGCTGGTGGTGGTGCTGCTCGTGGTCGCGGCTGGCCTCAACCTGCGCTTCGACCTGGGCCAGCACTGGTTCGGGGTCGAGCACGCCGCCGCCCGTGAGCCGGCCGCGGTGCTGCCTCCGGCCGGCCTGCACCTTTCCGCCGGCACGGCCGCGCCCCCGGTCGCCCTGTCCTCGCCGAGCGCCCCGATCGATCCGGCAGCGGTGCGCGCGGCGGTGGCGCCGTACGTCGGCGCGGGCGACCTCGGCGGCCACGTCGACGTGGCGGTCAGCGACCTGGCCTCCGGGCAGATCGTCTACCGCCATGGGGCCGGCGCCGTGACGCCCGCGTCGACGACGAAGCTGCTCACCACGACCGCGGCCCTGGCCAAGCTCGGCCCCACCGCGCGCTTCCGCACCACGGTGCGCGGGAGCGGCAACCGGATCGTGCTCGTCGGCGGCGGGGACCCGTTCCTGGCGACCAGTCGGGCGACGGCCAAGGGGCTCTACCCGGTGCGGGCGACGCTCGACGACCTCGCTGCGCGCACCGCCGCGGCGCTCGGGGCGCAGGGGATCCGGACGGTGCGGCTGTCCTACGACGCCTCGCTGTTCACCGGACCGACCGTCAACCCGGCGTGGCCCGCGACGTACCTGCCGGACAACGTGGTGCCACCGATCACCGCGCTGTGGACCGACGAGGGCCAGGACGGCCACGACCACTACGTGTCGGACCCGCCGCGCGCCGCCGCGACCGCATTCGCCGGCGCGCTGGCCGCGCACGGCATCGTCGTGAAGGGACCGGTGTCGCCCGGGGTGAGCGCGCCGGCGGACACCGAGCTGGCGGCGGTCGAGAGCGCGCCGCTCGCCGAGATCGTCGAGCGGACCCTGGCCGTCTCCGACAACAACGCCGCCGAGGTGCTGGCCCACCAGGTCGGCCTCGCCGTGCGGCAGGACCCGTCGTTCGCCGGCGGAGTCGCCGCCGTGATGCAGGTTCTCCAGGAGCTCGGCGTCGACACCACCGGGTCCACCGTGTACGACGGCAGCGGGCTGTCCCGTCAGGACCGGTTGACGCCGCAGACCCTGCTCGACGTGCTGCGGGTCGCGGCGTCGCAGGACCATCCCGCGCTCCGCTCGGTGATCACGGGCCTGCCGGTCGCGGGGTTCGTCGGCTCCCTGCAGCAGCGCTTCGAGGATGCGCCCGCCACCGCGCGCGGCCGGGTGCGCGCCAAGACCGGCACCCTCACCGGGGTGAGCGGGCTGGCCGGCATCGCGACCGACCTGCAGGGCAACCGGATGGCGTTCGTCGTGATCGCCGACCACGTCGCCGTACCGAAGACGCTGGCGGCCCGCCACGCGCTCGACCTGATCGCCGGCGCGCTGGGAGCGTGTCGATGCGGCAGCACCTCGTAGGGTCGGGGTCATGGACGACCGGCCGCACAGCCCGATGATCGACTGGGACCTCGCCGTCCGGGTGGGGTCCCGGCTCGCCGGTGACGGGCCGGCGGTGTCCCGCGGGGAGGCGACCGTGGTCGTCGACGAGCTGCGCCGTGGCGCGGAGAAGTCCACGCCGCTGGTCCGTGAGTTCACCGGCCTCGTCGCCGAGGAGGCGACCGCTCCCGTCCTCGTGGTCGACCGGCCGGGCTGGATCCAGGCCAACGCCGACGGCTTCTCGACCGTGATCGCACCGATCGTGGCGAAGCTCCAGGAGAAGAAGGGCCCTCCGTCGGCGCTCACCGAGGCGATCGGCTCCCGGCTGACCGGTGCCGAGCTCGGCCTGATGCTCGGCTTCCTGGGCAACAAGGTGCTCGGCCAGTTCGACCCGTTCCACGACGCTCAGGGCGCGGCCGGACGGCTGCTGCTGGTGGCGCCGAACATCGTCAGCGCCGAACGCGAGCTCGCCGTCGACGTGCACGACTTCCGGCTGTGGGTGTGTCTGCACGAGGAGACCCACCGGGTCCAGTTCACCGCGGTGCCGTGGATGCGCGACCACCTGCGCTCGTTGATGGGCGAGATCGTCGGCTCTCTCGAGACCGACCCGGGCAAGCTGCTGTCGGAGGGGCTGTCCCGGATCGGCGAGCTGGTCTCCGGCAAGACCGACGGCAGTCTCATCGACCTCGTCTCGACGCCCGAGCAGAAGGAGGTCATCGACCGGATCACGGGGGTGATGAGCCTGCTCGAGGGCCACGCCGACGTCGTGATGGACGGGGTGGGGCCAGAGGTGATCCCGTCGGTCTCGGAGATCCGGGCCAAGTTCACCCAGCGGCGCAAGGGCGTCGGCACCCTCGACCGGATGCTGCGCCGACTGCTCGGGCTGGACCAGAAGATGGCGCAGTACCGCGACGGCGCGGTGTTCGTGCGCCACGCCGTCGACGCAGTCGGCATGGAGGGGTTCAACGCGGTCTTCGCGGAGCCCGCCAACCTCCCCAGCAAGGCCGAGATCCACGACGCCTCTGCCTGGGTCAGGCGCGTTCACGGCTAGCGATGGCGCTCGATCCGGCGATCGCCGCCGTCCGGCTCGCCGTACGCCGGTCGTTGCCGGCCGATCCGGGCGCCACGGTGCTGGTCGCCTGCTCGGGCGGCGCAGACTCCCTCGCGCTGCTCGCCGCGACGGTCTTCGAAGCGCGACGCCCGGCTCACCGGGTGGTCGGAGTCGTGGTCGACCACGGGCTGCAGGACGGCTCGGCCCCCCACACCGAGCGAGTGGTGGCGCAGATGGCCGCCCTCGGTGCCGACGAGACCGCGTCGATCCGGGTGACCGTCGATCCGGGTCCGGGCGGCATCGAGGCCGGGGCACGAGAGGCGAGGTACGCCGCGCTCTCCCAGCTGGCCGACCACTTCCGCGCGGAGGTCGTGCTGCTCGGGCACACGCTGGACGACCAGGCCGAGACCGTGCTGCTCGGGCTCACGCGCGGTTCCGGCGGACGGTCGCTCATGGGGATGCGTCGTGGCTTTCGTGACGACGGGGGCGCGGTCTTCCTCCGGCCGCTCCTCGACCTGAACCGCGCCGACACCGAGGCGGCCTGCCGGGCAGACGGGATCTCCTGGTGGGAGGACCCCCAGAACGCCGACCCGCGCTTCACCCGGTCTCGCATCCGGCACACGGTGATGCCGACCCTCGAGCGCGAGCTGGGCCCAGGTGTCGCGCAGGCGCTGGCCCGGACGGCGGACCAGCTGCGGGAGGACGTCACGTCGCTGGACGAGCGTGCGGAGCACCTGTACCGCGAGGTGTTCGTGGGCAACGGCCTGGACACCTCCGCGCTCGAGGGTCTCGACCCGGCCACCAAGCACCGCGTGGTGCGGATGGCCTGCCTCGACGCCGGGGCGATCGCCTCGGAGCTGACCCGCGACCACGTCCTCGCCGTCGCCGACATCCTGTACGGTGCCCGCGACCACCGGCAGATCCAGTTGCCGGGTCACGTGACGGCGTACCGGGAGGGCACGGTGCTGCGGTTCCGGCGTACCGAGGTCGGCTGAACGGAAAAGCCAGTCGCCGGTCGCTGCGGTCACGACTTAGCGTGCTCGTGTGGCATCGAGGCTGGAGGCCGTGATCTTCGACGTGGACGACGTGTCCGCGGCGGCGAGCTTCTGGTCCGAGCTGCTCGACCGCGACGTGCTCGGCGAACACGGAGGCGCCCTCGTCCCTGGTGACGCGACCCAGGTCGGGTTGCGCTTCGTCAGCTCCGACACGGAGCAGGCCGGACCGCGACGACTGCACCTGCACCTGACCAGCAGCAGCCTCGAGGACCAGGCGCGAATCGTCGAGACGGTGCTGAGGCTCGGTGGTCGGCACATCGACGTCGGGCAGGACCCCCACGCCGACCACGTGGTCATGACCGACCCGAGTGGGAACGAGCTGTGCGTGATCGGCCCGGGCAACGCCTTCCTGGCCGGCACGGGCTTCCTCGGCGAGGTGACCTGCGAGGGGACACGCGACGTGGGTCTGTTCTGGCGAGACGCCCTGGCCTGGTCCCTGGTCTGGGACGAGAACCAGGAGACCTCGATCCAGTCACCTCTTGGTGGCACCAAGGTCTCCTGGGGCGGGCCGCCCGTCGGGTCCAAGCACGGGAGGAACCGGCAGCGCTTCGACCTGGTCGCCCCCGACCCGGCGTACGAGGTCGAGCGGCTGCTCTCGCTCGGCGCCACCCGTCGTACCGACCTCGACGAGGGCGTCGAGCTGGCCGACCCGGACGGCAACGAGTTCGCTCTGCGCGCGCGGTAGAGCGCAGGGGCCGTCGCCCGTGCCGCAGGCCCCGCGAGAGCGTCGCGGGGTGCGGTTTCAACCGGCTCGTCGTCCCGGTGGTGGATCGGGTGGGCTGAGGTCGGTGGTGCCGTGCCGGTCGGTGCGCCAAATGTGTCCGTAGGGGTCGCGCCAGAGGAACACGCCGGGGGCGAGCATCGAGTACGTCCATCTGCTGTGCGTCTTGAGCCGGTGGTGCTTCACGCACAAGCAGGCGAGATTCCACGTGACGGTGGGGCCGCCTTGTTCCCACGAGGTGATGTGGTCGAGCTGGCAGGACCGCGCGGGGCGGTGACACCAGGGGAACACGCACTCGCGGTCACGTTGCCGGATCTGGTCGGCCAGCCGGGCGGAGGGTTGGTAGCCGGTGCACCGGACCTGCTCGTTCAGGTCGATGACGGGTCGCACGGTCACCTTCGCCGTGTCGGCCCGCCGGCACCACGCGGCGACCTGTGCGGCGGTGAGCAACTGACCGCCAGCGTTGTCGACGTGGACGGGTGCGTCCGGGTCCCCAGCCCGGAGCGCGTCTGCGGAGAGGTGGGCGTACAGCACGACCTCGCGGGTGTGAACCGGCCCGGTGGTGGAGGTGCGAGCGCAACGAGCCTCGAAACCACCCTCGGCAGGCTCGAACTCCAGCGCCTGCTCGCCACGAGCCAGCATCCCCACCGCCAACGACCGGCGCACGTCCAGCGACTCGGTGTTGCCCAGCGCGGCCAGCTGCTCAGCACCACGGCGCACCGCGTCTTCGAGGTCCAGGGCGTCAGCCAGATCCATCTCCCCGTGCACCCGAGACGTGCCGGCGAAGGAGACCTGGTCGTGGTCGATGGTGAAGTACCGCTGCTCGGAGGCCCGCTCCCGCTGCTCGGCCGCGACCTGCGGCATGAACCGTGCGATCGCCTCGTCCACCAGGCGCTGGGTCTGCGCCGGTCCGGTGCGGTGCGCGAACGGCGCCACCTGAGCATCCACGAACGCAGCAGCCTCAACGGAAAGGTGCAGGGTGTGCTCGGCGATCCGCTTGGCCCGCCACGGCGCCAACGACCCGGCCTGCACCCTCGCCCAAACTCTCGGCAACCGATGGACGAGCTCCAACGCCAGTCCCACCAGGTTGCGACCGGCATCAGCCGAGAGGCCGAGGGCGGTGGCGAACTCCAGCACCGCGAACTCACTCACCAACGGGGCACCCTCACCGGCGATCGGGATCCCGGTGTCCTGACCCATCACCTTCGTGCCCGACCACCAGGTCGCAGCGTCGTCGAGATCCGAGACGGTGTGCAGGTGCGCCCACTCCACCGCGTCGGCGAGGACGCGGGCCTCGGCGGCGTTCGCGTCGGCCCGGGCCCGACGAGCCGACGCCAGCACAGCGGCTGCATCGGAGGTGCGGGTGGCCGAGTTCATGACACTGAATCTACGGACACGCACCGACACTTTCGGGTCCAGAACCCTTGTTCTCAGGGGGTTCTGGAGAAGATTCTCGAAGAACTTCCGCTGCTGCGTCGCCCCCGGTGGTTGGGGTGCGGTTGCGCAGCAACCGCCTCGAAACCCCAGTCCGATTCCAGCGAGGACTGCGACATCAGCTCCCCGTCTGCAGCAGCTCCTTCGCCAGCAGCTCGAGCGTCCCCTCGCGCGCCGGCGAGGCGTCCGCGGGCGTACCGGTGAGGGCCCCGGCCACCGGATGGACCATCACTTCGTCGACGTCGAACTCTGCGGCCAGGGTGCGCAGCCGCTCGGCGGCGGAGGCCGGGGTGCCGATGACCCAGCGATCGCGCATCGCCGCCACGAGCGGCAGGTGGGCGTCGGGGAGCGGATCGGCCTCGGCCTCCTCGACGAGCCGTTGCGGGCGCAGCGGGCCACCGGTGCGCAGCGCGACCATGGCCTGGATCTGCGGGAGCGCGAGCCGGTCGGCCTCCTCCTGCGTCTCCGCCACGACGACGTTGACGGTGAGGAAGGTCTGCGGCTCCGCCAACGAGTCCGAGGGGCGGAAGGAGCCCCGGTAGAGGGCGAGCGCCTCGGCCGTGCCATGGCCGGAGAAGTGGTGGGCGAAGACGTACGGGAGCCCGCGGTCTGCGGCCAGGCGGGCGGAGTAGTCGGAGGACCCGAGCAGCCATACCGGCGGGCGACCGAGCGCCCGAGGCGTGGCGTGGAGCGGATGCGTCCGACCGCCGATCTGGAGGCCGACGCCATCGGGACTCATCATCGAGATCACGTTGTCGACGTACTCGGGGAATCGCGCGACCGCCTCGTCGTCCACCCCGCCGGCCCCGTGGCGCAGTGCGTACGACGTGACCGGGTCCGTGCCCGGAGCGCGGCCGATGCCCAGGTCGATCCGTCCCGGGTACGCCGCCTCGAGCAGTGCGAACTGCTCGGCCACCACCAGTGGCGCGTGGTTGGGCAGCATCACTCCGCCCGAGCCCACCCGGATCCGCTCCGTCGCGGCGGCCACCAGGGAGATCAGCACCGGGGGGTTCGTCGCGGCCACCGCCGGCATGTTGTGGTGCTCGGCCAGCCAGTACCGGTGGAACCCGACCGCGTCCGCGCGCTGGGCGAGGCTCCTGGTCGCGGCGATCGCGTCCCCGGTGGTCTGGTCGGAACGTACGGGCACGAGGTCGAGGACCGAGAGGCGCATGCCGGGTCAACGCCGCAACGGGTGTCGATCTTCCCCGCCCGGCCCCTGTGGCAGGCTGTGCGCCATGGACGCCAGCGACGTTGAGTCCGACCTCGTCAACATCCTCTTCACCGAGGAGCAGATCCAGGCCAAGCTCGCCGAGCTCGCGAAGGAGATCGAGGCCGACTACGAGGGCAAGGACATCCTCATCGTCGGCATCCTGCGCGGCGCGGTCATGGTGATGGCCGACCTCGCCCGGGCGTTCCACCGGCACCTCGAGATGGACTGGATGGCGGTCTCGTCGTACGGCTCCGGCACGAAGTCCTCCGGCGTCGTCCGGATCCTGAAGGACCTCGACACCGACATCACCGGCCGGCACGTGCTGATCGTCGACGAGATCATCGACACGGGCCTCACCCTGTCCTGGCTGACCTCGAACCTCTCCTCGCGCAACCCGGCGTCGGTCCAGATCTGCACGCTCCTGCGCAAGCCCGAGGCGCTGCGGATGCCGATCGACGTCAAGTACGTCGGGTGGGACATTCCCAATGAATTCGTCGTCGGGTACGGACTCGACTACCAGGAGCGGTACCGCAATCTCCGTGACATCGGGACGCTCGCCCCGCACGTGTACTCCTGAGCACCCGGATTCGGCCCTGAGCGAACAGGGCACCCGGGGGTGACGTCCGTCGTTGGACGGGGAGAATGGTCGTGGGCGGTACCTGGGGCATTTCGCCCAACCGCCCGGTACGGTCACCGTCAAGAGAGCATTTCGAGACAGCACTGCGTCGCCTGGCAGGAGGACGGGGCCACTGAGCCCTGCAGATGGACATGAAGAGAATCGTGCGCGGCCCATGGCTGTGGATCGGCCTGGCCGGCCTGGGCGTGATCATCGC
>DATAKN010000216.1:0-3304 GCA_036261595.1 Marmoricola sp.
CCCCGCAGGACAACAGCTTCTACGACCTGTTCTCCCAGCAGTCCGCGCACCTGGTCACCGGCTCGGCCGTGCTCACGCGCGTGCTCGGAGCCGACATGGCCGGCCGCGAGGCCCTCGCCAAGGAGATGAAGGAGATCGAGCACGCGGCCGACGAGTCGACGCACGAGATCCTGCGCAAGGTCAACTCCTCGTTCATCACGCCGTTCGACCGCGAGGACATCTACAAGCTGGCCTCGACGCTCGACGACTGCATGGACCACATGGAGTCCGCGGTCGACTGCATCACCCTCTACCGCATCAACGAGCTCCCCGACGGGGTCGCCAGCCAGGTCGAGGTGCTGGTGCGCATGTCCGAGCTCACGGCCGACGCGATGCCCCGGCTGCGCTCGATGAAGGACCTCGCCGAGTACTGGATCGAGATCAACCGGCTCGAGAACCAGGGCGACCAGGTCTACCGGCGCCTGCTGGCTGAGCTCTTCGACGGCGACCTCAAGGCCACCGCCATCCTCAAGCTCAAGGACGTCGTCGAGGGCCTCGAGGCCGCGATCGACGCGTTCGAGACGGTGGCGCACACGGTCGAGAGCATCGCGGTCAAGGAGTCCTGACCCTCGTGGAGCTCTTCACCGTCGTCCTGGTGATCGTGCTGGCCATGGTGTTCAACTACACCAACGGGTTCCACGACGCGGCGAACGCCATCGCGACGTCGGTCTCGACCCGGGCGCTGACGCCGCGCATCGCCTTGGGCCTGGCCGCCGTCGGCAACCTCGTCGGCTCGTTCTTCGGCGCCAAGGTCGCCAAGACCGTGGGCGAGGGGATCATCGACATCTCGTCGTTCTCGCCGCTCAACGGCCTCGCCATCGTGGGTGCCGCGCTGGTCGGTGCGATCGGCTGGAACCTGCTCACCTGGTGGTTCGGGTTGCCGTCGTCGTCGTCGCACGCGCTCATCGGCGGCCTCGGAGGGGCGGCGATCGCGGCGAGCGCGTCCGTGCTGTGGAACGGCGTCTTCCACAAGGTGATCATCCCGATGGTCGTCTCGCCGGTCGTCGGCGTGATCGTCGGGTACCTGGTGATGCTCACGATCCTGTGGTTGTTCCGCCGGGCGAACCCGGGTCGCGTGAGCCGCGGCTTCCGCAGCGCGCAGACGCTGTCGGCCGCCGCGATGGCGCTGGGCCACGGCCTGCAGGACGCCGCGAAGACCATGGGCGTCATCGTGCTGGCGCTCAACGTGGGCGGCTTCCACACCGGTAGCGCGATCCCGATCTGGGTGTACTTCACCACGGCGGCGGTGATGGCGGCCGGCACCTACGCGGGTGGCTGGCGGATCATGCGCACGCTCGGACGCCGGATCATCCACCTCGACCCGCCGCAGGGCTTCGCGGCCGAGACCACGGCGTCCGCGGTGCTGTACGTCGCGGGCATCGGCTTCGGCGCTCCCATCTCGACGACCCACACGATCACCTCCTCGATCATGGGTGTCGGGGCCACCAAGCGGTTGTCGGCCGTGCGGTGGGGGGTGGCCGGCAACATCGTGGGGGCGTGGATCCTCACCTTCCCCGGTGCGGGCCTGGTCGCTGCCGTCTGCTACCTCATCACCCGCCTCTTCGCCTGACCTCTTCCCGCAGATACCCGCCTTGATCCGGTGGATCGGGCTGCTTTTCGGGCTCATTCACCGGATGTGGGCGGGTATCTGCGCGGGTCGAGGACGTCGGTGGGTGCGGCGCTCCACCGCAGCTCACCGGTGAACCTGGCCACGTCGCCCCGGGACAGCGCGGCACCGATCGAGGTGACGAGCTCGTCCAGCTGGTGCCGCACCTGGTACGTGCCCCAGCGGACGACCTCCAGCCCGGCCCGCCGCAGCGCGTCCTCGCGGTCCTTCTCCCGCATCAGCTGCCGGCGCGCTTCGGCCGGGTCCTGCCGGCCCACGACGTCCAGGTCGTACTTGGTGCGCCCGTCGCACTCGCCGACGACGCCTTCGGGCAGCCACAGCCCGTCGACGACGCCGATGAAGCGCCCGGCGGCGTCGTGCACGTGCACCTGGCTCAGCGGCGGTCGGATGCCGCGACCGGCGAGGAGCGCGAACGACGACGACTCCAGGTAGGTGTCTCGTCGTGGATCCAGCCACCCCCGAGCGAGACGTGCTCGTGGGACGTGCGTCCAGCCGACCTGCCGCCGCAGCACCTCGTCGATGGCCGCCGGCGTGGTGTGGCCCTGGCGCAGCGCGGCATCCACCATGGCGACGGACTCGGGCGGCGGCAGGTGCCTCAGCACGTCGGCGGCGGTGCGGGCGGCGCTGGTGACCCGCACGCCGTGCCGGGTGACGACGTCCTGCGGCGCCAGGGGAGCGGCGCGCACCAGCCGGTGAGCGGAGCGCAGGTTCTTGCCGTTCGCGCGCCCGTCGGTGAACGTGGCGAGCCCGAAACCACCCCACGGCACGGGCCAGCCGTGCACGGCGGCCGCTGACTCGTGGCTCACGACCAGGGCGTCGTCGTACCGGCTCTCGGCGACCACGTGCAGCACGTGCCGGCGGCCGGGACCCAGGGCCTCCCAGTGGTCCTGCAGGCAGAAGGCCCCTCGCCCGAGGGTGCGCCAGCGCCCCGTGAGCAGTCGGTGCGTCACCGCGTGCCGGCTGAGGCCGGCCGCCGAAGCGTCAGCGCGGGTGAAGACGCTCGGCAGGCGGGGGTCGGGGCGCATCGGTCCAGCCTGCCAAGGTCGCTGTCCCCGCCGCGGCGCCCCTGTGGACAACGCAGATACCCGCCCATTCCCGGCTCTGCGACGCCGAAACGGGGGTCAGGAGCCGGAAGAAGGCGGGTATCTGCGGGGGAGAGGCCGGGGGGCTCAGCCGAAGCGGCCGGAGATGTAGTCCTCGGTGGCCTGCTCGGTGGGGTTGCTGAAGATCTTGGCGGTGTCACCGATCTCGATCAGGCGGCCCGGCTCGCCGGTGGCGGCGAGGTTGAAGAAGGCCGTGCGGTCGGACACCCGCGCCGCCTGCTGCATGTTGTGGGTGACGATCACGATCGTGTACTTGGACTTCAGCGTGGTGATGAGGTCCTCGATCGCGAGCGTCGAGATGGGGTCGAGCGCCGAGCACGGCTCGTCCATGAGGAGCACCTGCGGCTCGACGGCGATGGCCCGGGCGATGCAGAGCCGCTGCTGCTGGCCGCCGGAGGGCCCGGCGCCGGGCTTGGCGAGGCGGTCCTTCACCTCGTTCCACAGGTTGGCGCCGCGCAGCGAACCCTCGACGACCTCGGCGATCTTCTTCTTGTCGCGCATGCCGTTCAGCCGCAGGCCGGCGGCGACGTTGTCG
>DATAKN010000218.1:0-24345 GCA_036261595.1 Marmoricola sp.
ACTCAGTGGCCATGCTCAGTACCCATCCTCGGCTCCGACCTCCAGCTCGCCCTCGCTGACGGCGCGGTCGATCGAGGCCATCAGCCGCGGACAGGTCTCGTACACGGGTCGACCGCCCGGCTGCCCGGACAGTCTCGCGAACTCCTGGCAATGGCCGAGCGCCTGTTCCGTCCACTGGACAGCGGTGTGGTGCTCGCTGTTCTTCTTGACCTTCACCCGGGCCAGGCAGTCCAGGCAGGCGATCTCGCGGAGCCGGCCGTCGAGGTAGAGCTTCTGGTCCTCGACCGTCTCCTGGCGCGTCGGAGAGAACAGACCCATCAGGCGTCCGCGGTGGCTGCGCTCGCGTCGGCGCCGGCCGCGTCCCCCTCCTCGGCACGCCGGCGCAGGTTCTCGGCCACCTCGGCCTGCCAGTACTCGTTGGCCTTGGTGGTGTCCACCTCGAACTCGAACCGGTCCACCATCTCCGGCTTGATGTCGGCCTGGTCGACGTAGAACTGCTCGTACCAGCGGCGGAGCTGGTAGACCGGCCCGTCCTCCTCGCACAGGAGGGGGTTCTGCACCGGCGCCTTGTTCTCCCAGATCGCCACGTCCTGCAGGAAGCCGCTGCTGAAGGACTCGACGTAGCGCTCCGCGATGTACTGCACGGTCTTCTCGTCGAGGCCCTCCGGCTTCTTCACCGCGATGCCGTACTGCAGGGTGAAGGAGTTCTGGCTCGTGGGGAGGTGGCAGTTGATCAGGACCAGCTCGGTGACGAAGCCCTTGTAGTCGACGGTCAGCCAGTTGATCATGTACGCCGGTCCGTAGTACGTCGCGACGGACTTCAGCGTGGAGTTCTCGTCGCCGTACCCGCCCTGGCCCTTGTCGGGCCGGCCCTTGGACGACATGTACTGCGTGGCCGTGTGCCCCTCGAAGATGTTGCGGAAGCTCGTCGGGAAGGCAAAGTGCACGTAGTAGAAGTGCGCCATGTCCGCGACGTTGTCGATCAGCTCCCGGCAGTGCGAGCCGTTGATCTCGCGCGTGTGCCACGACCAGTCGGTGTAGGCGTCGGTGAGCACGTCGGGGATCTCCGGCGGGAGGAGGTCGTGATCGGCGGCCGAGCCCTCCGGGTCGTGCCAGATGAACAGCTGACCGTTGCGCTCGGCGGTCTCGAACCGCTGGGTGCGCGCGCGCATCGGCACCCGGCGTGCGTACGGGATCTCCTTGCACCGGCCGTCGCCGGCCCAGCGCCAGTCGTGGAACGGGCAGGCGACGTGGTCGCCCTTCACCTCACCCTGGGTCAGGTCACCGCCCATGTGCCGGCAGTAGGCGTCGAGGACGTTCAGCGCGCCCTGGCTGTCGGCCCACACCACGAGCTTCATCTCGAACGCGTTCACCCGGTGCGGCTTGCCGTCACGGAAGTCCTCGGCGAGGCCGAGGCAGTGCCAACCGCGGGCGTACCGGGCCGGCTGGGTGCCCGGGTCCAACGTGCGGGCTTCGGTGGTGGCCGTGCTCATCGTTGCCTCCCAAGGCTGTGGCTGAAAACGAGAACAGGTTATAGTTTTGCGCGGGACATTTCCAGCCCCGCCGCCTGTTCCCGGGCCCGGACCTGCGTGAGGATGACGTCATGAGGATCGCACTGACCGACGAGCAGGAGCGACTGCGCACCCAGCTGCGCGGCTACTTCGCCGAGCTCGTCACGCCCGAGATCCGGGCAGGCCTGTCGCAGGCCACCGGAGCCCACTTCGATGAGGATGGTGGCGAGTTCGGCGACGCGAGCGTGTACAAGTCGGTGATCCGCCAGATCGGCGAGGACGGCTGGCTGGGCATCGGCTGGCCCGAGGAGTACGGCGGCCAGGACCGCTCGATGATGGAGCAGCTGATCTTCACCGACGAGGCGGCGATCGCTGGAGTGCCCATCCCCTACCTGACCCTCAACACGGTCGGCCCGACGATCATGCGCTTCGGCACCGACGCGCAGAAGGAGGAGATCCTCCCGAAGATCCTCAAGGGCGAGATGCACTTCTCGATCGGCTACTCCGAGCCCGGCTCGGGCACCGATCTCGCGAGCCTGAAGACCCGCGCGGTCGCCGAGGGCGGAGAGTGGGTGATCAACGGCCAGAAGATGTGGACCTCGCTGATCCAGTACGCCGACTACGTCTGGCTCGCCTGTCGCACCGACCCGGATCTTCCGCGCCACAAGGGTCTGTCGATGATCCTCGTGCCGACCGATGCCGAAGGCTTCTCCTACACCCCCGTGCACACGGTGGCCGGGGTGAGCACGAGCGCGACGTACTACGACAACGTGCGTGTGCCGAAGGAGAACCTCGTCGGCGAGCTCAACGGCGGCTGGGCGCTGATGACCAACCAGCTCAACCACGAGCGCGTGGCCCTCACCTCGGCCGCGCCGCTGGAGCACTCGCTGCGGCTCGTGCGCGAGTGGGCGCAGCAGACCAAGAACGCCGACGGCAGCCGGGTGATCGACGCCGAGTGGGTGCAGGTGCTGCTCGGCCGGGCACACGCCCGCGCGGAGATGCTCAAGCTGCTGAACTGGAAGCTCGCGTCGGCCACCGACGACCTCTCCCCGGCCCACGCCTCCGCGACCAAGGTCTACGGATCGGAGCTTGCCACCGAGGTCTACCGCGCGCTGATGGAGATCGTCGGTCCGGAGGCCGTCGTCACCGCGGACTCTGCCGGGGCCGTGCTGCGTGGCCGGCTCGAGCGCTTCTACCGCTCGTCGCTCGTGATGACCTTCGGCGGCGGCACCAACGAGATCCAGCGCGACATCATCGGCTACGTCGGCCTCGGCCTTCCGGCCGCCAAGCGCTGACCCGCCACCCACCAGCACCCCCCGGTGGTTGAGCCTGTCGAAACCACCTCGACCCGAGGACGGACCCATGGACTTCACCCTCTCCGAGACCCAGAACGACGCCACCGCCCTGGCCGCGATGGTGTTCAAGAACGAGTGCACGCCCGACCGGCTCAAGGCCGCGGTGACTCCCGAGGGCCGGTTCGACGCCGACCTCTGGAGCCGACTCGGGGACGCCGGACTCCTGGGCCTGTGCCTGCCGGAGTCCCTGGCCGGCTCCGGCCTCGGCCTGCTCGAGCTCTGCAGCGTGCTCATCGAGGCGGGGCGGCACGTCGCCCCGGTCCCGCTGGCGACGCACCTGCCGACCGCGATGGCGATCGCCAAGTTCGGTGACCCGGCCGCGAAGGGGATGTGGCTGGAAGGCGCCAGCAGCGGCCACGCGATCCTGACCGCCGCGGTCGCCGAGGAACGGGACCACCTGCCGGCCCACCCGACGACGCAGGCCGACTTCGGCGGCGACCAGTGGCTGCTCACCGGCGTCAAGACGGTCGTGCCCGCCGGCATGATCGCCGAGCTGTTCGTCGTACCGGCGCAGACGACCGACGGGGTGACGGCCTTCCTGGTCCACCCCGACGACCCCGGCGTCACCGTCACCCCCCAGCGGGTCAGCGACGGTGACGTGGCCGCGCGGCTCGAGCTCGACCGGGCCGCGATCCCCGCAGGCCGAGTGCTCGGCGGCATCGGCAGCGGCACCGAGGTGGTCGACTGGCTCCAGCAGCGCCTCACCGTCGCCGCCTGCGCGATGCAGCTCGGCATCGTCAAGGGTGCTCTGGACCTCACCGCCGGCTACGCCCGCACGCGTGAGCAGTTCGGCCGGCCGATCGGCACGTTCCAGGCCGTGTCGCAACGGCTCGCCGACGCCTACATCGACGTGCTCGGCGCCGAACTCACGTTGTGGCAGGCCGCCTGGCGTCTCGAGGAGGGCCTGCCGGCGGAGAAGGAGATCGCCACGGCCAAGCTGTGGGCGGCCGATGCCGGCCACCGGATCGCGCACACCACCGTGCACGTGCACGGCGGCGTCGGCATCGACCTCGACGGCGAAGCCCACCGGTACTTCACCGAGGCCAAGCTGTTCGAGTTCATGCTCGGCGGCACCACCGACCAGGCGCGCAAGGTCGGCCGCGTGCTCGCCGCCGAGCCGGTCTGACCGCTAGGCCCGGCCGGACCATGACCACGATCCACGACCTGCTGCTGGCGCGCGCCGACGACGACGCACCGGCGCTTCTGGCCGGTGACCGGCGCTGGACCTGGCGCGAGTACGTCGCCACGGCCGCAGCTCGGGCTGACTCGCTCGGCCGGATGCTCGACCCGGCCCGGCCGCCGCACCTGGGGGTGCTGCTCGACAACACGCCGGAGATGGTCCTCCAACTGGCCGCCGCGGGCTTCGGAGGACACGTGCTGGTCGGTCTGAACACCACCCGCCGAGGAGCCGGACTGCTCGCCGACATCCGCAAGGCCGACGTCCAGGTGCTCGTGGTCCAGGAGGCGCACGCGCCGCTGCTCGAGGGCCTGGACCTCGACGGCGTGCGGGTGGTGGATCCCAGCGAGCTCGCCACCGCGTCCCCGGAGGTCTCGAGGCTCGGTGCACTCGCACCTCGACCAGAGACGACGCCGGACTCGCTGTTCATGCTGATCTTCACCAGCGGCACCAGCGGCGATCCGAAGGCAGTGCGGATCACCCACCAGAAGGTGTGCCACCCAGGCGCCTACCTCAACGAGCGGCTCGGTCTCACCCGCGACGACGTGCACTACGTGTCGATGCCGCTGTTCCACTCCAACGCGGTGATGGCCGGCTGGGGGCCGGCCCTGGTCTCCGGGGCGACCGTGGCACTGGCGGAGCGGTTCAGCGCGTCGGGCTTCCTGCCCGACGTACGGCGGTACGGCGCGACGTACGCGAACTACGTCGGGAAGCCACTGGCCTACATCCTGGCCACGCCCGAGCAGCCTGACGACGCGGACAACCCGCTGCGGATCGTGTTCGGCAACGAGGCCGGCGAGCGCGACACGGCCGAGTTCGCCCGGCGCTTCGGCTGCACGGTCATCGACGGGTTCGGCTCGACCGAGAACGCCGTGGTGGTCAGCCGCGTCCCAGGCACGCCGCCCGGCTCGCTGGGGCAGCCGTTCCCTGGCGTCGCGGTCCTCGACCCCGCCACCGGCGCGGAGTGCCCGCGAGCGGTGTTCGACGCGGACGGCAAGGTGACCAACCTCGACGAGTGCGTCGGCGAGCTCGTGAACACCGAAGGCACCGGGCAGTTCGCCGGCTACTACAACGACGAGGCGGCGACGGCCGAGCGGATGCGCGGTGGCATGTACTGGAGCGGAGACCTGGCCTACCGCGACGCCGACGGCTGGGTCTACTACGCCGGCCGCACGGCCGACTGGTTGCGCGTCGACGGGGAGAACCTCGCCGCCGCGCCGATCGAGCGGATCCTGCTCCGGCACCCTGTGGTCAGCGAGGCCGCCGTGTACGCCGTACCCGACCCGCACGCGGGTGACCAGCTGGTCGCCGCACTCGTGACCACGGCCGCGCTCACGCCAGAGGAGTGGGAGGCCTTCCTGGCGGCGCAGCCGGACCTGGGGACCAAGGCCTGGCCCCGGTTCGTGCGCCTGCTCGACACCCTGCCCCGCACCGCGACCAACAAGGTGCTCAAGCGCGAGCTGCAGGCCGCCGGCCTCGAGGGCGGAGTCACCTGGACGCGCCAGGAACGCGGCCGCTCCTACTCCTGAGCCGTCTGGGACGATCACGCCATGACGCAGATCCCGGCCGGCTGGTACTCCGACCCCGCGCAGACCCATCCCGGGCGGTTGCGCTACTGGGACGGCAGCGGCTGGACCGAGCACGTGCACGACCCGCAACCACCGGTGCCGCCGGCGGTCCCGTCCTACCCCGGGCCGCAGCCGGCGGCGTACCCCTCGAGCTACCCGTACGGCGCGGCCCCGACGGCGTACGCGTCCGCGCCGGAGCCACCGACGACGCCGGACGGCCAGCCGCTCTCCGGCTGGTGGCGCCGGGTCGCGGCGCAGGTCCTGGACGGGCTGATCCTGAGCCCGGTCTACCTCGGCATCCTCGTGGCCTTCCTCGCCAGCCGGTGGGACGAGATCCGGACCTGGTGGGACAGCTACACCCAGGCGCTCGACGCCGGGACCACGCCACCGTCGCCGCCCGACCTGTTCCAGCCCTGGTCGGCCGAGATGCTCGGTCTGGTGCTGGCCTACACCGCCGTGCTCGCGGTGTACACGCTCGCGTTCTGGCGCTGGAAGCAGGCCACGCCCGGGAAGCTGGCGGTCGGCATCCGGATCCGTCGGCGGGAGACGCCCGGGCCGATGCCATGGTCGACGATGCTGCCGCGGTTCCTGTTCGTGCAGGCGCTCGCCCTGGCGGCGTACCTGCCGTGGGTGGGCCTGCTGTTCGCGCTGACCGGCTTCGTCGACTACCTGTGGCCGTTGTGGGACCGGCGTCACCAGGCTCTGCACGACAAGGTCGCCCGCACGAACGTCGTGCGCGCGCCGCGTGCGGCCGACGAGCCGACGACCACCGAGCTCAGTGCAGCAGGTCTGCCACGCCGTTGGTGAGCCGGACGACGTAGAACCCGGAGTTCGTGTCGGTGTACCAGACCGAGTCGTGCGCGGGATCCCAGGCGGGCTGCGACATCGCGTAGGCACCGCTGCCGAACACGGTCAGCTTCTTCGGCTTCACCACCGGCTTGTTGAAGTACGCCACCTCCCGGGGGTGCCGTACGTCGCGGATGTCGAAGAGGCGCAGGCCGGAGAGGATCATCGAGCAACCGGCGATCTTGGGGTCGCGGCGAGTCGGGACCCCGCAGTAGTGGGCGGCGTACCCCTGCGCGGGGAACGACGCACCCGGGTCCTGGAGCTGCTCCCCCGCGTGCACGTCGGGCTGGTGCACCGCGAGCCGGACGTCGGAGACGATCACCGGATGACGCGGGTCGTCGACGTCGATGATCCGCGCTGCGCCGACCGGTGAGTGCTGGAGATCGGTGAGCGCCTTCGCGGAGAACAGGTCGACGAACTCGTCGACCTCGAAGAGGTAGTGGTGTCCGCCGCGGATGAACGGCTCGGCCACCTGCGGGATCGACACGCCGTGCCAGGTCAGGCTCGACAGCGTGGGCACCTTCGGGTGCGCCACCCGGTCCTGGACCTGGCTGACGTCGAGGATCCGCAGGCCACCACCCGTGAGGCCGGTCGGCCCCGGTGTGCCGAGGTTCGCGGCGTACAGCGTGCGACCGTCGTCGGAGAGCCGCATGCCGTGGTACTGGACCCCGAGCTGCTGGAACAGCGTGCGGGGATGGCGCGGGTCGGACACGTCGACGGCGGCGAAGCCGGCGGCGGTGCCGGAGGCGTAGTAGGTGCGGCCGTCCGGGGCGAAGCCGCTCTCATGGCCGAACAGGCTCGACAGCGTCGTGGACAGTCGTCGGGGGTGTCGGCAGTCGGTCCGGACGTCGTAGATCTCCAGCACACCGGGGAGGGTGGCCGCGGTGCCCATCTCGGCGGCGAGCAGTCCACGCCGCTGGTTGACCAGGAGCGATTCGTGCGGGCTGAGCATCGTGGGCGTCACCAGGTTCGCCGTACGCCGCGGGTGGGCCGGGTCCGTCATGTCCAGGACGACCACCCCCTGGCCGTCGCCCGACAGCAGGTTGGCCGCCACGTCGCGGCCGACCAGCAGCGTCGAGTCGTAGAAGGCGCAGGTGTGGCCCTGGGCATCTGTGTAGCGCAGCGTCTTGAAACCGCCCGAGCTGCCCTGGTGGGCGACCTCCTCGGTGTTGCACCGATAGCCCTGCTCGGCCCGCCCTGACAGGTAGTCCGCCCTCGGCACCCGTCCCTGGATCGAGGTCTCGGGCAGCGATCCGGGACCGCAGTGCGCCGCGGGCACCGGCGGCGCCGTGGTCGGGCCGGCTGCCCCGGCCGTGCCGCCGACGAGCCACGCACCGCCGAGGGCGACGAGGGAGAGAACGACGATGACGAGACGGCGCGCAGCAGCACGCGACGGTGCCTGGGAGGGGACGACCATGGCGTGAAGGTACTGACGCCCACGGGTACGTGCTACCGCCGGTATCACGGTGTGGTCTGGTGCGAGTGTCGCTCGGGTCTCGGGCACGCCGTGGGCGTAGCGGCGACGGTCGAGCGCCTGCGGCGGTCGACCCTACTCTCCGAGGAGCTCGGCGAGCGCGTCGTCTCCGCCCTCGCCGTACGCCTTCCAGTCGGGCGAGCCACGTCTCGACGTGGGCGCCGATGCCGCCCACCGCTCCCGAGTCGCCCTCGAGACCTCCTCCTGCGTCCGTCCCCGGCCCAACTCGCGAAGGACCAGGCCTGCCACATAGGCCCTGCCTTCTTGATACTTGCCGCCCGGGAACGATGCGCCGGAACGCGCGATGCTGCACAGCGATGCGCCTCCAGCCAGTGCATTCAGCTTCTGCTCGGCCGAAGCGCGAACCGCCGCCGCCCTCGCAGCCAGACTGTCGTCGCGTGACATGCAACCCAGTGTGGACCGCCGTCGACGTGGGCAGGCGGGACGGGTCCACCCTGAGCGCCCCGGACCTGACGTGGACCGCCGCGAGGCGGGTCACGTGGGCCGGCCCGACGACCCCGGCATCATGGAGGCATGGGACTGCTTCGCGTGGTGCTCAACATCGTCTGGCTGGTCTTCGGGGGGCTCTGGCTCGCTCTGGCATACCTGCTCGCCGGGCTCATCTGCTGCCTGCTGATCGTCACGATCCCCTGGGGGATCGCGTCGCTCCGAATCGCCCACTATGTGCTGTGGCCGTTCGGCCGCACGGTCGTCACCAAGCCGACAGCGGGCGCAGGCTCGCTGGTGGGCAACGTCATCTGGATCCTCGTCGCCGGGATCTGGTTGGTGATCGGTCACATCCTCACCGCGATCGCCCAGGCGCTGACGATCATCGGCATCCCGTTGGCGATCGCGAACCTCAAGGTCATCCCGGTCACGCTGATGCCCCTGGGCAAGGAGATCGTCTCGAGCGACCAACCGTTCGTGACCGCGTACGGCGCCTACGGCGGCAGGAGCGCCAGGCCGTAGCCCGGCCTACTCGGTGGCCAGGCGGAGCCCGAAGCCCACCAGGACCGCGGCGGTCGCCGCGTCGAGCCGTCGCCGGATCGCCGGTGTGTTCATCCACGTGGTGACCCGGCCGGCCAGGCCGAGGAGCAGCACCCAGTAGAGCGCCGTGAGCACGACGAAGATCGCGCCGAACATGACGGTCGTCCAGAAGACCGAGGCGCCGGCGGGGACGAAACCCGGCAGGAACGTCACGAAGAAGACGCCGACCTTCGGGTTGAGCAGGTTGGTCAGGACGCCGGCCCGGAAGCCGGTGCCGAGCACGCTGGCCCGCTGTCCTTCGGCGCTCGCCGGGCTCTCCACTCGGCCGCGCGAGCGCCAGGCCTGCACGCCGAGGAAGACGAGGTAGCCGGCACCGACGACCCGCAGGACGGCGTACCCGAGCTCGCTGGCCTCGAGCATGGCGGCGAGCCCGAGCGCTGCCCCGAGCACCCAGACGGTCAGCCCGGTCAGGTTGCCGAGCGCGGTCAGCGTGCCCTGACGGCGACCGCCGCGCAGGATGCTGCGCACGACGACCAGCGTGTCCGGTCCTGGCAGGAGCACGATCAGGACCGCAGCTCCGGTGAAGGCGACGAGGGAGATCAGCACCGGCTCAGGGTACGCCCGAGCGCTTCGGTCGTACTTGCACCTCACCAGGTCTCGACACGCCGGTCGCGCCTTCGTGCCTCAGGCGCGCGGCTCGCTCGACCACCTTCAGCGGATCCGCTGGCGCGTCTCCGCTAGCCCCGGATCTTCTCCAGCCGGGCGACGGTCTCGTCGTACTCCGCGATCAGCTCGGCCATGATCTGCTCGACCGGACGCACCTCGTTGGTGCGGCCGACGATCTGGCCCGCCGGCATCGAGATGGTGTCGGGGTCGTCGCCACGGTTCATCCGGTTGTGCGCGTCGGCGACCAGCAGGTTCTGCAGCGGCATCGGGAGCGGCGTCGGGGCGTCCTCGGCCTCCCAGGCCTCGGTCCACTTCGTCTTCAGCAGCCGCGCCGGCTTGCCGGTGTACACGCGTGTGCGCACGGTGTCGCCCGACCCGGCGCGCAGCAGTGCGTCCCGGATGCCGGTGCCCTGGGACAGGTCGTACTCGGCTGCGGTGAGCCAGATCGACCCGGTCCAGACGCCCTGGGCGCCGAGGGCGAGCGAGGCGGCCACCTGGCGACCGCATCCGATGCCGCCGGCCCCGAGCACCGGGACGTCCGGTCCGACGGCGTCGACGATCTCCGGTGTGAGCACCATGCTGGCGATCTCTCCGGTGTGGCCGCCTGCCTCGTAGCCCTGCGCCACGATGATGTCCACGCCGTTGGTCACGTGCGAGGCGGCGTGCTTCGCCGCGCCGGCCAGTGCCGCCACGAGGACGCCCGCCTCGTGCGCCTGCTCGATGACGTCGACCGGCGGCGACCCGAGCGCGTTCGCGATCAGGACGGGCCGGTGGTTCAGCGCCACCTCGACGTGCGAGCGGGCCACCGAGTGCAGCCAGCCCAGGACGCCCTCGCGCCCCTCACCCTCCGGCAGCGGGGGCACGCCGAGCTTCTGCAGTGTGCGCTCCACGAAGGAGATGTGCTCCTCGGGGATCATCGCCTTGAGGTCGACGGCCTTGCCCTCGGTGGGGATCTTCATCGGCATCACGACGTCGACGCCGTACGGCTTTCCGTCGGTGTTGTCGTCGAGCCAGGTGAGCGTCTCCTCGAGCTCCTCGGTGTCGTTGAACCGCACACAGCCGAGCACGCCGAGGCCCCCCGCTCGGGACACCGCGGCCGCCACCTTCTCCGACGGGGTGAACGCGAAGATCGGGTACTCGATGCCGAGCCGCTCGCAGATGTCGGTCTTCATCAGGCGAGTGCCCCTTCCGCCTCACCGGCGTTGTCGTTGCTGTCCTGGAAGGCCTGCGCGGCCATGGCGAGCTCCTTGGCCCGCGGGTACTGCGCCTTGCCGGTGGCGTTGCGCGGGATCTCCTCGACGAGCGTCAGCGCGCGCGGCAGCTTGTAGCCCGACAGCGAGGCGCGCAGGAACTCGCGCAGCTCTTCGAGCTCGACGGCCTGCTCCTCGCGCGGCTGCACGACGGCGGCCACGGCCTGGCCGTACTTGGGGTCGGGAATGCCGACCACGAGCACGTCGTAGACCGCCGGGTGCCGCTTGATCGCCATCTCCACCTCTTCGGGGTAGACCTTCTCCCCGCCAGTGTTGACGCAGTTCGAGCCACGGCCGAGCAGCGTGACCCGGCCACCCTCCTCGATGCGCGCGAAGTCACCGGGCACCGAGTACCGCGTGCCGTCGATCTCGAGGAACGTGGCCGCGGACTTCTGCGGGTCCTTGTAGTAACCGACCGGCACCGAGCCGCCCCGGCCGAGCCGGCCGATCTTGCCGACGTCGGTGTTCACGTCCATGACGTGGTTCATCTCGTCGATCACGACGCTGTTCGGGCCGAGTGCGACGACCGGCCCGTCGCTGCTGATCTGCTCCTTGTCCTGCATGCCCATGCCCTGGAAACCGGTCTCCGAGGCGCCCACAGAGTCCGTGTACACGGGGTTCGGCAGCGCCTTGATCCAGCGCTCCTTGACCTCGGGCGAGAAGATCGCGGCGCTGCTCGAGACCGCGAACAGACTCGAGCCGTCGTACGGCGTCCCGGTGGCGGCCTTGCGCTCGAACTCCTCGATCAGCGGTCGGGCCATCGCGTCGCCGGTCATGAAGATCAGCTGGACGCCGTTCTCCTCGATGATCTCCCAGGTCCGCTTCGGGTCGAACTTCGGCTCGAGGATGGTGAGGTGGCCGGCGAACAGGTGCATGAGCAGGCCGGCCTGGGCGCCACCGTGCATCAGCGGGCTGAGCGGGAAGGTGACCATCCGGCCGTCCTGCTTGGCCTGCTCGGACTGGTCGTACTCGCTGAGCGGCTCGCCGGTGTAGAAGTCGATGCCACCGCCGAGCACTCGCCAGAAGTCCTCGTGGCGCCACATCACGCCCTTCGGGAAGCCGGTCGTGCCGCCGGTGTAGATGATGTGGAGGTCATCGGCGCTGCGCGGCTCGAAGTCGCGGGCGTCGATCTGGTCGGCGACCGCGTCGGCGTACGTGACCCCGCCGAACGACGCGATGTCGGAGGCGTCGTCGGGATCGGTCACGTCGGGGATCGCGACGAAGGTCTTCAGCTTCTCGTGCTTCGGCGCACACGCAGCCACCAGCGGGGCGTAGCTGCGCTCGAAGATCACCGCCACGGAGTCGGAGTTCTCGAAGAGGTAGTCCAGCTCGCCCTCGACGTACCGGTAGTTCACGTTGATGGTGACCGCTCGGATCTTCACGGTGGCCAGCACCGCGATGACGTGCTCGATGCTGTTCTTGGCGTAGATCGCGACGTGGTCACCGGCCTTCACTCCCCGCGATGCCAGGTAGTGCGCGAGACGGTTGGACGCCGACTCCAGGTCGGCAAAGGTGACGGTCCGTTCGCCCACCTTCACGGCCGGCTTGTCGGGCGCCGCGTCGACGGCATGCTCGAAGAGGTCAGCGATGTTGAGGGCCATGGCGCGAGACTAGAACACGTTCTCGTTTTTGGCTAGCATCGGCCCCATGACGGACACCGCTGCCCCCGAGACCCGTACGACGCCCGATTGCCTCGTCGAGCAGGACGGGCACAAGCTCGTCGTCACGATGAACCGTCCCGAGCGGCGTAACGCCCTGTCCTCGGAGATGCTCCGGATCATGGAGGACGCCTGGGACCGGGTGAACAGCGACCCCGAGATCCGCGTGTGCATCCTCACCGGCGCCGGTGGCTACTTCTGCGCCGGCATGGACCTCAAGGCTGCCGACGCCAAGCCACCGTCGGAGAGCTTCGAGTCGGGCGAGTACGACCCCACCGTGATCAAGGGCCTGCTGAAGGGCTTCCGGCTCACCAAGCCGCTGATCGCCGCCGTCGAGGGCCCCGCGATCGCCGGCGGGACCGAGATCCTGCAGGGCACCGACATCCGGGTCGCGGGCGAGTCGGCGAAGTTCGGTGTCGCCGAGGCGCGATGGAGCCTGTACCCGATGGGCGGGTCGGCGGTCCGGCTCCCCCGGCAGATCCCGTACACCGTCGCTGCGGAGCTGCTGCTGACCGGCCGCACCCTGCTCGCCCCCGAGGCGAAGGACCTCGGGCTGATCGGCCACGTCGTGCCCGATGGCCAGGCGCTGGCCAAGGCCCACGAGATCGCCGACCTGATCGCGGCCAACGGCCCACTGGCGGTCCAGGCGATCCTCAAGACCATGCGCGACTCCGAGGGCAAGCACGAGGACGAGTGCTGGGCCGACGACGCGCGCGTCGGGGCCGCCGTGTTCTCCTCGCAGGACGCCAAGGAGGGCCCGCGGGCGTTCCTGGAGAACCGGGCACCGCGCTTCACCGGCAGCTGAACCGCACCGGGGTGAGCGACGTCACCCCGCGATCCTGACCGATCGGTTTGTCTCTGACCGATCGGTCAGGAATCATCGGGGGCATGAGCCGTCCCCCTCGTGATGCACTGCGCCGCGAGATCCTCGCGGTGTCCCAGCGCCTGTTCACCACGGTCGGGTTCCGCGGCACCTCGTTGCAGATGATCGCCGACGAGGTCGAGTGCTCGAAGGCGTCGCTGCTGTACCACTTCAAGAGCAAGCCGGCGATCCTGGACGCCCTCATCGAGGGCCTCGGCGACGACCTCGAGCAGATGATCACCAGCCTCGAGGAGATCCCGGAGAGCGACCGGCTCACTCGCACGCTCGAGCTCTCGGTCGCGCTGGTCGTCCGCCACCGCGCCGCGCTCGCCATGCTGCGCGGCCTGGAGGACATCGCCGAGGTCAGCGCGGTCGCCACGCAGAGCCAGCAGTGGGCCGACCGGGCCCGCGCCATCCTCGCCGGTCCCGACGCGACGCCGCTGCAGCACGCCGCGGCACTCACGCTCGAGCACGGCCTGCTCGGCGCCTGCCTCGAGCTGCCCGGGCTCACCGACGAGGAGCTGGCCAGCTGCCTGCTGCAGGTCGGCGCTCGGATCCTCGGCGTCGACCCGACCGTCCTGACCCCCGCCACCACCTGACCCCCACCCGCGGGTCTGCGTGACCCCGTCCCACCGGAGCACTCCATGGCCAACCTCTTGTACCGCCTCGGTCACACCGCCTTCCGCCGGCGCGGCGTCGTCGTGTCCGCCTGGGTCCTCCTCCTCGCCATCGGCATCGCCGGTGTCGCGGCCCTGGGCAAGGCCCCGACGTCGGGCGTCACGATCCCCGGCACCGAGGCGCAGCGGGCGCTCGACGCGCTCGCGCAGGAGTTCCCGCAGGCCAGTGGCGCTTCCGGGACCGTGGCGGTACGGGTACCCCAGGGCGAGACGGTGGTCTCCCCCGACAACCGGGCGACCGTGCTCGCGCTGGTCCAGAAGGCCAGCACCCTCCCGGGCGTCATCGGGGCGACCAGCCCGTACGACGCCCAGGCGATCAGCCGGGACCAGCGCTACGCCCTGATCAGTGTCCAGTTCAAGGAGCGGGCCGACGCGCTCACGAGTGCGGAGCGCACGGCGTACGAGCACCTCGGTGACCAGGCGCCCGCGGGCTGGAAGGTGGCACCCGGCGGCGAGGCGCTGATGGCGCCGCCCGAGGTCGGCTCGACCGAGGGCATCGGCGTCGCCGTCGCGCTCCTGGTGCTGGTGATCACGTTCGGTTCCCTGGTCGCCGCCGGGATGACCATGCTCAACGCGCTGATCGGCGTGGGCACCGGCATGCTGGGCATCCTGGCCATGGGCCACGTCGTGGACCTCACCAGCACCACACCGGTGCTGGCACTGATGCTCGGCCTCGCCGTCGGGATCGACTACTCGTTGTTCATCACGTCGCGGTACCGGCACAACATCGCGATCGGGCTCGACCGCCAGGAGGCTGCCGGCCGCGCGGTCGGCACTGCCGGCTCGGCCGTGGTGTTCGCCGGTCTGACGGTGATCATCGCGCTCGCCGGCCTCTCCGTGGTCGGCATCCCGTTCCTGACCACCATGGGCCTGGCTGCCGCTGGGACCGTCGCCGTGGCCGTCCTGGTCGCCGTCACGCTCCTGCCCGCCGTGCTCAGCTTCGCCGGGGCCAAGGTGCTGTCCCGGCGGCAGCGCACGTCCACCTCGGCGGAGGCCGGTGACCTCGAGGACGCTGCGACCAACCGCGGTTTCGCGTGGGGCCGGTTCATCCTGCGCGCACGCGTCCCGGCGATCGTCGTCGGCGTGGCGACCCTGGCTGTCCTCGCGATCCCGGTCACCCAGATGCGGCTGGCGATGCCCGACGACGGCACCGCCCCGGTCGGCACGGCCAAGCGGACGGCGTACGACCTGGTCGCGGAGGGATTCGGTGAAGGCTTCAACGGGCGTCTGGTGATGGTGGTCCACGGCAGCGACCCGGCGGCCGTCCAGCAGTCGGTCGCTCGCGCGTCGGCCGTCACCGAGCGGGCGCAGGGCGTGGCCGCCGTGACACCGCCACAGGCCAGCGCCGACGGGCGCACCGCGCTCGTGGGGATCGTGCCGACCACGAGTCCGAGCGACCAGAAGACCTTCGACCTCGTCCGCACGCTACGTTCGGACCTCGCCTCGACAGCGAAGGCGAGCGGGACCGACATCTCCCTGACCGGTGCGACCGCCATCGGCATCGACGTCTCCGACAAGCTCGCCGCCGCCCTGCCGGTCTACCTGCTGGTCGTGGTCGGGCTCAGCTTCCTGCTGCTCATGATCGTCTTCCGCTCGCTGCTCGTGCCGCTCAAGGCGACGCTGGGCTTCCTGCTGTCCCTCGCCGCGACGTTCGGCGCGACCGTCGCCGTCTTCCAGTGGGGCTGGCTCTCGCAGCTCGTCGGCGTCGACAAGGGCGGCCCGCTGGTGAGCTTCCTGCCGATCATGATCATCGGCATCCTGTTCGGCCTGGCGATGGACTACGAGGTCTTCCTGGTCTCGCGGATGCGTGAGGACTTCGTGCACGGCGAGACCGCCCGGGAGGCTGTGGTCTCCGGGGTGGGCCACGGCGCCCGGGTGGTCGTCGCCGCAGCACTGATCATGGTGTCGGTGTTCGCGGGCTTCGTGCTGATCGAGGACGCCGTGGTCAAGTCCATGGGCTTCGCCCTGGCCGTCGGCGTCCTGGTGGACGCCTTCGTGGTCCGGTTGACCCTGGTGCCGGCGCTGATGTCGTTCCTGGGTGACCGCGCGTGGTGGCTCCCGCGCTGGCTCGACCGACTCCTGCCCAACGTCGACATCGAGGGCGAGAGCCTGCGCGGGAAGGGCAGCGCCGTGGCCGAGCGGGAGCCGGCAGGGACGCCGGCGTAGACCGTGCCACGCTGGGGTCCATGGACACCGAGACCCGCAGCTACCGCACCGGCGGCACGGAGACCGTCCTCGACCTGACCCGGGACGCCACCGCGTACGTCGCGGACAAGGGCGATGGTCTGCTGCACGTGTTCGTGCCGCACGCCACGGCCGGTCTGGCGATCATCGAGACCGGCGCCGGGAGCGACGAAGACCTGCTGCACGCCCTCGCCGACCTGCTTCCGGCCGACGACCGGTGGCGTCACCGCCACGGCAGCCGCGGCCACGGCCGATCGCACGTGATGCCGGCCCTCGTGCCGCCGTACGCGACCCTGCCGGTCACCGGCGGCCGGCTGCTGCTCGGCACCTGGCAGAGCCTGTGCCTGGTCGACCTCAACGTCGACAACGCCGAGCGCGAGGTGAGGTACTCCTTCCTCGAGGGCTGACGCCGCGGTCGCCCGGACCTACACTCGCGAGATGGAACTGCTCGAACGTGAGCCGTTCCTCGGCGCACTGGCGGACTACGCGGGGGACGCCGCCTCGGGCAACGGTCGCCTGGTGATGGTCACCGGCGAGGCGGGGATCGGCAAGACCTCCCTGATCGACACGTTCCGGGCCAGCCGCCCGGATCTCCGCTGGCTGTGGGGTGCCTGCGACGGTGGCTTCACACCGCGCCCGTTGGGACCTCTCCACGAGATCGCCGCGGCGGCGGGCGGCCGACTGAGGGATCTGGTGTCGGCGGACGCGGATCGCAACGCTCTCTTCGGCGCCTTCACCGAGTTCTGCGGCGAAGGTCGGCCGACCGCCGTCGTGATCGAGGACCTGCACTGGGCCGACCAGGCGACCCTCGATTGGCTGACGCACTTCTCGCGCCGGTTGTCGGCACTCCCGGTGCTCCTGCTGGTGACGACGCGCGACGACGAGCCCGGCGACGACGGGCTGCTCGCCGCCGTGATGGGCCGGCTCGCGACGCACGCGAGCACCCGTCGAGTCGTGCTGCCGCGACTCTCCGCCGAGGCTGTGCGCGAGCTCGCGCCGGCCGAGCTCGCGGCCGACCTGCACGCCCTCACCGGCGGCAACCCCTTCTACCTCAGTGAAGTGCTCGCGCTCGGCGCGGCCGACGTACCGCCCTCGGTGGCCGACGTCGTGCGCGCTCGCGTACGCCAGCACTCGCCGGCGGCTCAGCGCATCCTCGCCGCCGCGGCCGTCCTCGCACGTCCGGCGCCGGCCCCGGTGCTGGCAGCCGTCAGCGGCGTGCCTGCCGTCGCGGCTGACGAGTGCGTGGCCGCGGGCACGCTCGTCCCGACCGGCATGGACCTCGCCTTCCGCCACGAGCTCACCCGTCGGGCTGTCGAGGACTCGATCCCCCACGTGCAAGCGAGCGAGCTGCACCGGATCGCACTCGTCGCGCTGGAACGCGATGGTGCGGACGCAGCCGAACTCGCCCACCACGCCATGGGGGCCGGAGACGCAGTGGCGATCCTGCAGTACGCCCGTCAGGCCGGCCGGACGGCCGTCGAGGCGAGTGCGCACCGCGAAGCCGTCATCCACTTCGAGCGTGCGCTCACTCATGCGAGCCTGCTCTCCCCCGCCGAGGAGGCGGACCTCGAGGAGGCTGTGGCGACGTCCCTCTCGACCCGGGACGAATGGGCGGAGGCCGAACCGCACTGGCAAAGGGCGATCAGGATCAGGCGCATGCTCGGAGATCCGGTCGACCTGAGCCGGTGCCTGCGCAAGTACAGCCTCTGCCTGTGGCGGCTGTGCCGGACCGAGGAGTTCCGTGCGGCCAGGGACGAGTCCTTCGACCTGATGCGCGACGCCGACGATTGCGCCGAACGCGCGCTCGCGTTCTTCAACCGCACCAACAGTGACGACCTGTCGACCGCCGAACGCGTGCCGATCCTGGACGAGTGCGCCCGGATCGCGAAGGACCTCGACGACCACTCCCTGATCGCACGCGCCTTGCTGGGCAAGGCGTTCTCCGAAGCCGTGCAGGGCATCGTCGACTTCGCGCTGCTCGAACAGGCCCTGGAGCACGCCTTGCAGGCTGACGACGCCTACATCGCTTCGGCCATCTACACGAACCTCTACGAGGCGTCCATCGACCAGCTGAAGCTCGACGTGTACTCGGACCTCTACGAAGAAGGCCTTGGCTACGCACTCGACCACGAGCAGCACACGTACAGCCTCTGCATGCGTGGCGCCCGAGCTGCTGAGCTCTTGCGCCGTGGCCGCAACGCCGACGCGATCGAGCTCGCCTTGAGCACGATGCAGGAGACCATCTCGCCCGTGAACCGGATGCACCTGACGATCGCGCTGACCATGGCGAGCTTCCGCCTCGGCCACCCCGACGCCCGCCAGTGGCTCGCAGAGCTGTGGCCTCTTGCACGCGGCAACGACGAGACCTTCTGGCTCGTGAAGGTCGCTTCCGCGGCCGCCGAGGCCGCGTGGCTCACCGGTGACTCCGGCCTGGTCACCGACGAAGTGCGCGACATCTACCGGCGCGGCCTGACCGACGACCCTTGGACGCACGGGGAGCTGACCGCGTGGCTGTCCCGGCTCGGTCACGACGTCGATCGATCGCGTCCCCTCAACCCTCCGCACGCCCACGAGGTCGCGGGCGAGTACGACGCGGCAGCACGGTCGTGGAGCGACCTCGGCTGTCCGTTCGAGGAGGCCGTCGCGCTCACCTGGACCGACGACCCGGACAAGATGCGCCGGGCCCTGGAGATCTTCACCGCGATCGGCGCTCGTCCGGCAGCGGTCAACGTCTGCCGTCTGCTGCAGCGCCACGGATACCGGGTTCCGCTGCCACGCGGACCGCGGGCGTCCACTGCAGCCCACCCGGCCGGCCTCACGGCACGTGAGGCCGAGGTCCTCGACCTCCTGCGCCAGGGCCTGACGAACGCCGAGATCGCGGGTCGGCTGTTCCTCTCCACGCGGACGGTCGACCACCACGTCTCGGCGGTCCTCGGCAAGCTGGGCGTGTCCAACCGGGCGCAGGCGGCAGAGCGGGCGACCGCCCTCTGAACCTGCGTGGATCCGTGCCCAACATGGGCAACCCGTCCCCGATCTGGAGTGACCGAACGCGCTCCTAACGTCGAGACACCACCTCGACAAGGAGCCCGTCATGGAACTCAGCACCCACCGCCGCACCTCAGCCCTCCTGGCATCCGCCCTGTTCGCGATCGCCGCCATCGCCAGCACCCCCGGCGCAGCGCACGCGAGCCGGCTGCCGGCAGACCCGCTCACCTTCGTGGGTACGCCGGTCTCGCTCGACCGCGTCGTCCTCGATGCGCACGCCGCGAACGTCTGGGCCGCAGTGCTGGAACTGCACTCGCGGTGATCCACGTCAGGGCGCCGGTGGCGATCCGTCGTACGGCGGCCGCCGCCGGCGCTCCGATGTAGGCAGGCGTCGGTTCCAACCTGGGCAGACTGCACCGATCCGACGCCGCGTCGCAGTCCCTAGCGTCTGATCCACCAACCACGACCCGAGGAGCCCGACATGCCACTCTTCATGGACGTCCACCACCTCGACGGCGGCGTGAGCATCGACGACGTCGCCAAGGCTCACCAGGCCGACCTGGCCCTCCAGGGCGACCACGACGTGCAGTACCTGCGCTACTGGGTCGACGAGTCGGCCGGCACGATCTTCTGCCTGGTCGACGCCCCCGACGCGGACGCGGCCAACACCGTCCACCGCGACGCCCACGGCCTGGTCGCGGACGAGATCCACGAGGTGCGAGAAGGCGCCTGAGCACCCCCGTCGGGGTCAGCCGACGCTGCGGCCCTGACCCTCCCAGTGCCGGGCCCGGAGCGCCTTCTTGTCCAGCTTGCCCAGCGCCGTGGTGGGAAGCGCGTCGATCGCGATCACCTGCTTGGGTGCCTGGACGGCGCCCTTGCGTTCCTTGACCATCGCCTGGATCTCAGCGACCACGTCGTCGGTCAGCTCGTGGCCCTCGCGGAGCACCACGATGGCGGTCACCGCTTCGCCGAACTTCTCGTGCGGTACGCCGATCACGCCGACCTGCGCCACCGCCGGGTGCTCGGCGACGACGTCCTCGACCTCGCGGGGGAACACGTTGAACCCGCCGGTGACGATCATGTCCTTGGTGCGGTCGACGATGTACCAGAAGCCGTCCTCGTCCTCGCGCGCCACGTCGCCGGTGTGCATCCAGCCGTCGCGGAACGTCTCGGCCGTCTGTTCGGGCAGCTGCCAGTACCCACCCGACAGCAGCGGTCCGGCCACGCAGATCTCCCCCGGCTGCCCCGGTGCGACGGGCCGGCCGTCCTCTCCGAGCAGGGCGGTGCGCACCAGCGCAGCCGGCCGGCCGCACGAGGTGAGCCGGCTCTCGACGGGCTTGCCGTCGGCGTCGACGTGGTCGCCCTTGGGGAAGTAGGAGATCACCATCGGTGCCTCCGACTGGCCGTAGTACTGGGCGAAGATCGGGCCGAACCGCTCGATCGCCTCCTTGAGCCGGACCGGGTTGATCGCGGAGGCGCCGTAGTAGACGGTCTCCAGCGAGGACAGGTCGCGGGTGCGCGAGTCGGGGTGGTCCAGCAGCGCGTAGAGCATCGTCGGGACCAGCATCAGGGAGTTGATCCTCTTCTCCTCGATGGTGGCCAGCACCTCGGCGGGGTCGAACCGTGCCGACACGAACAGAGTGCCGCCCTTGATCACCACGGGCACGAAGAAGGCGGCGCCGGCGTGCGAGAGCGGTGTGCACATCAGGAAGCGCGGCGACTCCGGCCACTCCCACTCCGCCAGCTGGACGCTGGTCATCGTGTTCATGGTCTGGGCCATGCCGATGACGCCCTTGGGCTTCCCGGTGGTGCCGCCGGTGTAGGTGATCGACACGATGTGGTCCGGCGGCAGCAGCTTGGCCTCCAGCTTCTGCGGCTCGAACCCGGCGGCCACCTCGATGAGGTCCGCGCTGGCGCGGCCACTGTCGGCGGCGGCCTTGGCGATCTCCTCCGGCACGGGGCCGATGGTCAGCACCTGGGTGAGGCCGGGGCACTTCTGGAGCAGGTCGATCGCCCGCTGGGCGAAGTACGGGTCGACGATCAGCGTCGTGATGTCGGCGTCGTTGATGACGTAGGCATGGTCGTCGGCCGACCCGAGCGGGTGCAGCGACGTACGGCGGTAGCCCTGGGTCTGGCCGGCGCCGAGGATGAACAGCACCTCGGGACGGTTCAGGGCCAGCAGGGCGCCGCCGGTGCCAGTGCCGGCGCCGAGGGACTCGAAGGCCTGGATGTACTGGCTGATCCGGTCGGCGACCTGCTGACCGGTCAAGGTCACGTCCCCGAGGTGGATGATCGGCCGGTCCCGGTGCCGCTTGAGAGCCGCCACCATGAGGTGGCCGTTGTGCGTACCCGTGCGCAAGGTGTCCTCAGAGCCAGTCATGGCCGTCAGAGTAGAACGTGTTTCAGTTTCAGGCAACGGCGCCGGTCGACCGGAGGTGCCGCGGCTGCGGCACCGAGTCCCGATCGACCCGACATTCCACGCAGCCGCCTGACTGTCCGTGCGCCGACCTACCGTGGCGGCATGGTGTTCATCCAGCTGACGATCGACTGCCACGACCCGGCGCGGCTCGCGGCCTTCTGGGCCCAGGCCCTCGGCTACGTCCAGGTGCCCCCGACGGAGCCGGACGCGACCTGGTGGGCGCACTATCGGCGTCGGCTCGGTGACGAGGCCGAGTTCTACGACCGGCTCTTCGACCCCGAGGGTCTCCGGCCGCCGATCTGGTTCCAGGAGGTGCCCGAGGACAAGGTCGGGAAGAACCGGCTGCACCTCGACCTCTACCCGACCGGTCGCGACGATGCGATGCCGTTCGAGCAGCGCATCCAGATCGTCGACACCAAGGTCGCGGAGCTGGTGGCGCTCGGTGCCACCGTGGTCCGGCACGGCCGGGGCGACGACCCGGAGGACGCGTACTACTTCGCCGTCATGCAGGACCCGGAGGGCAACGAGTTCTGCGTGAGCTGAGCGGTATCAGGGCCCCGGCTCGCCGGGGTCGTGGCGTTCCTGTGCCCGGATGATCTCCCGGGCGAGCTCGAACGTGCTGACGCCCGCACGTGCGGCGGCCTCGCGCAGTCGGTCCTCGGCGGCGTCGATGTCACCCCCGAGGCGCACAGCCAGGATCCCGATCGCGGTCTCGACCACGACGTGGTCGCGGATCCGTCGCGGCGCCTCGCGGGCCTCGTCGCGGGTCGTGAACGACAGGTCCGCGTTGGTGATCGCCCCGACAGCCCACGCGCCGAAGATCTGGGCGAGCTCGTCGTACTGGTCGTCGAACGCGCGTGCTGAGGCGCCGTACAGGTTGACGGTGCCCACGACAGCTCCGCGGCGCAGCACCGGCAGAGTCAGCGTGCTGCGTACGGCGCGCGCCGCGGTCGCTCCGGCGAACATCTGCCACCGGGCTTCGTCGAGGACGTCCTGGCTCTCGAACTGGCGTACCTCCTCGGTCAGGGCGCCCTCCACGCAGGGTCCCCCGGCGACGTACTGGATGCCGTCCAGGATCGCGATCTCCTCGTTGCTCGCCACCAGGGTGAAGGTCAGACCCTGGTCGAGGCGGGCGATGCTCACGCCCACGAGGTCCGGCACGACCTCCTTGGCGCGGTTCGCGCGCCTCCTGAGCTCGTCGAGCAGGCCGTCAGGGCCCAGCTCGTTCACTGCCGCCACGGTCTCGTCGATCGGCTCCATGGATGCCACCGTCGTCCACTCCCTGCGTCGTCACGTCGGTCTGACCCCGTACCCCAGGATGACGCGAGCACAACGGGGCCGTCGCGACGAGTCGGGATGGTCGGAGGGCAGATCTAGCATCGACGCCGATGACCGACCGACTCGGAGGAGACCCCGTGACCACGTTTCCCGATCGACCGCACCGAGCCCTGCTCGTCGTCGACGTCCAGAACGGCGTCGTCGACGGCGCCCGCCACCGTGACCAGGTGGTGGCCACCATCGCCGGCCTGGTCAGGCGTGCCCGCGAGGCCGGCGCTCCGGTCGTCTGGATCCAGCACTCGTCCGATGAGCTCGTGCCGGACAGCGGCCCCTGGCAGTTGGTGCCGGAACTGGAGCCCACGGGCTCCGAGCCGGTGGTGCACAAGCGCCACGGCGACTCGTTCGAGGCCACGGATCTCGAGCAGGTCCTCGCCGAGCTCCGCGTGGGCCACGTGGTGGTCGTGGGCGCACAGACCGACGCGTGCATCCGGGCGACGCTGCACGGTGCGTTCGTCCGCGGCTACGACACCACGCTGGTCAGCGACGCGCACACCACCGAGGACCTCACGGCGTGGGGCGCTCCCGATCCCGGCCAGGTCATCGCCCACACGAACCTCTACTGGCAGTTCCAGACCGGGCCCGGCCGCGAGGCGGTCGTGGTCGGCTCCGAGGAGATCAGCTTCGCCTGACCGGGCCGATCACCGCACGGTCAGGCGAGCAGCTCGGCCACCCGACGTACCTCGGCAGCGTCGCGGCAGCTGAGCAGCAGGGTGGTCACGCCGGTCTCCTCCCACTGCGCCACCCGCTCCTTGACGAAGCCGGCGTCGCCGACGATGTGCATCTCGTCGGCCAGCTCGTCCGGGATCAGCGCGGTGGCCTGCTCCCGCCTGCCGGCGAGGAACAGCTCCTGGACCTCGTCGGTGATCGACGCATAGCCCATCCGCTCGAAGACGTTCTTGTGGAAGTTCTGCTCCTTGGCCCCCATGCCGCCCATGTACAGCGCGATCACCGGCTTGAGCCCGTCGATCACCGCCTGGCGCTCCTCGGGGCTCGACGTGATCTGCAGGTGACAGGTCGCGGCGATCTCGAAGTCGGCCCTGGTACGCCGTGCACCGGGTCGGGCGAAGCCTTCGTCGAGCCAGGGCTGGTACATCCCCGCAGACTTCGGCGTGTAGAAGATCGGGATCCAGCCGTCGGCGATCTCCGCGGTCTGGGCGACGTTCTTCGGGCCCTCGGCGCCGAGCCAGATCGGGATGTCCGAGCGCAGCGGGTGCACGATCGGCTTCAACGGCTTGCCGAGGCCGACGGCGCCCGGGCCGGCGTACGGGAGCGGGTGGTGCGGGCCGTCGTTGGTCACCGGCGCCTCGCGGGCGAGCACCTGGCGGATGATGTCGACGACCTCGCGGGTGCGGGCCAGCGGCTTGCCGAAGGGCTGGCCGTACCAGCCC
>DATAKN010000236.1:0-15934 GCA_036261595.1 Marmoricola sp.
GACGAAGAAGCCGGGCGCGAGGTCCCAGCCGCCCGTGGCCAGGCCGTGTGCGCGGACCGTCACCCAGACGACGCCGAGCCCCACGGCGAGGACCAGCAGGCCGCCGTGCAGGACCTTCCGGCCGTACTTCGGCCCGAGCGCAGCTCCGGAGGCCCCGGCGCCCACCGCCATCCCGAGTGCCCACGGTGCGAGGACCACGCCGGTGTGCATCGGCGTGAACCGCAAGCCGTACTGCAGGAACAGGTTGATGGTGAGCATGAAGCCGGACATGGCCGTGAAGAACGTGCCGAGGAACACCAGGCCGGCGAGGAACGCCTTGTTGGCCATGACGGACCGCTCGATCACGGGGTGGGCGGCACGCCGCTCGGACATCGCGAACGCGGCCCACAGCAACGCGCTGGCGGCCAGCATCGCGAACATCCAGCCCGGCCAGCCCTGCTCGTGCCCCTGCACGAGTGGGTAGATCAGCGTGATCGAGGCGGCGGTGAGCAGCGTCGTACCGAGCGGGTCCAGGCGAGCCTCCGGGTTGCGCTCGAGGTGGGCGTGCAGGTTCTTCGGCAGGTACCGGATCGCCAGGTACGACGCCACGACGCCCACGGGGACGTTCACCCAGAAGATCGCGCGCCATCCGGTGCCGAGCAGGTCGGCATCGAGGAGGAAGCCGGCGAGAATCGGGCCGAGCACGGCCGAGAGGCCCATCACCGGGCCGAAGGGGATGAACGCCTTCTGCAGGTCGGCCTCGGTGAACGACGACTTCACCATCGCCAGACCCTGGGGGATCATCACCGCTCCGAAGAAGCCCTGCGCGACGCGGGCGGCGATCAGGACGCCCGCGGTCGGAGCGAGGCCACAGGTCAGCGACGCGGCGGTGAAGCCGATCATCCCGATCAGGAACAGCCGTCGGCGGCCGAACAGGTCGCCGGCACGTGCCGAGGTGATCAGGCCGACGGCGAAGGTCAGCGTGTACGCCGCCAGCACCCACTGCAGGGTGGTCTCGCCGCCGCCGATGTCGCGCCGGATCGAGGGGCCCGCGAGGTTGGCGATGGTCGAGTCGAGCAGGTCCATCACGTCGGCGACCATCACGACGACGAGGACCATCCAGCGGTAGCGGTAACCGTTCGGCCCGAGCAGACCGTCGGCCGTGCCGGTCTCCGCCTCGGCCGGGCCGATGGTGGTGGGAAGGGACATCAGATCTCCTGACGAACGTTGTTCGAGTGACGAACATCGTTCTACAGCGAACGCTGTTCGTCAGTCAAGAACATTGTTCGTTGAACGTTGTACACTCGGCTCATGGTGGACAGCAGGTCGTCGAGGGCTCGTGCCGGTGCGTTCCCGACTCAGGCTGGCGCCGATGCCGTCGCCGAGGGCGTCGCGGCCGTCGTCAGCCGGGTCTTCGGTGACCGCAACGGTGTCCAGGGGCGCCGCCGGTCGCCGTCCGCCGAGCGCTTGTCGGCCGACCGGATCGTCGAGGTCGCCATCGAGCAGATGCGCGAGCACGGGTACGACGCGGTCACGATGCGCTCGATCGCGCGCGAGCTCGGCACCGGGCCGGCCTCGCTGTACGCCCATGTCGCCAACCGGGCCGAGCTCGACCAGCTGGTCGTGGGCAAGGTGTCCTCGCAGCTGCGCATCCCCGACCCGGACCCCGCGGTATGGGACGAGCAGCTCCGCGCCTGCCTGGTCGACCTGCTCGAGCTCTACCGCGCGAACCCCGGAGTGGCGCGCTGCACGATGGGCATGATCCCGCTCGACGCCGGGGCGCTCATGGTGAGCGAGCGCTGGATCGCCCTGCTCAAGGCTGGAGGCGTGTCCGACCAGCACGTCGCCTGGTTCATCGACATGTCCTCGCTCTACGTCGCCGCTGTGGCGATGGAGGAGGACATGTGGCGGATGCCCGGGTCTGCCGAACCCTCCGACCAGGCCGAGGACGCCGTGGTCGCGAACGTCCGGTCGGTCTTCGAACAGCTGCCGGCCGAGCACTTCCCGCTGTTGCGCGCTCTCGCGCCCACGATGACGACCGGGTCGGCCGACGAGCGGTTCGGCTTCGGCGTCGACCTGCTCATCGGCGGGCTCAAGGCCCTGAGCCGGTAGCGGGCGCCCGAGCCACTGCGCTCGCCGTGCTCGATGTCGTCCTCGGGGTTGACCCGGATCATCCTCATGGCGGACGCGGTGCCGCTACGCCGCCGTCGAGCATGTCGTCGGGGGCACACCGGGTGCCCGTGACCGAAGGGACACACCGATGAGGACTCGAGCAACCGTGGTGGCGGCGGGAGCCGCTGCCGCCATCGTCGCGGTCAGTGCCGGACCTGCCTCTGCGTGGGACTGCATCCGCGTCTCCGGCAGCCAGGCCGGCCTCCAGCACAGCACGGCGTCCGGCAACTGGGCCTACGCCACCATCGACGACATCGTCGGAGGTGCGGTCCAGGACGGGATCATCACCGGGGCCCAGGCCCCGTGCGTCCTTGCGGCCTGGACGGCGAGCGGCGAGCCGTCGTACTTCGCGATGGGGACCGGCGTCGCCGGCGCGCGGGGGGCCGAGCAGAGCGGACGCATCTCCAACGCCGACTTCTTCGAGCTGGCCAAGAACGCCCCGGTCAAGGCCGTGACCGACGGGCACGGTGTCGACCACCTCCTGGACGCGCTCATGTACTACGCAGGGGAGTGTCTGAGCGACTGACCAGGACGGCCGGCGGAAACCCGGGTGCGCTCGGGGGTGGGGGCACCTAGGGTGCCCCGGTGACCAGGCTGATCGAGACCCTTGCGCCTCGACGCCTGGGCCCGGGTTTCCGCTGGCTCGTGGCTTCTTCCTGGGCGACCAATCTCGGCGACGGGCTCGCCCTGGCGGCCGGTCCGCTGCTGATCGCCTCGCGGACGCACGATCCGTTCGTGGTCTCGCTCGCCGCGACGCTGCAGTGGCTGCCCCCACTGCTGTTCGGCCTGTACGCCGGTGCGCTGGCGGACCGGCTCGACCGGCGTCTGCTGATCATGGCGGTCAACCTCGTGCGGGCGCTCGTGCTGCTGGTCCTCGCCGGCCTGGTCCTCGGGCACGCCGCGTCGATCCCGGTGGTGCTGACGGCGCTCTTCCTGCTGGGCGTCTCCGAGGTGTTCGCCGACAACACCTCGAGCACGCTCATGCCGATGCTGGTGGACCGCGAGGACCTGGCGCTGGGCAATGCGCGGTTGATGAGCGGGTTCATCACGCTGAACCAGCTGGCAGGGCCGCCGATCGGTGCGGCGCTGTTCGCGGCCGGCATGGCGCTGCCGTTCGCCGCCGAGGCGGTGCTCGTGCTCGCCGGGGTGGCGCTCGTCTCGCGCATCGTGCTGCCCCCGCACGGCCGAGCGCCCGAGGAGCGCAGCCACCTCCGGGCCGACATCGCGGAGGGGCTTCGGTGGGTGCGTCACCACGCCGCGGTCCGCACCCTGGTGGTCACGATCTTCATCTTCAACATCACCTTCGGTGCCGCGTGGTCGGTCCTCGTGCTGTACGCGACCCGGCACCTCGGGATGGGCCCGGTGGGATTCGGGCTGCTCACCACGACGTCGGCCGTCGGAGGCCTGGCGGGCACGGCGGCGTACGGGTGGATCACGCGGCGGGTCAGCCTCGGCAACCTGATGCGCATCGGGCTGGTCGTGGAGACGCTCGTCCACCTCTCGCTCGCCCTGACCACCGTGCCGGCGGTCGCGCTCGTGATCTTCTTCGTCTTCGGTGCGCACGCCTTCATCTGGGGAACCACCTCGATGACCGTGCGGCAACGCGCCGTCCCGACCGCTCTGCAGGGTCGCGTGGGCTCGGTCAACATGCTCGGCGTCTACGGAGGGCTCGTGATCGGGTCGGCGATCGGCGGCGGGCTCGCCCGGCAGTGGGGCGTGACCGCGCCGTTCTGGTTCGCCTTCGGTGGCTCGGCGCTGTTCTGCGTGCTGATCTGGCGCGAGCTGAGGCACGTGGCCCACGACGACGCCGCGGTCACCGCCTGAGCCGACACGCGCCCGCTGCCGCCGTACGCCGCCCCGGGCCACTAGTCTCGACGTTGCCGCTTCCCCCGGCAGAGGTCCTGCATAGGATCGCTGTTCGCGCACCCACGGGCCACCTGGCCAGCACAGGGTGGTCAGCACTGTCGGACTGAGGAGCCACACCTTGTACCTGAAGAGCCTGACCCTGAAGGGGTTCAAGTCCTTCGCCTCCTCGACCACCCTGCAGCTCGAGCCCGGCATCACCTGCATCGTGGGCCCGAACGGCTCGGGCAAGTCCAACGTCGTCGACGCGCTCGCCTGGGTGATGGGCGAGCAGGGTGCCAAGTCGCTGCGCGGCGGCAAGATGGAGGACGTCATCTTCGCCGGCACGTCCGGTCGTCCGCCCCTGGGGCGCGCCGAGGTGCAGCTGACCATCGACAACTCCGACGGCGCGCTGCCGATCGAGTACGCCGAGGTGACGATCAGCCGGACCATGTTCCGCAACGGCGGCTCGGAGTACGCCATCAACGGCACGTCCTGCCGTCTCCTGGACGTCCAGGAGCTGCTCTCCGACTCCGGCATCGGTCGCGAGATGCACGTGATCGTCGGGCAGGGCCAGCTCGACTCGATCCTGCACGCCACGCCGGAGGACCGTCGGGGCTTCATCGAGGAGGCGGCCGGCGTCCTGAAGCACCGCAAGCGCAAGGAGAAGGCGCTGCGCAAGCTGGAGTCGACGGAGGGCAACCTCACGCGACTGAGCGACCTGCTCACCGAGATCCGGCGCCAGCTCAAGCCCCTGGGCCGGCAGGCGGAGGTCGCCCGCCGCGCACAGACCGTGCAGGCCGACCTGCGCGACGCCCGAGCCCGCCTGATGGCCGACGACCTCGCCACCGCCCGCACCTCGCTGGAGCAGGAGCTGGCCGACGAGAGCGTGCTCGTTGCCAAGCGCGCCGAGGTCGAGACCGAGATCGCCTCGACCCGGGAGGCAGAGGCGGCGCTCGAGGCCGCGTTGCGTGAGGACCTCCCGGCGCTCTCCCGCGCCCAGGAGACGTGGTTCGCGCTCTCGGGCCTGCGCGAGCGGCTCCGTGGCACCGCGAGCCTGGCGGCCGAGCGCGTGCGCAACGCCCAGCAGGTCGCCGACGAGCGCCCGCCGTCCGGACGCGACCCCGACCAGCTCGAGGCCGAGGCCGACCGGGTCCAGGCCGAGGAGGCCGCGATCCTCGCCGAGGTCGACCAGAACCGTGCCGGTCTCGAGCAGGCCGTCACCGAACGGCAGTCCGCCGAGCAGCTGTTCAGCGAGGAGGAGCGCCGCATCGCCGCGCTCCAGCGTGCCGCCGCCGACCGGCGCGAGGGCCTGGCCCGGCTGCACGGCCAGGTCAACGGTCTCCGCAGCCGCGCCGCTGCGGCCGAGGACGAGGTGGCCCGGCTCGCGGATGCCCGCGCCGAGGCCATGGCGCGGGCCGAGAAGGCGCAGCAGGCGTTCACCGCACTCGAGACGCGCGTGGCCGGCCTGGACGCGGGGGAGGAGGGCCTGGACGCCGAGCACGAGGCCGCCAGTGCCCAGCTCGCCGACCTCGAGGAGCGACTGGCGAAGGTGCGCGAGGAGGCGCAGACCGCCGAGCGCGAGCGGAGTGCACTGGCGGCGCGCAAGGAGGCGCTCGAGCTCGGGCTGAACCGCAAGGACGGCGCCGGCGCGCTGCTGGCGGCGAGCGACTCCGTCTCCGGTCTCCTCGGATCGGTGGCCGCGCTCCTCACCGTGCGGACCGGCTACGAGACGGCGATCGCAGCCGCGCTCGGCGGTGCCGCCGATGCCGTCGCCGTGCGCGACGCCGACGCGGCGATCAGCGCGATCGAGCACCTCAAGACCGACGACCTCGGCCGGGCCGGTCTGCTCCTCGGCGGTGCGGTCGCCGACGACACCGACTGGCCTGCCCTGCCCGCGGGCGCCGTCTATGCCACCGACGTGGTGGAGTGCCCCGAAGGGCTGCGGCCGGCGCTCGCCCGCCTGCTGTCCCGCACGGCCGTGGTCGACGACCTCGCCGGCGCCCGTGCGCTGGTCGCCGCCACGCCGGACGTCACGGCGGTCACCCTCGACGGCGACCTGCTCGGCGCGCACTTCGCCTCCGGTGGCTCCTCGACCCAGCCCAGCCTGATCGAGGTCCAGGCGGCCGTCGACGAGGCGGCCGAGGCCCTCGCCCGCGCCACGCACGACCTCGAGCGGCTCACCTTCACCCTGGCCACGCTGGAGACCGAGCGTGAGGACGCGGCCCAGCGGGCCGACGTCGCACTCGCCCGACTCCACGAGTCCGACGCCGCCCTGGCGGCGGTGGCTGAGGAGCTCGGCCAGTACGGCGCGCAGGCCCGCTCCGCCAAGGCCGAGGCGGCCCGGCTCGAGCAGGCGATCACCACGGCCCGCGAGTCGCACGCCTCCCACCTCGCCGGTCTGGCCGAGCTGGAGGAACGGCTCGCGAACGCCGAGACCGCCGAGGACGACGAGCCGGACACCGGGGAGCGCGAACGCCTCGCCGAAGCAGCCCGGGCCGCGCGGGCCCGGGAGATGGAAGCCCGGCTCGCCCTGCGCACGGCCGAGGAGCGGGCCCGGGCCCTGCACGGCCGGGCGGACGGCCTGCGCATCGCAGCCCGTGGCGAACGCGAGGCCCGCGCCCGGGCGATCGCCCGCCGCGAGCAGCTGTTGCGCGAGGGCCGGGTCGCCCAGGCGGTCGCCCGCGGCGTGGCCGTCGTACTCGAGCGCCTGGAGGAGTCGGTCGAGCTGGCCACCATCCAGCGCACGGGCATCGAGCGCGGCCGCACCGGGCGTGAGCAGGAGCTCGTCGCGACCCGGGAGCGGCTGCGGGCGCTCGGCACGACGCTGGACGAGCTGGTGAACTCCGTGCACCGTGACGAGATGGCACGCGCGGAGCAGCGGATGCGGATCCAGCAGCTGGAGGAGCGGGCGCTGGAGGAGCTGGGCCTGGACGCCGACTCGCTCGTCGCGGAGTACGGCCCCGACCAGCCGATCCCGCGCGTGACCGCCGACGCCACGGAGCACGACGCGGCAGACGGCGCGGAAGGCCGGGCCGAGGGCGGCGCCGAGTCCACCGCCGAGGCGCCGGAGACGTATGCCTACGACCGTGAGGAGCAGGTCAAGCGGCTGCGTGCCGCCGAGCGTGCGCTCGCGCAGCTGGGCCGGATCAACCCGCTGGCGCTCGAGGAGTTCTCCGCGCTCGAGGAGCGGCACAAGTTCCTCACCGAGCAGCTCGAAGACCTCAAGCGCACCCGGCGTGACCTGCTCGACATCGTCCGCGAGGTCGACGAGCGGGTGGAGCAGGTCTTCACCGAGGCGTACGCCGACGTCACGCGCGCGTTCGACCAGACGTTCTCGCGCCTGTTCCCCGGTGGCGAGGGCCGCCTGGTGCTGACCAAGCCCGACGACATGCTGACCACCGGCATCGAGGTCGAGGCGCGGCCTCCGGGCAAGAAGGTCAAGCGGCTCTCACTGCTCTCCGGTGGCGAGCGCTCGCTGGTCGCGGTGGCGTTCCTGGTGGCGCTGTTCAAGGCCCGGCCCTCGCCGTTCTACATCCTCGACGAGGTCGAGGCGGCGCTGGACGACACCAACCTCGGCCGGCTCCTGGAGATCTACGAGGAGCTCCGGGAGAACTCCCAGCTGCTCGTGATCACCCACCAGAAGCGCACGATGGAGGTCGGCGACGCGCTCTACGGCGTCTCGATGCGCGGCGACGGAGTGTCCGCCGTGATCTCCCAGCGGCTGCGCGAGGCCGAGAGTGCCTGACCGGAGCCGTCCCACCCGGGCCGACTACCCGGTGTGGCGCCAGGCCACGACCCGGTGGGCCGACGACGACGTCTACGGGCACATGAACAACGCCCGCTACTTCGAGCTGATCGACACCGCTGTCAACGTGCACCTGGCCGAGGCCACCGGCGTCGACATCCGCACCCTCCCGGCGATCGGTGTGGTGGCGGAGGTGTCGTGCCGCTACTTCCGGGAAGTCGGCTATCCGGACCCGATCGACCTCGGCCTCGTCGTCGACCGGATCGGCACCTCCTCGGTGGTGTACCGGATCGGCATCTTCCAGGGCGGTGCCGGTCTCCCGGACGACGAGGCGGCTGCCGAGGGACGCTTCGTGCACGTGTACGTCGCCAACACCGACCCCGCGGGCGGGCGGCCGACCACTCCGATCCCCGACTCCATCCGCACGGCCCTGGAACCGCTCGTCGTACCGGAGACGACCGCAGGCTGAAACACGGGCTCGGCGTTTGGCGCGGTCGGCCACAATGGAGCCTGACGGAACCCCTCGGGACTCGGGAAGGACCCCTCGTGGTCGTGCTGGTACTGCTGATGGTGGCGATCCTGCTGGTCGCCGGAGCCGTCGTGCTGTACGTCGCGTTCCCGCACCGCGACGAAGAGGTCCCCGGTGCGCCGTGGCTGGGTGAGGCCGTCAAGCGAGGTGTCGACACCGTCGGAGAGCTGCTCGAGCGCCCCGGCGAGGTGATCGACGAACGGATCGCCGCCCGATCCGACGACGCGGGCGACCGCGAGACCAGCCGGCGCTGACGTCGTCACGGATCGGCCACTGACCGGCCACTGACCGCACCCCCTCCTCTGGTTGGATGGGACGCATGGGCCTGAACGAGATCATCCTCCTTGTCGTCGCGATCGCGGTCGTCGCGGTCGGCCTGGTGGTCGGGCTGGTCACCACGGGCCGGCGCCGTCGTAAGCCGCCCCCGGTGGCTCCGGCGCCGCCGACGACGGCCGAGGCGCCCGCCGCCGAGGCCCCGCCGGTCGAGGCGCCCAGCGCACCTGCGGCTCCCACGCTCGAGCGGCCCGAGGGCACGGCCAGCCGCCTCGTCCGGCTGCGGCAGCGGCTCGCCGGGTCGCAGGGAAGCCTCGGTCGCGGCCTGCTGGCGCTGCTCTCGCGCGATCGGCTCGACGAGGACACCTGGGAGGACATCGAGGACACCCTGATCACCGCCGACGTCGGTGTCGGACCGACCACCGAGCTGGTCGAGAAGCTCCGGACCCGGTTGCGAGTGGAGGGCAGCACGGCCCCGGATGCGCGCTCCGTCCTGCGTGAGGAGCTGCTCGCCCTGGTCGATCCGACCATGGACCGCACCCTGCACCTCGACGGGCAGGGTGACGGTGAGGGGCCCGCAGTGGTCCTGGTGGTCGGCGTCAACGGAGCCGGCAAGACCACCTCCGTCGGCAAGATCGCCCGAGTGCTGGTGGCCGACGGCAAGTCGGTGGTGATGGGCGCGGCGGACACATTCCGCGCCGCCGCCACCGAGCAGCTCACCACGTGGGGCGAGCGCGTTGGCGTCGACGTGGTGTCCGGACCCGAGGGAAGCGACCCGGCGAGCGTGGCATTCGAGTCCGTCAGGGCCGGCATCGACCGCGGAGCCGACGTGGTCCTCGTCGACACGGCCGGGCGCCTGCAGAACAAGGCCGGCCTGATGGACGAGCTCGGCAAGGTCAAGCGAGTGATCGAGAAGCAGCTGCCCGTGCGGGAGGTGCTGCTCGTGCTCGACGCGACGACCGGCCAGAACGGCATGGTCCAGGCACGTGTCTTCCGGGAGGTCGTCGACGTCACCGGCATCGTGCTGACCAAGCTCGACGGCTCCGCCAAGGGTGGCATCGTCGTGGCCGTGCAGCGCGAGCTCGGCGTACCGGTCAAGCTGGTCGGGCTCGGTGAGGGGCCCGACGACCTCGCGCCGTTCGACCCCGGGGCGTTCGTCGACGCGTTGCTCGGTGAGTCGCCCGCCGACTGAGCGCGGTGCTCGCCCGCGACCGCCCTTGGATCAGGCCTTGGCCTGGTTCTGTGCGCCGATGCCCTCGAGGATCAGGTCCACCAGCGACTCGGCGTCCTCCGGCGGCGGCAGCGGCCGGTCGAGAATGGCGTAGAGCAGCGTGAGCCCGGCGATCCAGTTCACCGCGAGCTCGAGCGGGACGTCCGGTCTGAGCTCGCCACGGTCGATGCCGCGGACGAACATCTCCCGCGCGGCCGCCTCCTGACCCTGGAAGGCCGAGGCGTACAGCGCCGCGATGCGGTGGTCGCGCAGCGACTCCGAGACGGTCATCCGCAGGTACGCCCGTCCGACGTCGGATCCGGCGAACTCCAGCGTCTGCCGGGTCGCCTCGACCAGGTCGCCGTACAGGGTCCCGGTGTCGGGGATCGGCAACTGGGTGTTGTACAGCTGCTCGAGCGCCGCGAACGCGAGATCCTCCTTGCCGGCCCACCGCCGGTAGACCGTCGCCTTGCCGGCTCGCGCCTTGGAGGCCACCTCATCGACGGTCATGTTGTCGAAGCCACGCGTGAGGATCAGCTCGGCGGCGGCCGCCAGGATCCGTTCGTCAGCGCTCGCATCCCGGGGACGTCCACGGCGCCGGGGAGCGGGCTGCGCTTCCGGCTGCGAAGGGCCCGCAGACATGGACACATGGTCAAAATAGGCCTCCGCCGGGGTGAACGTGCGTGAAACGTGTGGAAATCACCCGGGCCATCTTCGGGCGGCGATGACCCGCTTCCGGGCGCGGTTCACGCATTCGTAACAGGGCCGCGAAACCTGTCACGGAACCGAAACGCACGCGCACGGCTGCGTGAAACGTCGGACCCCGAGTCTTTCCCCGACAGCGTGGCTGGCCCTGGCCCCGACAGTGTCGTCCGATCCCAGGCCCTTCGCTGACGCTCTGCCCGCTCACCCATGGAGGTCCGATGGACGGCTACTACGCCTGGATGATCGTCGCAACAGCACTCGTGCTGATGATGACGACGCCGGCTCTCGCCCTGTTCTACGGCGGCATGAGCCGCTCGAAGTCCGTACTCAACATGATGATGATGTCCTACGTCGCGATGGCGGTGGTCGGCATCGTCTACGTGCTCTGGGGCTGGTCGATGTCCTTCGGCTCGAAGGACCTGCTCGGCGGCCTGCTCGCCAACCCCTTCGAGCTCTTCGGACTCCACCACGTGGGTGCGGGCAGCTACATCTCGGTGATGTTCCAGATGACCTTCGCGGTCATCACCGCAGCGCTGATCTCCGGAGCGATCGCCGACCGCGTGAAGCTGTCCTCGTGGGTGGTGTTCCTGCCGCTGTGGATCACGCTGTCCTACTTCCCGATCGCGCACATGGTGTGGAGCACCGGTGTCGGCTTCATCAGCAAGCACTTCGGCGCCCAGGACTACGCCGGTGGCACCGTGGTGCACATCAACGCCGGTGTCGCGGGTCTCGTGCTGGCGCTGATCATCGGCAAGCGCGTCGGCTTCGGCAAGGAGCCGATGCGGCCGCACAACCTGACGCTCACCATGGTGGGTGCCGGTCTGCTGTGGTTCGGCTGGTACGGCTTCAACGTCGGCTCGCTGGTGTTCACCGCAGGTGACGGTGGCAAGAAGGACATCGCTCAGTTCATGACCGAGACCGGCGTGACGTTCCTGAACACCACCATCGCCACCATGGCGGCGATGCTCGGCTGGCTCGCCGTCGAGCGGCTGCTGCACGGGAAGGCCACCACGCTCGGCGCGGCGTCCGGCATCGTCGCCGGTCTCGTCGCGATCACCCCGTCCTGCGGGGCCGTCGAGCTGCCCGGCGCGATCGCGATCGGTGCGATCGCCGGTGGCGTGTGCGCGTGGGCCGTCGGCCTGAAGTACCGGTTCGGCCTGGACGACTCCCTCGACGTGGTCGGCGTGCACCTGGTCGGTGGTGTGATCGGCACCGTGCTGATCGGGCTGTTCTCCAGCTCCGCTGCCCCGGGCGGCATCGACGGCCTCTTCTACGGCGGTGGCTTCGGGTCGCTCGGTGACCAGGTGGCGGCAGCGGTCTTCGCGATCGTGTGGAGCGGCGTGTTCACCACGATCATCGGCCTGGCGATCAAGTACACGATCGGTTGGCGGATCACCGAGGAGGAGGAGGTCGAGGGCATCGACTTCGCCGAGCACGGCGAGACGGCGTACGACCTCGCCACGTCCACGAGTCGCCTGGGCAGCTCGCCGCTGGCCGCTGCCGGTGCCGTCAAGGAAGGTGTGAGCGCATGAAGCTCGTGACCGCGGTGATCAAGCCGCACAAGTGGGAAGAGGTCCGGGAGGCACTGGAGACCTTCGGCGTGACCGGGATGACGGTCAGCGAGGTGAGCGGGTACGGCCGGCAGAAGGGCCACACCGAGGTCTACCGCGGGGCGGAGTACGACATCGCACTGGTGCCGAAGATCCGGATCGAGATCGTCGTCGACGACAGCGACGTGAACGACGTGACGGACATCGTCGTGAAGGCCGCGCAGACGGGTCGGATCGGGGACGGGAAGGTGTGGGTGTCGTCGGTCGACAGCGTGATCCGGGTCCGCACCGGAGAGCGGGACGAGGCGGCGATCTAGCACCAGCATGGGGCTTCGGCAGGCTCGACCAGCAGCACTGGTGGTCGAGCCTGCCGAAACCTGCCGTAACACGGATGTAACAAGTGCGGCACCGATCCGGAACGTGGGCAGGCCACAGTGACCCGCCATGACGTCCCTCACCGACGCCTCCTTCGGCCTGCCTGCGCTCGCCACGCTCGCGACGCGGATCGACGCCGGCGACACCGCCTGGTTGCTCGCCGCCTCGGCCCTGGTGCTGCTGATGGCGCCCGGCCTGGCTCTCTTCTACGGCGGCATGGTGCGCTCCAAGAGCGTGCTCAACATGATCATGATGACCTTCGGCGCACTCGCCGCGATCACGGTGATCTGGGTGCTGGTCGGCTACTCGATGTCCTTCGGCGACGACATCGGTGGTGGTCTGCTCGGCAACCCGTTCCAGGACGTGGGGCTGCAGTCGCTGATGAAGCCGTCGGCGGATGGCTGGCTCAGCGTCCCGGTGATCCTCTTCGCCGCGTTCCAGGGGCTGTTCGCCGTGATCACCGGGGCACTCGTGTCGGGAGCGATCGCGGATCGGGCGCGGTTCGGTGCCTGGATCGTCTTCGTGTCGATCTGGACGGTGCTGGTCTACGCGCCGGTCGCGCACTGGGTCTTCGACCTCAACCGCGCGGGCCACACCGGCGGGTGGCTGGCGAACAAGGTGGGCCTTGTCGACTTCGCGGGCGGCACCGCCGTGGAGATCTGCTCAGGCGCCTCCGCGCTCGCGCTCGCGATGGTGGTCGGGACCCGGGTCGGGTTCGGCAAGGAGCCGATGCGTCCGCACAACCTCACGCTGGTGATGCTCGGTGCGGGGCTGCTGTGGTTCGGCTGGTTCGGGTTCAACGCCGGCTCGGCGCTGAGGGCCGACCACACCGCGGCGGTCGTGTTCGTCACGACGCTGTGCGCCGGAGCCGCCGGCTGCCTCGGATGGCTCCTGATCGAACGGGTGCGCGACGGCCACGCGACGTCGCTCGGCGCGGCGTCGGGCCTGGTGGCCGGGCTCGTGGCGATCACCCCGAGCTGCTCGTCGCTCTCACCGCTGGGTGCCCTGGTGATGGGGGCCGCTGCGGGCGTGATCTGCGCCCTTGCCGTCGGGCTGAAGTACGCCTTCGGGTACGACGACTCGCTCGACGTCGTGGGCGTGCACATGGTCGGCGGTCTGGTCGGCACGATCGGGATCGGCCTGCTCGCCACCGCGGCGGCACCCGCCCACGTCGACGGACTCTTCTACGGCGGTGGGGTGGGTCAGCTCGGCAAGCAGACCCTGTCCGCGGTGGTGGTGCTCGTCTACGCGTTCGTGGTCTCGGGCATCATCGGGCTGGTCGTGGACCGGGTCATGGGCCTGCGGATCGACCCGGAGCACGAGGTGAGCGGCATCGACCTGGCGGTCCACGCGGAGACGGCGTACGACCTGCACGCGACGGCCGGTGCCCGGACCAGCAGCATCCTTGGCCATCGGGACTGAACCGCACCACCCAGGCACCGACCAGGAAGGACCAGTCATGAAGCTCGTGACCGCGGTGATCAAGCCGCACAAGTGGGAGGACGTGCGCGCCGCGCTGGAGACCGTCGGGGTGACCGGCATGACGGTGAGCGAGGTGAGTGGGTACGGCCGCCAGAAGGGCCACACCGAGGTCTACCGGGGTGCGGAGTACGACATCGCCCTGGTGCCGAAGATCCGGGTCGAGATCGTCGTCGACGACCAGGACGTCGACGCCGTGGCCGACGCGATCGTGCGCGCCGCGCAGACCGGCCGGATCGGCGACGGCAAGGTGTGGATCGCACCGGTCGAGACCGTGATCCGGGTCCGCACCGGCGACCGCGACGAGCTGGCCATCTGACCTCGGTGGTTGAGGTGCCAGCCTGCGCTTGTCCTGAGGTGCGAGCTTGCGAGCCTCGAAGGAAGCCTCGAAACCCCGGGGCCGTGAGCGCATGACCGCTGAGGATCGGGCGCGACGGGCCGCGCAGGCGGACGCGCTCTGCCAGGCGGCGTACGCGTCGGTGGGCGCGCCCGACGTCGGCGCCGCCCTGGTGGCGGTCGGCGGATACGGCCGGGAGGAGCTCGCGCCGTACAGCGACCTGGACGTCGTGCTGGTGCACGACGAAGGCGTCTCCACGGGGGAGTGGGCCGCGCAGATCTGGTACCCGTTGTGGGATTCCGGCGCCACCATCGACCACTCCGTGCGCTCGGTGCCGGAGGTGCTCGAGCAGGCCGGTGCGGACCTGAAGGTCGCCCTGGGCATGCTCGACGTCCGCCACCTCGCCGGCGACCCCAACCTCACCCTGCGGCTGCGTACGGCGATCCTGACCGCGTGGCGTCGAGACGCGAAGGAGCGCCTGCCCGAGCTGCACGCACTCGTGCGCGATCGCTACCGCCTGCTCGGTGAGCTCGCGCACAGCTCCGTGCCGGACCTCAAGGAGGCCACCGGCGGCCTGCGCGACGCCACGGTGCTCAAGGCGTTGGTCGCCACGTGGCTGGTCGACGTGCCGCACCGCGAGCTGGAGAGCTGCCGGCAGGCGCTGCTCGACGTCCGCGACGCGCTGCACGCGGCCGCCGGGCGCGGCAACGACCGGATCGCCCCCGAGCTCTGGCCGGACCTGGCGCCGCTGCTCGGGCTCCCCGATGCCGCAGCGGTCCAGCAGCACGTGCGCGGTCTGGGCCGCCGGATGACCCACCTGTCCCGCCTCACCTGGCGCCGCGTCGACGCGGTGCTGCGCAGGCCTCCGAGCGCGGCGGCCGGCCGACGCCCACAGTTGGAGTCGATCGGCGGGGGACTGGCGGTCGCCTACGAGGAGGTCGTTCTGGCCCGTGACGCCCGGCCGGCCGATGACCCCTGCCTGCTGCTCAGGGCTGCGGCCGAGGCGGCCGAGCGCGATCTCGTGCTCGAGCCGACCACGACGGCCCGGCTGGTCGCCGACGTCGCGCCGCTGCCCGATCCGTGGCCCGCGGAGGCGCGCGACCTGCTGGTGCGACTGCTCGCCGCGGGACCTGGCCTGCTCGCCGTCTGGGAGACCCTCGACGAGACCGGCGCGCTGGACACCTTCCTGCCCGAGTGGGAACGGGTCCGGCTGCTCCCGCACGCGTCGACGGTGCACCGGTTCACCGTCGACCGGCACCTCGTCGAGACCTGCATCGAGGCGTCCGCCCTGATCCGGCGGGTGTCGCGCCCCGACGTGCTCATGGTGGCGGCACTCCTCCACGACATCGGGAAGGGACAGCTCACCGAGCACTGCGTCGCCGGGGAGCCGATCGCGCGCACGATCGCCCGTCGGATGGGCTTCGACGAGCGCGAGACCGAGTTGCTGGCCGCGATGGTGCGCTGGCACCTGCTGCTGCCGGAGACCGCCACGACGCGTGATGCCGAGGACCCCGCGACCGTGGAGCTGGTCACCGGTCGGATCCGCGACCGCGAGGAGCTCGAGCTGCTGTTCGCGCTCACCGAGGCCGACGCCAAGGCGACCTCGGAGAAGGCCTGGACCACGTGGCGGGCCTCCCTCGTGCGCACGCTGGTACGCCGGGCCGCGGCCGTGCTCGACGACGCCCGGATCGCAGACCGGCGTCCGGACGAGCCGGCGTACCGGTCCGTCGAGATC